>NZ_OPYO01000015.1:0-164928 GCF_900275665.1 Pseudomonas sp. JV241A
CACGTGGTGTCTGGATTGCGACCGGTGCGCGCTCGAGGGCCGGAAAGGCCAGCTCCCACAAGTCCGGCGTACAGAGATCGATTGTGGGAGCTGGCTTGCCAGCGATGAGGCCGGTCCAGCCAGCACATCACGTGGTGTCTGGATTGCGACCGCTGCGCGCTCGATCGCCGGCAAGGCCAGCTCCCACAAGTCCGGCGTACAGAGATCGATTGTGGGAGCTGGCTTGCCAGCGATGAGGCCGGTCCAGCCAGCACATCACGTGGTGTCTGGATTGCGACCGCTGCGCGCTCGATCGCCGGCAAGGCCGGCTCCCACAGGTCCGGCGTACACAGATCCACTGTGGGAGCTGGCTTGCCAGCGATGAGGCCGGTCCAGCCAGCACATCACGTGGTGTCTGGATTGCGACCGCTGCGCGCTCGATCGCCGGCAAGGCCAGCTCCCACAAGTCCGGCGTACAGAGATCGATTGTGGGAGCTGGCTTGCCAGCGATGAGGCCGGTCCAGCCAGCACATCACGTGGTGTCAGGATTACGACCGCTGCGCGCTCGATCGCCGGCAAGTCCGGCTCCCACAGGTCCGGTGTGTACCGATTCATTGTGGGAGCTGGCTTTCCAGCGATGAGGCCAGTCCAGCCAGCACATCACGTGGTGTCTGGAATGCGACCGCTGCGCGCTCGATCGCCGGCAAGGCCAGCTCCCACAAGTCCGGCGTACACAGATCTACTGTGGGAGCTGGCTTGCCAGCGATGAGGCCGGTCCAGCCAGCACATCACGTGGTGTCTGGAATGCGACCGCTGCGCGCTCGATCGCCGGCAAGGCCAGCTCCCACAGGTTCGGCGTACACAGATCTACTGTGGGAGCTGGCTTGCCAGCGATGAGGCCGGTCCAGCCAGCACATCACGTGGTGTCTGGATTGCGACCGCTGCGCGCTCGATCGCTGGCAAGGCCAGCTCCCACAAGTCCGGCGTACAGAGATCCACTGTGGGAGCTGGCTTGCCAGCGATGAGGCCGGTCCAGCCAGCACATCAGGTGGTGTCTGGATTACGATCGCTGCGCGCTCGATCGCCGGCAAGTCCGGCTCCCACAGGTCCTGCGTACACAGATCCACTGTGGGAGCGGGCTTGACCCGCGATGAGGCCGTTCAGTCCGCCGCCAACCCGTTGGCCAGCAACTGCGCTTTGAGCTGCGGCCGATAATTGCGCGCATAGCAACGACCGATACTGCCCGACCAATTCTGCCCCTCAACCCGCCCGGCAACTTGCCAATGCTCCATCAGCGCAGCATCGTATGCCTCGATCGCCGCCGGCAACGCTTGGGCGTCATAGCGCTCGTCATGACGAAACGAAGCCAAGGGCAAACGCGGTTTTTGCAGCGCCGGCTGTTGCACGTAACCCAGCGCAACCCCGCACAGGGCAAAGGATTTTTCCGGCAAGCCAAGCAGCTCGATCATGCCGCTGGCGTTGGCGCGAATGCCGCCCACCGGCACCACGCCCAAACCCAGCGAGCGCGCCGCGGTCATCAGCATCGAGAGGATGATGCCGCCATCGGTGCAGGCGGCAATCATGCCTTCCAGGTGTTGGTGGATGCACTGCTGGTCACCGCTCAGGCGCGCTGCCAGTTCGGTCTTGTAGAAGTCCACTACCAAGGTGATGAACACCGGCGCCGCGGCAATCCACGGTTGCCCACCGGCAAGCTCGGCGATTTGCCGGCGGCGCTCGGCATCGCGCACCACCACCGCGGAAATATGCTGAGCATTGAACGAAGTCGGCGCCTGGTGGGCCGCCTGGAGGATGGCGTCAAGCAGGTCGTCGCTGATCGGTCTGCTGTGGAAACTGCGCTCGCTGCGGTGGCTGGCGAGCAGCTCGATGGTCGGGTTCATGTGCGCCTCATTCCTTAAGGACTTAGGGGGTTACTGCGCGGGCGCCGTCCTCGGCGAAACCCGGTACACGCAGCGTCGGTCACCTGATATCAGATGTTCGCAGCGCTCGACAAGCGCCTGCTCGCCAAACACCGACTGGAAGATCTGCAACTCTGAGCGGCAAAACCCCTGGCAGCGTGATGCCGCCACACAAATAGGGCAGTGGTTTTCGATGATCAGCCAGCCGTTGTCGCTCTCGACCATTTCCGCCATGTAGCCGGCGCGTTCGCGCAGTTGCACCAGGACCCGCACCTTGTCTTCGATCGTTTCGGCCAGACTGCAGGCCTGCAGGTATTCGCTGCGGTTGGCGGTTTCCATGCGGGTGATGAGTTGGTCGACGCCTTCATGGCCGAACACCTGTTCGACCGTCTCGATCAGTTGCAGGGTCAGCACGCTGTGGGAGTCGGGGAAGCGCCGCTGCGCGGCTTCGGTCAGGGTCCACTTCTGCGAAGGACGGCCAGCGCCCTTGGCCGGTGCACTGATGCCAGTGATCAGCTCGGCGCTCTGCAGCTTCTGGATCTGCTGGCGCGCGGCTTCAAAGGTGATGTCCAGCAAGCTGGCAAGGTCGGTGGTTTTCAGCGCGCCACGGGTCTTGAGCAAAAACAGGATGCGGTCGGCGGTGGAGCTGGCGTCGGCGGCGGGTGCAGTCATCGTGTGCAAATAACCCTGCGAATAGGCGTTAACGGTCGACCTGTGGCGCCATCCATTGCGCAGGTAACGAGCTTGAGCATAGCCAGTTTTAGCATTGCGATGGTTATTTGTAAAAGGTATCAGCAGTAAAGTTTAAAGCTCGAAAAAATATAAAAGATCGAATTTGTGTTTTTCCAGCCAGCGACTAGGATCATTTCTTAGTTTTGCGCCTGTGGCCGCAGTGAGCACCGCCAACAGCCAGAACCTTGCCGTGCACGGCAGGCCATCGGCCTGGAACATGCAGGAAATGAAACTCAACAGGGAAGTGAGTGTATGAATGCGCAAAAACCGGTGACCATCTATGAACACGCCGAGGAAACCAATGCCCTCAATGGTGTGTTCGACCTGGTGAAACTCTCCGATCAGTACCGCCAGTCGGCCATCCTCCATGCGGCGGTGGCGCACCAGGTGTTCGACCACACCCGCACGCCGGTCAAGGCCGAGGCCGTGAGCCTGGCGCTGGGCTGGGTGGCCAACAAGGGCAAGATCTTCCTCAATGCCCTGGTCGCCATGGGCCTGCTGCAAAAAACCGACAACGGTTTCGTCAACCAGCCGTTGAGCGAGCGCTTCCTGGTCAGCAGCAGTGCTGAATTCATCGGCCCGATCATTGCTCACCAGCGCCTGCAATGGCAGAACTGGCCGCGCCTGGGCGAGATTCTCAGCACCACCCGGTCACTGGACTTTCAGCAGGAAAACCGCTTCAAGCATGACGTCGCCGCCCGCGATGCCTTTAACGATGCCATGGTCCGCTTCAGCCAGCCAATGGTCGATGTACTGCGTGAGCTGTCAGTCTTTGACCAGGCGAAGACGGTCATCGACCTGGCTGGCGGCCACGGTACCTACATCGCCGAGATCGCCCGCCGCCACCCGCAGGTCAGCGGCGAAATCTGGGACCTGGGCGCCACCCGCCAGGCGGCCGAGAGCACCATTGGCAAGTACCAGCTCGAGCAGCGCCTGAGCTTCAAGGAGCGCAACCTGCTCGACCTTGCCCGTTACCAGGACGCGCGCGCCGACGTGGTGATGCTCAACGACTGCCTGCATTACTTCACCCGTGAACAGACCACCACGCTGATCAAGGGCGCCAGCCGGTTGCTCGAACAACACGGCGCCTTGCTGATCCTCAGCATGACCCTGGACGAGGACGAGATTCACCCGGCGCTGTCGGCTGACTTCTCCCTGCACATGATGGTCAACACCGTGAATGGCGAGCTGCACCCGACCCGCTGGCTGGCAAAACAGCTGCAGGATCAGGGCCTGAGCGTCGACCAGGAGCCGATCGGTCGCTACACCCTGCTGGTCGGGCGGAGGGTCAACTGATGCTCAAGTTCATTCTGCTGCACGGGGCCAATCCTGACGCCCGTGCGCTGACCCTGATCGGTGAGCTGGGCCAGGTGGCCAGCGCCGCCGGTTTCGAATTGCACGCTACCGCGCAACTGTCCCGCCAGGGCGAGGCCGATGGCCTGATCGTGCTGCTGGCAAGTGATCAGCAAGCGGCGCTGGCGGCCCAGCTCAAGGCAGCCGAAGCCCTCTATCGCAATACGGCGGTGACCCTGGTGCGCCTGGCCGACAGCCAGGGCAGGGAGCCTGCTGCAGAGGCCATCAACCAGCAGCTGTCGCAGGCTGCGGCCTGCTTCGTCTACCCCTATGGCCTGACCCAGCTGGACAAGCCGCAGTCGAGCGAGGCGCTGAAAACCTGGCTGGCCGGGTACGCGAAGTTTACCGCTGCAGTAAAGATGTGGCGTGCCCTTGAAGGGGTGTCGATCGACGCCGCCGCGCTGGCCCGCCAGCAGCCGCAGCTCAATCACATCAACATCCTGGCCCGTGATCTGGAGGTTTCCCAGGCCTTCTACCGCAACATCTTCGGCGCGCGCTACTGCTACAACCTCGGCCCGCGCAAGGTGGTGATGGAGCTAAACGGCTTTGATTTCTTCATCGAGCAGAGCGCCGAGTTCAGCTACCCGCCGGGCTATCACATCGGCATTCGCGCCTTGCCCGAAGACGTCAAGCGCATCGCCGAGCGGGTCACCGCCAATGGCTCGATCAAGCTGGTCAAGGGCAACGGCCCGGCGCCGGGTTATCACCATGGCCCGGATAACGTGCGCAGCGCCGTGTACTTCGAAGACCCCGATGGCCTGGTGGTCGAAGTCTACAGCGCGGAAATCGAGATGATCGAAACCAATCGCCGGCTGCTGCTCGACCAGCTCTGAGGCTACCCCTGGGTACTACGTCGTGGGCCGAACCGGGTTCGGCCCCGTCGTGGGCGTCGTTACTCAAAACAAGGTGCAAGGATGAACAGTCTCAAGGATCGGCACTGGCCGCGGCTCCCCAGCCCGCTGCCCAAAGACGTTACCGACCGGGTGCTGATGGGCTACCCGGAACATTACCTGGAATACCCGCTGGTGGAGCAGGTGGGGCTGGCGATCAGCTCGATGCTCGATACACCGGTCGAACAATTGCTGGCGCTGCTTGAAAGCGCTGGCGCGCCGCTGTACCGGCGCATTGCCGCTGGCGAAGTGCTGGGCTTGCGCGGCGACCCGCGCATCGATGTGTTCAACCCGCAGATGATCGACATTCCCGCTGCGACCGTGCAGATCGGCCTGGACCCTGCAAGGGTCGGCCAGGTCATGGACGACTTCGAGGGCCTGGGCCTGGACCGTAGCTGGATCGAGAAGGAAACCCCGCTGCACAGCGTCGATCTGGACCGCTACCGCATCGCCCGCTTTGCCGTGACCAACAGCGAGTACCGGGAATTCTTGCTCGACACCGGCCACCCGGCGCTGCCCAGCAGCTGGGCCTTCGGCCGCTACCCGCTGCAGCGCGCCAACCACCCGGTGTACAGCGTCAGTGACACGGACGCCGATGCCTATGCGCAGTGGTTGAGCCAGCGCACCGGCCGACGCTTCAGCCTGCCCACCGAAGCCCAGTGGGAACATGCCGCGGCCGGGCCCCAGCGCCTGCAGTTTCCCTGGGGCGAGAGCTTCCACGCCGAATACGCCAACACCATCGAACTGGGTTACCTGGACAGCACCCCGGTGGGGGTATTTCCCCAGGGCGCCTCGGTGTTTGGTGCGCTGGACATGGCCGGTAACGTCGAGGAATACGTCGCCGATGACTATCGGCCGTACCCCGGTGGCCCGCAGATCAACGACGACCTGGTACTGGATGTCGGTCGTCACCGTATCGCCCGTGGTGGCAGCTTCACGCGCTTTCGCGACCTGGCGCGCAACCCTCGGCGACATGGGCGCTACCCGCGACCGATCTATGTCATGGGCTTTCGCCTGGTAGAAAACAACAACTGAATCATCTGTCAATCGTGCGAGGTTTGATCATGAACAACGACGTTTCGCTGCACACCAAGGTGCCGATTTCCATTTTGGGCGGTTCGGTCGACGCTCACTTCTTCGGCTTCAAGGGCTTCGACAAGCACAACGAGCATTTTGCCGTCGGCATCAACCTGGACAAGGCCGAGGTGCCGCTGGTGCGGGTGCATTCCGAATGCATTACCGGCGATGTGTTCGGCTCCCAGCGCTGCGACTGCGGCCCGCAATTGCAGGAGGCCCTCAACACCCTGAACGTGCAGGGCGGCTACCTGATCTACCTGCGTCAGGAGGGCCGTGGTATCGGCCTGTACTCCAAGTTCGAGACGTACCTGCTGCAGGACCGTGGCCTGGACACCTATGAGGCCAATCTCGAACTCAACCATCCGGCGGATTCGCGCAGCTTCAGCCCCGCGGCGCAGATGCTCAAGGCCCTCAACGTGCACCGCTGCCGTCTGCTCACCAACAACCCCGACAAGGTCCAGCAGCTGCGTGATGGCGGCATCGACGTGGTCGACCAGGTGCCGACCGGGGTGTTCCTCACCCAGCACAACCGCAACTACCTGCTGTCGAAGGTGGCCAAGTCCAGCCACTCCATCAAGCTTTGATTGTTCTCTGAAGAAAAAAGGATTTTTCGATGAAACACATAGGCCCCATCAGCGGCATTGCCGCCCATGCAGCAGAGTTCGTGGCCACCGCCGGCTACGACAACCAGGTCATCCTGTGGAACGCCCGCACCGGTCTGCCGATCCATCGCGTGCACCATGATCACCTGGCCAACCAGTGTGCCTTCAGCGCCGACGGCAAGCACCTGGTCAGCGCCAGCAGCGACTACACCGCGCGGATCTGGGAAGTGCCGAGCATGCGCCTCAAGGCGGTGCTGTCCGGTCACCAGGACGACGTCGAGATGGCGGTGTTCTCGCCCGACGGCACGCTGGTTGCCACCTGTTCACGTGATCATGTGCTGCGCATTTTCGATTTGCAGGGCAACCTCAAGGGCAGTTTCCATGGCCACCAGGCCGACGTGATTTCGGTGGTCTGGTCGCCGGACGGCAAGCGCCTGATTTCCAGCAGCGACGATGGCACCGTGCGCCAGTGGGACACCACCAGCTTCGCCCAGTGCGATGAGGTGGATATCGGCGGCGTCGAGACCGACACCATTGCCATCACCCGCAACGGCGTGGTGTTCGCCGGCGACGACGAGGGGCGCATCTCGATCATCGGCCAGGGCCAGGTGCGCAGCGTTGCCGCCCACGACGCCGGGATCAAGCGCATCGTCTGGAACGATGACAAGCAACTGTTGGTGACCCTCAGCTACGACCGTTCGGCAATTCTCTGGCGCTTCGATGCCCAGCACAACCTCAGCAAGCTGCGCAGCACCGCGCTGCCGAGCATCATCTGGCCGCGCAGCTGCGCCTTTGTTGGCGAAGAAGAACTGGTGTTCGCCACCTTCGGTTCACGCTACGCCACCTGGAACTACGAGCGTGACGAGTGGAGCGTCGACGGTATCCAGCCCGCGGTCAGCATCAACGCGGTGGTGACTGCCCAGGGCCAGCAGTACAGCATCGGCGATGCCGGCTTGCTGTTTCGCGACAACAAGCCGGTGACCGGGGTCGGCAGCCTGTGCAACTTCCTCCTGCCGTTCGGGCCGCTGCTGTTGACCGGCGGGCAGATGGGCCAGGTGTTCGATGCCCTCAGCGGACAGCTGTTGTACCAGCACCGCTCGCCCCTGAACTGTGGCACCACCTTTGAAAAGGATGGCGTGCCGCATGCGTTGATCGGCACCTACACCGGCGAAGGCCTGGTGTTCATCCTCGACGGTCGCGACGGCCTGAAGCTGGTGGCTTCGATCGCCATGCACGACAACGCCATCAAGGGCGTGGCCGCCAATGAGCGTTACCTGTTCAGCGTCTGCGCCTCGGCCGACGCCGCCTTGCACCGCATCGACGACTTTAGTTGCGCCCGCCACATCGACAACGCCCACGCGCGGATCTCCAACGGTTGCTGCCAGATCGAAGGCGGCTTTGCCAGCATCGGTCGTGACCTCAAGCTGCGTCTGTGGCTGGAGGGCGGTGATGAGGTCTACGATTCGCCGCACCAGCACTCGATCAAGTGCATCGGCGCCTCGGCCGATGGCGCGATCATCGCCACCGCCGCCTACAACGGCACCGTGGCGCTGTTCAACCTGGCCACGCGCAGCTGGCAGCCGCTGCAACGGCCAACCGCGAGCGGCATTTCCTGTATCACCCACAGCGGCCAGCAGCATGATTTTCTGGCCAGCTCCTATGACGGCAACATCTATGGCATCGCCGCCCGGCGTGCTTCCTGAGTGCGAGGAGATCGGTCAATGAGCAAGCAGGCAGTGGATTTCATGGAGCCTTCGGCGTACCGCAAGGCCCTCGATACCTCGTTCGTGCACCGCTATAGCCATGGCGAAGACGAGTGGTCGTGGGACATCGGCATGGCCCGGGCGGCGCGGGTTTTCCTCGCGGCGCTGGGCGACAAGCCCGACCAGCGCATCCTCGATGTCGGCGTCGGACGTGGCCGCGATGCCTCGGAGTTCATCCAGGCCGGGCACCGGGTCACCGGCCTGGACATCGTCGAGAACTCCAGCTGGCCGCTATTGCGCAAGCGCTGGGGCGAACGCCTGGAGCTGGTCAACAGCGCCTTGCAGGACTGGCAGACAGCGGACGGTCGGCAGTTCGACGCGGTACTCGACAACGGCTGCTTCCACCATCAGCACCCCGATGAGTGGGATGCCTACCTGGCGCATATGCGCAGCCATGTGCGCAAGGGCGGTCTGATTGCCCTTAACGTCTTTGGCGTGGACAGTAGCAACCCGGTACCGGGCTGGCGCGAGATGGACAACCAGCGCCAGGGTTACTTCTTCACCGAGCAGGGCATCCGCGACAGCCTCGAAGGCTACGGTTTTGCCTGGCAGGAACTGGTGGTGATCGAACGCCAGCATGGCGACGCCATGTACCTGCTGGCGCTGGTCCGCAACTGAGGTGATCACGGCCGGGATCTGAGGTTTCAGCTCCCGGCCGTTCTGTTTACTTCCTGCAGATCAGGCCGATCTGCAGGCTGTTGCTTTCGAACCCATCCCAGTAGCCCGGCTCCCGGGCATCCTTGCGTTGTTTGCTGATCAAGGGCGCGATCCAGCGGCAGTCGCTGAACCCCGCGGCTTTTGCCGCGTCTTCATACACGTCCTGACGCCAGCGGTAGTAGGTGAAGTCGGCCGGCGGCGTGGACATGAACTGCGCCTTGCAGCGATAGCCGCCATTCACGACATTTTCATCCAGCACACTGATGCCATAGCGGGTGAAGTTGCCCTTGCCCAGGTCGAACGCCGGGTTGGCGGTATAGGCCACCAACTGGCCGCCGGGTTTGAGGTTCTGCGCGGCGCTGCTGAACATCCTCCCCAGCTCCTCGACGCTGCTGGCGTAATTGAACAGCCAGGCAGCGGTAACCTTGTCGTAGGTGCCGATGCGCCCCATCTGCGCCACGTCCCGCACTTCGTAGGCGATGCCGTCGTTGGCCTGGCGGGCCTGATAGATCATGCTCGGCGAAATATCCACGCCGCGCACATGGGCAGCGCCCCAGTCCTTGAGCTGACGGCTGAAAAAGCCGTGACCGCAGGCCAGGTCGAGAATCTCCAGGCCCTGCACGTTGCCGACCATGTAGCGGAAGGTATCGACTTCGATGCCGCGCTGGCTGGCGTGGCTGGTGAAGTCTTCAAACTGTTCGCTGATGCGCTCGTACACCTGTTTGGCTTCTTTCATCGCTGCTCCTTGCATCGGACGGGGGACTCAACTCATCAGGCCAGGGCCCTGGCCGGGTTTCGGGTAAGGCGCCAGGTCAGCAGCAGGGCCAGCGCTGGTGCCAGGGCAAACACGCTGAACAGCCACGTCGAGGCCTGCTGTGCCCCGGCGACGCCGCCGGGCTCGACCAGCCCGGCGCTGTTGCTGACCAGCCCGGCCAGCGCCGCGGACAGGGCGGTGGCGTACAGTTGCACGGTGGTGATCGACGCCGAGGCGAGGTTCTCTTCGCCTGCGCGGGCAGCGCTGAGCACCCGCGTCAGCAGGTGCGGCCAGCCCAGGCCGATCCCTAGCCCGACCCCGGCCAGGGCCAGGCAATACAACGCCAGGCCCGACGCCTGGGCCAGCCACGGCTGTTGCGGGGTCATCAGCGCCAGCGCCAGCAGGGCCACGAGGATCACTGCCGGGCCGAAGCGGATCATGCGCTCGGCGCCAGCACCTGTGCGGCTGGCGCTGAACAACGCGGCGACGGTCCAGCCTGCGGCCATGGCCGCCGTCATATAGCCGGCGGCAAGTGGGCTCAGGCCGTGAATTTCCTGAAGAAAATAGGGGACGAATATTTCCGTGGTGATCGCCGCGATCAGCAGGCACATCACCGCGTACAGCGCGCCCAGCGGCGTGCCCAGTGCGTAGGCGCCGGTGGGCAGCAGGCGTCGGCCAGGGGTGTGGTCGAGGCGGGCGATGAGTGCGGCAAGGGCCAGCCCCGCGCCGATGCCGATCAGGTTCCAGAGCAGCTGCGTCGACAGGCTGGCGGCGGAAATCGCCAGTACTGACGCCACCAGGCAGGCGATCAGGCCATAGGGCGGACGGGATTGCGAGCGGGCGGCAACCTTGTTGCTCAACTGGCTGATGACGATCAGCGCCAGCAGCGCCGCCACCGGCAGCAGTGACCAGAATGCCCAGCGCCAATGGCCGCCCTGGGCAAAGATGCCACCGACCGCCGGCCCGCACAGGGTGGCCACGCCCCACATGCCGGACACCAGGGCCATGGCCCGCGGCCACAGGCGTTCGTCGAACACCAGGCGGATCAGCGCGTAGCTCAGGGCAAACAGGATGCCGCCGCCCAGGCCCTGGACGCTGCGGCCGATCAGCAGCACCGGCATGCTGGGCGCTGCGGCGCAGATCACCGAGCCCAGGGCGAACACTGCCAGGGCCAGGAGAAAGGCTGCCCGCGCGCCCAGGCGTTCGATCAATTGCGCCGACAGGGTCGAACCGATGATCGAGGTGGCGACGAACAGGGTGGTGCTCCAGGCATAAAAGGCCAGGCCGCCGATGTCGGCAATCACGGTCGGCAAAATGGTGGTCACTATATAGACGTTGATCGCATGCAAGGCCACACCTCCGGCCAGGGCAATCGAGCGCAGGGCGTTGCGCCCGCGCAACAATTCAGCCCATGAAGCGGGGGCAGGGGGATGGGCGGTGTTCATGCGCGGCTCCTTCGCAGGTGGGGTTTCGAGTGGCTGAAAGTCTAGGTGCAGTCGCACTATTACACAATGTATTGCTTGTATAAATAGACCGCGCGACTGGCCTTGGTTTTGCTACCATCGCGTTTTTTTACCGCCCGCTCGCTGAAGCGTCGGGCGGCTGACTGGCAAGGCCGAAGGAGAGCAGTATGATCATCACTACCACAGGGACCATCGAAGGCCGGGAAATTGCCGCCTATCTGGATGTGGTCAGCGCCGAGTCGGTCCAGGGTATCAACGTGGTTCGCGATATTTTCGCCAGTTTCCGCGACTTTTTCGGTGGCCGTTCACAAACCCTGGAAAGCGCGCTGAAAGAGGCACGCATCCAGGCCACCGATGAAATCCGCGCCCGCGCGCGCAGCCTGCAGGCCGATGCAGTGGTGGGCCTGGATTACGAAATCAGCATGCCGTCGGCGCGCGGTGGCATGGTCGTGGTGTTTGTCACCGGCACCGCCGTAAAGCTCAAGTAAGCCTCTCAAGTCACCCTGGGGTGCGACAAAATAGCCCGGCCATTGGTCGGGCTTTTTTGTCTTTGCCCGTGTGGTCCACAAATGACCGGCTAGTCTCAGAATCACCAGGGTCAGTGCTTTTCTGGGCAATCATCTGTTTGCCGGTACTGATCCGCTGTCGGAGGGAGACTGGGGCATGGTTGACTTGTTCAATGAGGACAACGGCGACGCTTTTCCAATCAACAATCTAATCCGTTGCGGGCAGAGCGGCTATCGGCTGGGTTTTACCAACATGACGCAGGAAGACGCACAGGTGCGCCTGAACGCGCTGCAGCGTAGCAAGAAGGGCAAATTCACCCCGCGCTTGCCCGCGAAGAAGTAAACGAATCGTCCACCACCCCGCCCAACGGCGGGGTTTTTTTTGCATTGTTTGACCTTGCGCAAAGGTTGCGCGGCTCGCACTCGCCTGATGCCGGGTTGTGTGCCTTACTATCGCCGCCATCAATACAGGAGCCATTCGATGCGTATCAGGGAAGAGACTTACTGGAACTGGGCCGACGCACAACTGCACAGCCGCAGCCATGACGAACAGCTCAGTGACGGGACCAGCCTCGACGTACAGGTAAGGCTGTCGCGTACCGGCGCCACGCAATTGTTCCTCGGTATCTATACGCGCCAGGGCAAGGCCATGGTCGAGGAGTACTACGACAACCGCCCCTGTGAAACCATGACGCGCGCCATGGTCTGGGGCGTCGACCGGGCCAGGGCACTGGCTACCGGGGCGTTGCCACTGGAGAAGGCGCCATTGCGCCGTCAGGCCTGAGGGTGACGGGCGCGGCTGGCCTGGACGATGCGCTGGGCCGGCACGCGTAGCTGGCGCAGCAGGTACTCGGCGAACTCGGCAGAATAATCCTGCAGGGCAATCGCCTGTTCCATGCAGTTCAACCAGATGGCGCTGTGGTTTTCATCGATCGGCCAATGGGCATGGAAGGCCGGGATGGCGATCGGACCATAGCGTTCACTGAACAGCCGCGGGCCACCGAGCCAGCCACTGAGGAAGCAGGTCAGCTTGTCGCGCGAGGCATCGAGGCTTTGCGGGTGCATCTGGCGCACGGCCAGTGCCTCGGGGTTCTCATCCATCAACCGGTAGAACGCATCGACCAGGCGGCGCAGGCCGTCGATGCCACCGGCGGCCTGGTAGGAGGCATCACCGGTGCCGAAAGCAGGTTGGGTCATAAGCGGGCTCTTGTGCAAAGCGCCATTCTAGCCAGGTACCGGGATAAATAAAAAAGGCTCTTCACGGAATCCAGGGTTGGGATGTTGAGGCTTAGCCCCCCAGGACTCCGTGAAGAACCATAAAAAAGCCCAATCCGCAGGGATTGGGCTCAAGCGTGGCTGGGGCAGTGCTGCACCCCAGCGACCCTTAGCAGAGACGGTCGATCACCGCGACGCCAGGAGTGTTCTGCAGCGCAGCCCATTCGCTTTGCAGGGTCTGCAGAACCCGTCCGACATACTGGGTGTCGGCAGCGGCTTTCTTGCCGACGTAGCCCTGGCCGCGACGGTACATCTTCAGGCGGGCACGCATGTTCGGGTTGCATTGCTCGAACTGCGTTTCGTCGCTCATGCTTTCCAGGCTGTCCAGGCGAACTTCACCCGATTCGCAAACCCAGAGGATGTGGCTGTCGAGAGTGTCCTTGCGCGCGGCGAACAGCCGGGCCAGTTCTTCAACAGTCGGTTGATTGTTCAGATTCATCATAAAGCCCCCTAGACCATTCGTTGTTTGTTCGCACTTGGCGCATAACATGTAGCGTTAAATGAAAGCTGCTACAGCAGCGTCACAACTGGGGGCTTCTACACGCTGCCTTTTGGGCAGTACCCATCCGCACACAGCTCATGGATCTGTCGAGCTGCCTGGAACACCCTTGCCAGTACCCCCGATCGGGGAGACGACCTCATCATGCAAGGGGCGACAAACGGCGTCAACAGGTTTTGTAGTGTTTTTTTTAGCGCACTACATCTTGTCCGACAATGCCTCGAATTCGGGGCATTGACACGCATCAGTCTGCGTTAAAGCGATCTGCAGGATCATGGCTGCACATGTTCTGCAGGGAGTTACTCATGAATTCGCCGGCCAATGCGCCTGTCTCTCAAACCGCCGGAACCCGCATGCCTATTGGCCTGCTGGTGGGTATCGCGGCCCTGGTCGGGGTGCTGTTGCTGCCGATGCCCGCCGACCTGCCAGTGGCCGGCCACCGGGTGTTGGCAATCCTGGCCTTTGCCGTGGTGGTGTGGATCACCGAAGCGGTGTCGTACGAAGCCAGTGCGATCATGATCACCTCGCTGATGGCCTTTTTGCTCGGCACTGCGCCGACCGTGGCCGACCCCTCGGTGATCTACGGCTCCTCCGCAGCCATTACCCTGGCCCTGACCGGGTTCTCCAACAGCGCCCTGGCCCTGGTGGTGGGCGCCTTGTTCATCGCCGCGGCCATGACCCACACCGGCCTGGACCGACGCATCGCCCTGGTGACGCTGTCGAGTATCGGTGTCAGCACCCGGCGCATCCTTCTCGGTGCAGTCGCGGTCACCGTGCTACTCAGCCTGGTGGTGCCCAGCGCCACGGCGCGCAGTGCCTGCGTGGTACCGATCATGATGGGCGTGATCGCCGCCTTTGGCGTCGACAAGCGCTCGAACATCGCCGCCGGGATCATGATCATCGTCGCCCAGGGCACCAGCATCTGGAACATCGGCATCCAGACCGCGGCGGCGCAGAACCTGCTGACCGTCGGCTTCATGGACAAGATGCTCGGCGCCCGGGTGTCGTGGATCGACTGGTTGATCGCCGGCGCGCCCTGGGCGTTGATCATGTCGGTGGTGCTGATCGTGCTGGTGCTGAAAATGCTGCCGCCCGAGAGCGACGCGATTCCCGGCGGCAAGGCGGCAGTGAGCAAGACCCTGGCCGAGCTCGGGCCGATGACCGCGGCGCAGAAACGCCTGCTTGGCGTGTCGCTGCTGTTGCTGCTGGCCTGGGCCACCGAGGGCAAGTTGCATCACTTCGACACCACCTCGACCACCTATGCCGGGCTGGTGATCCTGCTGCTGCCACGGATCGGGGTGATGACCTGGAAAGACGTGCAGGCGCGCATTCCCTGGGGGACGGTGATTGTCTTTGGTGTCGGCATCAGCCTGGGCACCACCTTGCTTACCACCCAGGCCGGGCAATGGCTGGGCGCGCAGGTGGTGGCTCATACCGGGCTGGATCAACTGGGCACCCTGGGGGTGTTTTCGATCCTCGCGGCCTTCCTGATTCTGATCCACCTGGGCTTTGCCAGCGCCACCGCGCTGACCTCGGCGCTGCTGCCGATACTGATCGCCGTGCTGCAGACCCTGCCGGGTGACTTCAGCCGGCTGGGCATGACCATGGCCCTGGGTTTCGTGGTCAGTTACGGCTTTATCCTGCCGATCAACGCGCCGCAGAACATGGTCTGCCTGGGCACCGAGACCTTCACCGCCAAGCAGTTTGCCCGGGTGGGGATTGTGGTGACCTTGATTGGCTATGGGCTGATGCTGGTGTTTGCCGCTACCTGGTGGCAGTGGCTGGGCTGGATGTAGCAGCAAGATTCATCGCGGGGCAAGCCCGCTCCTACACAGGTCCTGTAGGAGCGGGCTTGCCCCGCGATCGCATTCTCAGAAGTTCGCCGGGGTGTTGGCGCTGATGATCTCGGCCTCATCCTGGCCGATGTTCTTGAAGCTGTGGGGCAGGGTGGTGGGGAAGTAGTAACCGTCGCCGGAGTTGAGGATGCTGACCTGGCCATCCACCCGCAGCTCGATGGTGCCACGGGTCACCAGGCCACATTCTTCGCCCTCGGCATGCACGATCGGCTCACCGGAATCGGCACCTGGCGCATACAGCTCTCGCAACATGCGCATCTGCCGGCCTTCGACACTGGCACCCACCAGCAGCATGCGCAGGCCACTGTTGCCAAGGTCGGGCTGCTCGTTGGAGCGGAACACAAAGCGCTCTTCGCGGATCGGCTCGTCGAAACTGAAGAACTCCGCCAACGACATCGGAATGCCTTCAAGCAGCTTTTTCAGGGAACTGACCGAAGGGCTGACGCGATTCTGCTCGATCTGCGAGATCGTCGAGTTGGTCAGGCCACTGCGCCGAGCCAGCTCCCGTTGGGAGAGTTTGTTGCGTTCACGCACCAGTTTGAGTCGTGTCCCCGTGTCCATAGCCGCCTTATGTGTCAAAAATTTTGGGCGAAGCATTAAAGCACATTCCGTTAGGCTATAGCGGTCCGCCTGTAGGGATGGATGGCCGCAGGTGTTGCGGGCCCGATTTTGCACGCCACAACGACAGGGAGTGTTGGATGAGCCAGCTTGAACCTATCCCCGAGGGCAATAGCAGCTTGCGCGAGTACGCCAGGCAGTTGAGTGATGGTTTGCTCTGGATAAATGATCGTGCCTGGCCACTAGGGGGGTGTCTGCTATTCCTGTCCGGGCTCTATCTGCACCAGTACATCCAGGTCGAGAAGATCCCCTTGAGTATTACTTCGGGGGCGGTGATTACGGCATTGCCAATCATGTTTGCCATGATGATCTTCGTGATCGTGGTGCTCAGCACCAACATCCTGCTGCCGACCATGGTGCTGTTCCAGCGCCTGGATGCCAAGGGTAGGCGTCTGGCTGATCAGCTGGAGGGGAAGAGCCGGGGCGCAGTGAGCCTGGCGTGGCTTGCGGGCTCCCTCGCATTGGCATTGTTCCTGGCGTTTTCCGGGTATTTCGTGATTCAGATAGGCCCCATGGACTGGTACTGGCTGGTGCTGTTGCCGGTCGGGCTGATTGCCGTAGCAACCTTTGTAGGATTTATCCATTGGCTGGTTCCTACGGATCTCGACAAGCCCGAACGTGGCGAGTTTTACACGATTGCTTTGTGCAGCGCCGGGTTGCAACTGCTGGTGCTTCTGCAAGTCACAGCTGTCGTCGAAACACTGGTGGGCGAGCTGGCCGGCTCAGCCTCGACATTCCTGCCGATCATGGCTCTGGAAGTGCTGGTGCTGGTGATTGTGCAAGTCCTGGTGGTGGCAATGATGGTGCATTTCCATCGGCAAAAAAATGTCTTTCGCCCTTTGATGGTGAGCTTCACTTTGCTGCTGATGGTTGTGGGGCTGTTCCCCGAAGCAGCTGCAAAAATTGGCGGTTACGCCCTGCAAG
Source organism: Pseudomonas sp. JV241A (assembly GCF_900275665.1). Classification (NCBI taxonomy): domain Bacteria; kingdom Pseudomonadati; phylum Pseudomonadota; class Gammaproteobacteria; order Pseudomonadales; family Pseudomonadaceae; genus Pseudomonas; species Pseudomonas sp. JV241A. The sequence continues at coordinate 16,865 of NZ_OPYO01000015.1, forward strand.
TGTCGGGCTCGGGCGGCAGGACCTGCATTGTGCTCAATACCGAGCAGGGGCCGACCGAGTCAATGAAAATCCTCGCCGAGGCCGACGGCATCTATTACGCGCGGCCTATCACGGCGACGACAAAGGAACTGCAGTTGATCCGCCGCGACACCGTCAAGGGTTTCGACGAATGCGCGAAACCCAAACCCGCTCAGCCCTGACGCCGCGGCATCGGCCAAAACCCCACCAGCAATAACAAGGCACCCACGATCAGGTATGGCAGGCGTGGATCGACGGCGTAGATCAGGGTTCCGGCCAGCGGCCCGATGACCACGCCCAGGCCCTGCACGGCGCCGATGGAACCGGCCGTGGCGCCTTGTTCGGAGGCGTCCATGGCATTGGCCGCCAGCGCCGAGAACGCCGGGAACACCCAGCCCATGCCGCAGGCCGAGAAAAAGAAACACGCCCACAAACCCACGGCGCTGGTGGCCAGGGCGCTGGCGGCAAAGCCCACGGCGGCGATGCTGGCGCCGACGCGGATCATCCGCAGCGGTGGCCACTCGAGTTTGCGCACCAGGATCTGCGACAGGATCAGCGCCACGCCGACCATGGTCAGGGCAACCCCGGCGGTTTGCGCCGCATCGGCCGGGTCCATGCCCAGACGGTCGAGGGCGAAGAAGCCGACGGTGATTTGCGCCACCGAGACACTGAGCATCGCCACGAAAGCCACCAGCAACGGCTGGCGCAGGCGCGGGTCGGCCAGGCGTACCGGGCGGGGTGGCTGCTTGAGGTGCAGTTCCTGACGCTTGAGCTTGAGCAGCAGCACCAGGAACGCCAGCATCGGTAGCACCGCCATCACATAGAACGGCAGGCTCAGGCTGTAGCGGGCCAGGACCGCTGCCAGCGCCGGGCCGATCACCAGGCCGAAGGCGTTGGCCGCACCCAGCGAAGCCATTGCCCGAGCGCGGTGCTGAGGTTCGATGTTATCGGCAATCAGCGCTGCGCCAGCGACCGGCAGAGCGGCGTAGAAGGCGCCGATCAAGCCGCGGCCAAGCACCAGCCCGGCAAAGGCCAGGGCGGCACTGGGCAGCAGGTGCAAGGCGGTATCGATGAACAGGCATAACGCCCAATAGGCCGCGGTGAAGCCTGCGGTGCCAAGCAACAGCACCTTGCGCCGTCCCAGCCGGTCACTGGCTCGGCCCCAGGTGTGTGCCAGGAGCATCCAGATCACCCCGGCAACCGTCACCGCTGCGCCGGCCTGCCAGGTGGCCAGACCGAGCGTGCGGGCAATCGGGCCGATCAAGGACACGAAAGCCATCATCGCCATGGTGCAGGCCATGTTGGCCGCCAGTAACGGGCGTAGGTCGAAGGTAGATCGCTCGGGTTCGTCGAGCATGGCAGGGTCCGTTGCGGTGGTCATGGGCTATCCAGGGCAGGTGAGGGCAAGGCGGTCGACGACCGGCAGAAGATGATAACGATTGTCATCTGTCGGCGTCGACCGCAAATCACCTGCGTCAGAAATCGCCTTTGAGGGTCACCATGAAATTGCGCGGCTCACCATAGAAGTTGCCCCAGGCCAGGGCGCCGACGCTGGAGTAGTAATGCTTGTCGAACAGGTTGTTGCCGTTGACGGCGATACTCCAGTTGTCATCCAGCTGGTAGCCCAGGCGCGCGTTCCAGATTGCATAGCCGGGCTGTACGGTTTTCGCCGCGCGGTCCTGGTAGTGGTTGTCGCTTTGCGCATTGACCCCACCGCCCAGGCTCCAGCGTTGCAGCGGGCCGTCCAGCTGATAGTCGGCCCAGACCCGCAACAGATGGCGTGGCACATAGCTGGCGGTGAAGGTCGCGTCCTGGCTGTTGGTATTGGTCTTGAGGTATTCAAGCTCGGTGTAGGTGTAGCCGGCCAGCACCTGCAGGCGCTCGGCCAGCTCGCCGCTGAGTTCGGCCTCGAAGCCCTGGGCGCGGACCTTGCCCTTGTCGCTGTAGCAGTAACCGTCGGAGGAGCCGGCGCATACCGAGTTATAGTCGGCTTCGGCGCGGTGCGCCTCGATGGTGCGGAACAGGTTGAACGCCGCGTTCAGGCCGCCATCGAACCATTCGCCCTTGATCCCCAGCTCGTAGTTGGCGCCGGTCTTGGGTTGCAGCGGGCTGCCCTGGGCGTCGGTGTAAGTGCCTTGCGGCTGGAAGATATCAGCGTAGCTGCCGTACACCGACCAGGTGTCGTCCAGGTCGTAGATCAGCGCAGCAAACGGCGTGACCTGGCCGTTTTCCTGGCTGCGGTCATGCTGCCAGTAGTCCCAGGCCTGGGTGTAGGAATCGCGCTGGCTGCGGTACCAGCTGACCCGGCTGCCAAGCACCAGGGTCAAGGGCTCGGCCAGTTTCAGGCGCAAGGTGGCATAGGTGCCGATCTGCCGGGTGTCGCTTTCCACCGGCAGCGGGCCGCCGCGGTAGGAGGCGGTCTGGTACAGGCTGTCCGGCGGCTTGGGAATGTCGCGGTTGGGCGCGAACGGGTCCATGGTGGTGCCAAGCAACTGGGTCATGTTGATCAGCGCGTAGGTGTCGCTGCCCTTGGCCCGGCTGGCGTTGGCACCGATGATCAGCTCGTGCTCCAGGCCCCAGGCGTTGAATTTGCCATCCAGGTAGGCGTCCATGCCGTAGTCGTGCTGGTCGTAGTCGAACAGGCCGGAGTACAGCGGGTTGTTGGCCGAGCTGCTGCCGACCGGCACGCTGCCCAGGGTCATGGCGTACTGCATGTCCTGGGTGTTGTGGCTGTGCATGGCCGCGACTTTCAACAGCCACTGGTCATTGAAGTGATGGGTGAGGTCGGCGAACAGGTTGACCCGCTGGCTTTCCCAGCTGTTCCAGGTCGCGCCCAGGCAGGTGGAGCGCGACAGCTTCAGGTCCGAACCATCGCTGTAGCGCGGCAGGCCCTGCCAGCACGGGGTGGCATTGAGCTTCTCGTAGGCGGCGCCGATGCCGAGGGTGGTGGCGTCGTTGAAGTCGTAGTCGAGGGCGCCATAGACCACCTGGTCGTCGCGCTTGCCCATGTCGTAGAAGTATTGGCGGTCCTGCCCGGCGACCACCAACCGGCCACGCAGGCTGCCGGACGCGTTCAGCGGGCCGCCGGTGTCGAGCTGGGCGCGGTAGTTGTCCCAGGAGCCTGCCGAAAGGCTGACGCTGGTAGCGGCCTTTTCCTGTCCGCGCTTGCGGATGAAGTTGACGCCACCGGCGGAGCTGCCGGAGCCCTTGAGCATGCCGGCGGCACCGCGCAGCACTTCGACGCGGTCGTAGTAGGCCATGTCGCTGGCAAAACTGTTGGCCTGCACGTAGTTGCCACCGAGGTCCAGCGGCACACCGTCGTACTGGTACTGGCCGGCAAGCATGAAACCGCGCGAGTAGAAGTATTTACCGCCCATGGGCGAGTCATGCACGGTGATCCCCGGGGTTTTCTCCATCACCTGTTCGAGGGTGGTGAGGTTCTGCTCGTCCATCATCTTGCGGGTGATCACCGTCACCGACTGCGGCGTCTCGCGCAGTGAGTGCTCGCCCTTGGCAAAGCTGACCTGGCGCACCGTGAGGCTGTCGGTGGTTTCCATGCCGGTGTTGAGGGTGCTGGCGCCGATGGTGGTGGCGCCCAGTTCCAGTGCACCGTTGCTGGCCGGCAGCGGGCGGATCGAGTAGCTGCCGTCAGCCTGGCGGAACGCTTGCAGGCCGCTGCCGGCGAGGATCTGGCTCAACCCTTCGAGTACCCCGAAGCGGCCCTGCAGGCCTTGGCTTTGCAGGCTGGCAGTCAACTGGGCGTCATACGACAGGTTGACTCCGGCCGCTGCGGCAAAGCTGCCCAGCACCCGGCTCAGGGAACCCGCTTCAATGGCGAATACCTGGCCGCTGCTGGCGCTTTCGGTCTCTGCGGCCTGGGCAATGGCGAGGGGTAGCAGGGGCAGGACCAGGGCGGCAGCCAGCAGGTGGCTGCCAATCAGGTGGGGTAGAAGGGCACGGGGGAAGCGGGGTTGCATGGAAATCCTCTTCGTTCGCAAATGAGATTATTTCCTACAGAGGCGGACGAACGAAAAGAAACAGGCACCCCTCGCTGAAATTTTTTTAACTCAGGCCGACGCTGACCCAGAAGCGGTTGTAGCGACGCACCTGGAGCTTGAACGACGTGGCCAGCGCCGACAGCGCCGCATCGCTGTCTGTGAGGGAAAAGGTCCCGGATACCCGTAGCCCGTTCAGTTCGTTGGAGTAAGACAACAGCCCTGGCCGGTAGCGGCCGAGCTCTTCGAGCAAATCGCCCAGGCGCCAGTCTTCGACAATCAGGTGCCCGCCGGTCCAGGCCGCTTCGCTGCTGGCGACGGTCTGCGCGGCATGCACCACATGGCTGTCGAACTGGCAGCGCTGGCCGGCGTGCAGTCGACGTGCCGGCGCCTGGTGCGGGTTGATGCGCACCGCATGCTCGAAGACTTCGACCCGGCTGGCGGTGTCGCGCTGCTCAACGCTGAAGCGCGTGCCCAGGGCTTCGACCAGGCCTTGAGCGGTTTCCACTCGCAAGGGGCGTTGGCGGCTGTCTTTGCCACTGGTAAGAAAGATCCGCCCGTGACGCAAGCGAATCAGCCGTTGCTGGTGGTCGAAGCGAATGTCCACGGCGCTGGCGGTGTCGAGCACCAACTGGCTGCCGTCGTCCAGGGTAAGGTGACGAATTTCACCGGTGGCGCTGTGAACATCAGCCAGCCAGTGCTGCGCCGGCTGGCTGCGATAGCTGCCCCAGCCGCCAAGGCCCAGGCCGGTGGCCAGCAGCAGACCCTTGAGCACGCTGCGCCGGGGCAAGCCCTCAGCTTCGCTGCGCTGCAAGGTGTCGAAGGCCAGCGCCCCGGGCACACTGGCCAGGCGCCCCTGCAATTGCTCGACCCGCGCCCAGGCCCAGCGATGCTCCGCGGCGCTGGCCAGCCATAGCTGCCAGGCCTGGTGCAGTTCGGCCGGGGCATCGCCGGCGGCCAGTTGCACATGCCAGCGGGCGGCGGCTTTCAGGGCCTGGCGTTGGCGCTCGCGCTCCGTCATGGCTGGGCGTCGTAGGCGAGCAGCAGGCAGCGCTCGGTGGTCTTGATCAGGTACTTTTTCACCGTAGTCAGCGACACGCCCAGGGCCTCGGCGATTTCCACGTAGGTCATGCCCAGCCAGTTGGCCATCAGAAACGCCTTGCGCGCCTTGGCGCCACAGCCGGCCAGCAACTGGTCAATTTCACGCAGGGTTTCCAGAATCAGCACCTGCTCTTCGGTGGAGATCTGTTCGGCTTCCGGTTGCGCGGCCAGTGCTTCCAAGTAAGCGCGTTCCAGTTGCTGACGGCGGAAATGATCGATCATCACCCGCCGCGCCACCGTCGCCAGGTAGTTACGCGGCTCACGCAGCAGGCGCACCAGTTCCAGCGCCTCGGAGGAGGCGAGGATGCGCACGAAAGTGTCCTGCATCAGGTCCGCCGCCCGTTGCGGGCAGCTCAGGCGCCGGCGCAGCCAGTGTTGCAGCCACAGGTGATGGTGCTGATAGAGCTGGCCGAGCTCGGCATTGGGCGGTGACGGCGGTGCGCTCATCCTGGCTGCATCCCGGAAAAATGATGCAGATGATAAGCATTCCCAAAAAACTAATAAAGGGTTGTTTTCACACGGCCGCCAGCCGCGTTACCAGAGGGCCAGGGTGTAGCCGACGATCAGGCGGTTCTCGTCGATGTCCGTGGTCAAACCGCTGCTGGAGCGAAAGGTGGCGTTGCGCAGGCGCACGCTGACATTCTTCAGCGGACCGCTTTGCACCACGTAGGCAATGTCGGTATCGCGCTCCCATTCCTTGCCGCCGCTGACGCTGGCGGTTTCGATATGGCTGCCATTGACATAGCGGGTCATGAAGCTCAAGCCCGGCAGACCGAGCGCGGCGAAGTTGTAGTCGTAGCGCGCCTGCCAGGCATCGGTTTCGGCCTTGGTGAAGACGTTCACGGTGACCAGGTTGACCGAGTAGGGGTCCAGGCCCGGGTAGGCAAAATCGCCGTCGCCGGACAGGTTCTGGTAACCGAGGCCGAACTTGTGCGCACCCACGCCGAGGGTGAGCATGCCGTTGAAGAAGCGGTTGTCGATCTTGCCGCCGTCAACCCGCGAGGCGGCGCGCAGGTCGTGGCTGCCTTGTTCGCGGGTGTCGAAGTAACGCAGGTCGCTGCGCAGGTTGATGCCTTCGGCCAGGGGCAGGTCGTGGACCAGCCCGGCGTAGTGCTGGCGGTAGATGTCCTGCATCTGCGCGTAGTAATAACTGACCGCCAGGCGCGGGTTGACCGCGTAGGTGCCACCGGCCAGGTCCAGATGATTGCTCTCGACCCCGGCGTAGCTCATTTCGTCGTTGCTCGAGGAATCGCGCAGGTTCTGTTTTTCCAGGCGGCCGAGGTTCAGGGTCAGGCCGTCGATGTCCTGGGAGGTCAGCAGGCCGCCGCTGTAGGTCGAAGGCAGCAGGCGCACGTCGTTGATCGCCGCCACCGGCAGCATCGGTTGCAGGGTGCCGAGCTTGAGCGTGGTCTTGCTGACCCGCAGCTTGGCGGTCAGGCCCAGTTCACTGTAGTCGTCCACCGGTTCCTGGCTGGCGCCGAAGGGCAGCAGGCCGGTACCGCGACGGTCGCGGCTGGAGTCGAGCTTGACCCCCAGTTCACCCAGGGCATCGAGGCCGAAGCCTACGGTGCCTTCGGTAAAGCCCGACTCCATTTTCAGGATAAAACCCTGGGCCCATTCCCGCGCCTGGCTCTGCGGCGCGCCGCTCTGGCGAAAGTCGCGGCTGAAGTAGAAGTTGCGTGTCTCAAGGCTGGCCTTGCTGTCCTTGATGAACTCGGCCTGGGCGATGTAGGAGGTGAATGCGGCGCACAGGCCGGCACTCACCGTCAGCGAACGGGGCAGAAGCATGGGGCTACCTTTTTTTGTTGTTGTGTGTGGCGGGTGCCAGGTGTCTCTGCCTATATTGTTAACATATTATCTTTATTTTTGAATAGACCTCTTGTGGGTGCAATTGGACCTGAGCATAAAATAATTAAGATATTAATTCTTTGGCAGCGGCCCCGGCCACATGCTGCGCAGCACGCCGTCACGGCGTACCAGCCCGTGCACCAGTGCCGCGCCCAGGTGCAGCAGCACGGTGGCGAACAACACATAGGCCAGCCAGCCGTGGGCCTGGCGCAGCAGGGCATACAGCGGCAGGTCGTGGGGCAGCAGTGCCGGGAGTTGTAATGGCAGCGGATAGCCTCCTGCAGACTGCATGCCCCAGCCAAGCACCGGCATCGCCAGCATCAGCCCGTAGAGCAACAGGTGCGAAGCTTTCGCCGCCCAGCGTTGCACTGGCGGCATGTCGTCGGGCAGCGGCGGGGGCGCCAGGCTCAGGCGCACGCCAATGCGCACGAGCACCAGCAGCAACAGCGCCAGGCCAATGGCCTTGTGCAGGCTGACCAGCCAGGTGTGGCGCGGCGACAGGTCGCTGACCATGCTCACGCCGACGAACAGCATGGCCAGGATCAGCACGGCCATCAGCCAATGGAGCAGGCGGGCCAGGGGATGGAAGGCAACAGGTTTCATGGGCGAGCTCCCAGCTGCGCGGCTTCACGGCTGCGGCGGTTGAAGGATTCCGAATAGGCCGCCGAGCGGGCAGCGAGGATCGGGTCGGCCGAAGGCCTGATGCCGCTCGGTAGAATCAGCGGGTCGAAGTTCAGGTCGCGACAGGCGCCTCGTTCCGCGGCATCGACCTGGTCGAGCACCAGGGTGCCGGCGTTCACCGTGGGGCGTTGTGCGGGCCAGGGCTGGCTTGGGTCGTCGACTGCATCGCCGGCAGCTGCCAGGGTCAATTGCAGGGTCCAGCGCAGCGGGCCCTGGCTCAGGCGCTGGCGCAGGTCATGCTGCAGGTAGTCGTTGTCGTCGACCTTTGCCGGCAGCGCGCTGAACGGCGTTTGTGGCAACAGGCTCCAGCGCACGTAGTGGGCCTTGCCGCTGGCATCGATCAGGGCAAAGGCGTTGATGCTGTTGTAGCTGGTGCTGGCGAAACTGTCGGAGGCCTTGTAGTCCTTGGCCCATTGGCGAAAGGCGGCACTTTCCGGGTGGGCGGCGAAAAACGCCTGCAGGCGCGCGGGGTCGGGTTTGCCGGTGGCCGGGTCCGGGCTCATGGCCAGTACCTGCTGGTAGAAGGCTTCAGGCGTACCCACAGCCAGCACCGGCGGGGTGTTCATGCCGGTGCGCCACTGCTGGCCATCGTCCGTGCTCAGTTGCAGCGCCAGGCTACGGGTCGGCACGCTGGCGTCAGGGCTGTGGGGGTTGGCGCCGCCGATGGCGAAGCGACCGATCACCGCTACGTTGCTCTGGTTGAACACCCGGGCAGTGGACAGGCTCGCCGCCTGCCCGCTGCTCAGGAAATAGCCGCTGACGCACAGGCCCTTGGCGTGATTCTTACGGTAGCCGGGGTAGTGCCCGGCCTGGGTTTCGAAGGTGTCGATAAAGCGCTTCGGGGTCAGGCGCTCGGCGCCGATCCAGCCGGCAGCATAGGCAAAGCCGGTGGCCAGGGCGGTAAGCCCGAGGCCAATGGCAGCCAGGCGCAGGGCGCGGGAGCGACCGTGTAACGGAGTGCTCATGGCGGTGATCCGGGTCAGTGAATGAGCCGGTACGACGCGTGGGGCAGAAATTTATTCCAGCACCAGGGAATAATTCTTCACCACCAGCGTCTGCCTCGTACACTGATCGCCTACAGGCCAAGACTGCGGCAATGAACGAACTAGACGACGAGCAATTGCGCCAGATGCTCCAGCGCCTGCGCCGCTTCGCCCTGTGGCTGACCCGCGAGGCCAGCAGCGCCGACGACCTGGTCCAGGCCACCCTCGAGCGCGCCCTCAGCCGCCGCGCTCAACAACGCGAAGACGCCAGCCTGCGCGCCTGGCTGTTCTCGATCCTGCACCGGCAGTTTATCGACGGTAAGCGCCGCGAACGCCGTCAGGCGCGCTGGCTGGCCTGGTTCGGCCGCGGCGAGGAGGCGGGCAGCAACACCGAAGACATCGTCGTTGCCCAGTCGGGCCTGGCGGCGTTTGCGCAATTGCCTACCGAGCAGCGCGCCTTGCTGTTGCTGGTCAGCGTCGAAGGCCTGAGCTACAAGGAGGCCGCCCAGGCCCTGGATGTGCCGATCGGCACGATAATGTCACGCTTGTCGCGCGCTCGCGCGGCCATGCGCGAACTGGCTGAGGGCAATACGCCGCCCCCGGCGCTGCGGAGGTTGAAATGAGCTTGATTCCGTCTGACCACGAACTGCACGCCTATGTCGACGAACGCCTGGACAGCGAGCGGCGTCGGGCGGTGGAGCTGTACCTGGCGGCCAACCCCGAACAGGCGGCGCGGGTCGAGGCCTGGCGTAACGATGCCCGCCAGTTGCGCGCGGCGCTGTCCGGCTTTGCCGGGCAGGCAGCCAATCTGCGTCTGGACCCGGCCAACGTGCGCCGCGCGTTGCGTCGTCGCCGGCAGCGGCGCTGGGCCAGTGCCGCGGTATTGCTGGTGACCCTGGGCATCGGCGGCCTGGGCGGCTGGCAGGTGCGCGAGGCGAGCCTGCTGGCCAGCAACCCGCCGATGGCCGATGCCGTGCAGGCCCATCGGCTGTTCGCCAACGCCAAGGCCCTCGACCTCAACGCCCAGGACCCGGCGCGCCTGCAAGCCTGGCTGGGCCAGCACTTCGCCCATGTCGGCAACCTGCCGGACCTCTCGGCCTACGGCTTCACCCCGGTTGGTGCACGATTGTTGAGCAACGAGCAGGGGCCAGCGGCGCTGTTGCTGTTCGAGGACGCCCAGGGCCAGCGCGTCAGCCTGTTCCTGCGTTCGCCGGGCGAACACTATGCGCGCATGCCCAGCGGTGAGCGAACCGACGGCCAGTTGCAGGCACGCTACTGGTCGCGGGGTGACTACAACTACGCCCTGATCAGCGCCACGTCCGATAGCCGGGGCGAGCAATTGCGCCAGGCGCTCGATATCACTTTGTAGCTGAAATGCCATTAGGGGCGTAAGCTCAAAGCCGTTGTTCCTGTCGTCATTTCACTTCATTCGAGGTATCCGCCAATGAAGCGCAAGCAAGGTTTGGTATTGGCCGCAGTGGTTCTGCTGGCCGGCCAAAGCGCGCTGGCTTCGGCACCAGAGGTAAAGGATGCGCGTCTGGTTGCCCATGAGCAGGCAGTGCAGGCCTATGCAGCAAGAACCGGCAAGACCGTCCCGACCATCCAGGACTTTACCTACGGTAAATCCGTGGATGTCGCCCGTCTGATCGAACAGACCCCCATGGCCCGCGGCTGCGAAGCGGCGCCGATGCTGATGACCTATGAAGATTCCAGCGGCCAGCTGGTTACCTTGCGTTATCGGCTCGAAGGTCAGTGTCCGCGCTTTCAGTCAACGCGATAAAGCGCCCCGGCAGCGGCGAGGGATCGTCGCTGCGCCACACCAGGTACAGACCCAATCGCGGGCTGGCTCCCAGCAAATGGCAAAAGCGTACCCCCGGCTGGGCATTGGCCTGGGCGGCTGCCGCCGGCACCAAAGCGATGCCGAACCCGCAACCCACCAGGTTGATCAGCGTTTGCAACTGCGCCGCCTGCTGGCTGATGCGTGGGTAAAAGCCTGCGCTTTGGCACAGGTCAAGCAGTTGCTGATGGTATCCGGCGCCCAAGGCTTGTGGGGTGAAGACGAAATCTTCATCGGCAAAGTCCGCCAGGCTGACAGATGTTTCGCCAGCGTGAGAATGTTCACTCGGCACCGCCAGCAGAATCTCCTCTTCCAGCAACAAGCGGCTGCTCAGGCGTTCGCTCATGATCGGCAATTGCCTGACCACGGCGATATCCAGCTGGCCATCGAGCAGGTTCTCGACCAACTGCGCCGACGATCCCTGCTGCAGGTCCAGCTGTACCTTGGGCCAGTCGGCGCGAAACTGCTTGAGCGCATTGAGCAGCAGTGGATAGCCGGCCAGCGCCAGGCTGCCGATGCGCAACTGCCCGGCAATGCCTTCAGCCACGTGCCGGGCCTGGACGATGCCTTGCTGCAAGGTCGCCAGGGTTGCCCGCGCTGTTTGCACAAACGCCGCTCCGGCAGCGGTCAGCGCAACACCTCGGGAGTGACGGGTGAACAGGGCAAACCCCAGACGCTGTTCAAGCCTGCCAATGGCCTGGCTCAAGGGCGGCTGGGCCATGTGCAGGCGTTCGGCGGCGCGGTGAAAGTGCAGCTCTTCGGCCACGGCGATGAACTGGCGGAGCAGGCGGGTTTCGATCACGGCGGGCGTCCTTGATGCGCATCGATATCGGCAGGATATCGGCGGGTCAGCCCGATAGTATTCAACTTTGCAGTGCTCACTGGCTAGGCTGAACGGCCCATCAGGAGACTGCTTGTGATTTCATCCAGAACCGTACTCATCACTGGCGGCGCCCGTGGCCTGGGCCTGGCCTATGCCCGTGCCCTGGCAGAAACCGGTGCTCAAGTCGTCATCAGCGACCTTGGCACCGACCGCGTGGGGTGTGGCAGCGACGCTTCGATCGCCGAAGCCGCGGCCCAGTCCTTGCGCAACGAAGGCCACCAGGTGATCGGCCACAGCGCCGAGCTTGGCGATGAACAGGCCTGCCAGCAGTTGCTTGCCAAGGTACTGGACGCCTTTGGCGGCCTCGATGCGCTGGTCCATAACGCTGGCTGGGTCGGTTATCAGAATGTCGAGGACAGCAGCGCCGATTTCATCGAGCGCGCCCTGGCCATCAATGTTCACGCGCCGCTGTGGCTGAGCAAGCACGCCTGGCCTGCGCTCAAGGCCTCCGGTAGCGGGCGCATCGTGCTCACCACCTCCGACCGGGCCATGTACCTGCGCCATGCGCAGATCGGCCTTGGCGCCTACGCCGCCGGCAAGATGGCGCAATTGGGGATCATGAACGCCCTGGCTGCCGAGGGCGCCGAGCACGGGATTCGGGTCAATGCGATTTCGCCGGTGGCGCGCACGCGCATGTGGGGCCAGCAAGGCGAACCCGAGGATCTCAAGCCCGAGTGGGTTGTCCCCGGCGTGCTGTACCTGGCCTCGGCCGATTGCCAGGACAGCGGCTATATCCTGCGCGCCAGCAACGGCCAGTTCTGTGCCACGCGCTTCGAGGAAAACCCGCAGGTGGACTATCCGCGCGAACTGCGCGGGGTATCGGCCAGTACGGTGCGGGAAGTGCGCCAGCGCTGGCAGATGATAAAAGCCATGTAATAGCGCTTGGTTTGCGCAGGGGTATTAATTAGAATCAATCTCATTTGAGTCTAATCAATCCAGGTGCGTTGACATGAGCGAAGCGGCGGGCCCCACCGAGCAGACCCTGCATGGCCTCTATCGGGAGCATCGCAGCTGGCTTGAGCACTGGCTGTACCAGCGCCTGGGCAACCGCTGGGATGCCGCCGACCTCAGCCAGGACACCTTCCTGCGGGTGCTGGCCAGCCCCCAGGTGCTCAGCGAGTTGCGCGAACCGCGGGCCTATCTGCTGACCGTCGGCAAGCGTTTGCTGATCAACTTCCACACGCGCCGCAGCCTGGAGCGCGCCTACCTCGATGCCCTGGCCAACCTGCCTGAGGCACGGGTGCCTTCGCCGGAGCAGCGCTGGCTGCTACTGGAAACCCTGCAGGCCCTGGACGAACTGCTCGACGGTTTACCGGCAGTGGTGCGTCGGGCGTTTCTCTGGTCGCAGCTCGAAGGCCTGAGCTACGCACAGATCGCCGAGCGTCTGGCTGTCAGTGAGCGTACCGTCAAGCGCTACATGGCCCAGGCCTATGAGCATTGCCTGCTGGTCGAGCTATGAACCGCACCGTCACTCGCGAATCCCGGCAACTGGCCCGCACCGCCGCGCGCTGGCTGGCCCTGCTCGATTCCGGGCGGGCCAGCGCTGATGACCTGCAGCAGTTGCAGCACTGGCGCGCGGCCAACCCGCAGCATGAGCAGATCTGGCAGCGCGCCGAAGGCTTGCGCCAGCGCTTTCAAGAGGTGCCGCCAGCCTTGGCCATGGCCAGCCTGGATCGCCCCGAAACGAGCCGCCGAACCCTGCTCAAGCGCGGCCTGGCGTTGGCACTGCTACTGCCCGCCGGCGGGTTGCTCAGCCAGCAGACGCCGCTGCAGGCTCTGCGCGCCGACTTGCGTACCGCAGTGGGCGAGCGCCGCGGTGTGCGCCTGGCCGATGGCAGCCTGCTGCAATTGAACACCGCAACGGCCGTCAACCTTGACCTTGCCCACCAGCGCCTGACGTTGGTCGAGGGCGAAATCGCCTTGAGTGTCAGCCGCGCACAAGCGCTGCACGTCGATCTCGGCATGGCCCGGGTGAGCGTCGGCCAGGCCCAGGTCTGCCTGCGCCGCGATGCCGAGCAGTGCCGTATCGCCGTACTGCATGGCTCGGTGCAGGTACAGCCGCGCCACGGCACGGCGCTGGCCTTGCAGGTTGGCGATCAACTGACCATCAACGCCGACGGCAGTGGCGCCATGGACCGTTTCGATCCGCATCAACCGGATTGGCGCGACGGTGTGTTGAGTGTCAATAACCAGCCGCTGGGGCAGTTTTTGCGTGAACTGTCGCGTTATCGCCCGGGCTGGCTGCGCTGGGATCCGGCGCTGGAGTCGCTAAGAGTCACCGGCACTTTCCGCCTGGATGACACGGACCGGGTCCTGGCCTTGCTGGCTGCCAGCTTGCCAGTGGCGGTGCAGGCGCGCAGCCGTTACTGGGTGACCCTGGTGGCGCAACAGAAAACGGCCTGAGTCGTGCCTGGTATTTTTACCAGTAGCGCGCCCGCCCGCAGATGGTGATTATTCCGACTCAAGGGCCGGAGCCATGCCGACATGGACGACAACAACAAAGAGCGTCTTCGCCTGTATCAACCTGGAGACACCGTGGTGCTGTACGGCTGTTTTGCCGCCGAATACGGAGTGATGGACACCCAGTCAGGCGAAGTACGCAGCATCGACTGGCGCACTCACCAATTGCAGCTGTACTTCGCCTGCGATGATGAATGCCGCTGTATTCCATTCGCCAGCATCACCGCCGTGCTGGCGCCGGCTCCAGGCTGAGCGCCGACCTTCAAAATGCCGCCCGGACACCCATGCTCATGCTGCGCGGCTCGCCCCACCAGCCCTGGCTGTAGAAGCCGACCTGTTCGTAATAGCGCTTGTCGAACAGGTTGTCGACATGAGCGCTGACGCTGACGTAATCGGTAAGTTGATAACGCGCCATCAGGTTGAACAGGGTATGGCTGCCTTGCTCAAGGTCGGTAAAGCCGCCGGGACGGGCGACATTGTTACGGGAGATACCACTCTGCCAGGTAGCGCCACCACCGAGGGTAAGGCGGCTTAACGCACCGCTTAGGCGGTAGGTGCTGAACAGCTTGGCCTGGCTGCGCGGGAAGTTGCTGTTGATCGCTTCGCCGTCGCTGTTGCGGGCGATGAAATGGGTGTAGCTGGCCGACAGGTTCCACACTTCACTGAGCTGCCCGGCCAGTTCCAGGTCAAACCCGTCGACGCGCGCCCCCGTGCCAGCCTTGTAGGCTTGCTCATTGGCCTGGCCTTCCACGTTCACTCCCGGGATGGCTTCGGCCAGGCCTTCCTGCTGGGTGCGATACACCGCAAAAGCGGCATTCAGACGACCGTCAAAGTAGCCTGCCTTGATTCCCGCTTCGTAGCTGTCGCCGGTCACCGGATCGAGGATGCTGCCGTCGGCGCTACGGGCATTCTGCTGGTTGAAGATGCTGGTGTAGCTGGTGTACACGCTGTAAGTCTTGTCGATGTCATAGATCAGGCCAGCGTAAGGCGTAACCTCATTGTGGTAGCGGTATTTGCGCTGACTGCCGTAGTAATCCTGGTCGATTTGCCAGTCGCTGATCCGTGTGCCGATGATCAGGTGCAGCGGGTCGGCAAGCGAGAAACGCACCACGGCGTAGCTGCCGGTCTGTTTCGTGTGGGTGGCGTCACCGGATGCGCGGGTGCTTGACCAGACCGGTTGCGCAATGTGGTCCATGCCCCAGTCCATGAAGTTGCCGGTGTCCGGTACCGCGCCCAGAGGGCGGAACTGGTCGATGTTCAGGTCATCGTCGATGCTCATCCAGCCCAGGGCCAGCTCATGGCTGCGACCCAGCAGCTGGAACGGTCCGTTGGCCGTCAGATGCCAGTCGTCGCGGCTGCGTTCGCCGTTGTACTTGAGGAAGCTGGCATTCATGCCGCGGCCGCTGTCGCGGTCCGGATAGCCGCCCCGATAGAGGTAGCGCATGCGGTAGTTGCCATCGAAGCGGCTGTAGGCGGCGCGCAGTTTCCAGTCATTGTCCAGGCTATGTTCGAGGTCGACGAAGGCCGTGGTCGACTCGGTTCCGAAGTCGGCCCATTTGGTGTTGTTCGCCGCCGAGCGGCCGAAATCGGTGCGCGAACCGTCGCTGTAGAACAGCGGAAATCCGCTGCCCATGCCATTGGTTTGGTTTTTCTGGTACTCGATGCTGGTGGTCAGACGCGTGCTAGGTGTCAGCTCGCTGCTGATCACGCCGTAAAGGGTACGTGAGCCATAGTCGAGGAAGCTTACGTAGCTGTCTTTGTCCGAATAGGCTGCCACCACCCGTGCCGCGATCCGGCCATCGGCGCTCAGTGGTGTCGACACATCGATATCGCCGCGCCGCTCGTCCCAGCGCCCGGCCCCCGCCGAGCCACTCACGGCGAAATCTGGCAATGGTCTTTTGCGCACGAAATTGACTGCCGCCGATGGGCTGCCGGCACCGGTCAGCAGGCCTGTGGAGCCGCGTACCACTTCGACCCGGTCGTAGATTGCCGAATCCATTTCGGTGGCGCCAAAATTCCACAATCCATTGATCGGTGAAGCCAGACCGTCGAACTGAAAGTTGTCGATGGTAAATCCACGAGCAGAAAACGACAGGCGATTGCTGTCGTTGCGGGTGTAGGAGACGCCCGGCGCAGTGTTGAGAATATCGGCAGTGGTGGTCAGTTCCTGGTCTTCGATCTGCTGGCGGGTGACCACGCTCACCGACTGTGGCGTTTCCTTGATCGACAAGGGTAAACCGATGGCGGTGGACATCGCCCCGGTGGTATAGCTGCCACTGCCTTCGGTGGTTTGCGGCTGGTAGGCCTCGCCCTGGATGTCGATGGCCTGCAGGGTCAGGACCTGATCGCTTTCGGGTTGGGTGGGCTCTTCGGCGCTGGCGATCAGCGTGACGAAAGCGCTGCCCAACAATGCCGTGCGCAAGCGGACAGGACGAGCGGCAGGAGCAAGGCGGTACTGCATGGGAATAGTTCTCCGCAGAGTATAGTTATCGTCTGCGTATTATTCACATTTACCTGGGTTCTCAGTTTTGCCGGATGCCAGAGCCTGTATGGGCGCTGCCAAAGCATAAGGCAGGCGAGAACCTCAGGTGATTTCCCGCGGCGACTGGCCGAAGCGCTGGCGAAATGCCGTGGCAAAATTACTGGCATGACGGTACCCGACATAGTGCGCCGCCTGCTGAATGCGCCAACCTTCGTTGAGCAATTGCCGGGCTTGGTCCAGGCGCCGGTCACGCAGGTAGGCGAACACCGACTGGCCATACAGCAGGCGAAACTTGCCGCGCAGCGAGCTGCTGCTCATGCATGCCAAACGCGCGAGATCGGCCAGGTTATGATCATCGCCGGGTTGCAGGTGCAGATGCTCGCGGACCCGTTCGAGCATCAGTCGGTCGCGAGCGCAGAGGGTGCTGCTCGTCGGTTTTGGCTCGAACTGTGCCAGGGCGTGGGCCAGCAGTTGCAGGCTCACGCCCTGGCAGAGAATGTGCTGCAATGGTCCTCGCCAGCGTGCGGCCAGCAACTCCTCTATGCTGGCCAGCAGATAAGCGGGCAATTGCCAATGGCTCAAAACCGAGCCGTGGCTGCGCAGCCGGGCCTGGATCAGGTCGGCCAGTGCCTCTTCACCAACATCTTCGGGCTGACGCACCGCCAGGTTGAGCCCGCGCAGGTTGGCACCGCGCCGATGCAGCGCCGACATCGGCCGACCATCGGCGCAAAGGGTGGTCATGCAAGTGCCGGGTTGCAGGCGTTGAACAGCGGTATAGGAGATCGTTGCTTCGCCATCGAGCACCAGGGCCAGGGACAGGCCGGGCATGTCCAGTGAGTCGGCGCGGAACGTGTGATAGGGCTGTACATCCGAATGCACCAGGCTGAACCCGGGGGCCAGGCCATGTTCGCTGATCCGCCCCTGCATCAGGCACGGGTCGTCTTCGCCGCCATCGCCTTCGGGCAAGCTGTAGTGCACGTTGTAGCGGTGCCCCAGGGCGTGGAAGTCGGACAGCAGGTAACGGGTCGGTGCGGACAAGGCGCGAGCTCGTGGCGGTAGATAACGTTCACGATAATAACATTCATTCTCAAATGTGCGCTTGTGGAGGAGTATTTCCGGGCAGTTGTGTATTGCTCTGTCGCAGGGGGCTTTCAGTGCAGCTCGATTTGCGCGCAGAGGCCGCCACCGTCACGGTTGCTCAAGGTCAAGGTGCCGCCGATGGCCTGGGTCAGCTGCGCGGCGATGGCCAGGCCCAGGCCGGTGCCGCCGGTGCTGCGGTTGCGCGAGTTCTCTATGCGGTAGAAGGGCTGCAATACCGCGTCGAGTTCTTCGGCGGGAATCCCCGGGCCCTGGTCGAGCACGCGGATAATGGTGCTGTGGCTGGTACCGGTCTGCACCTCAAGCTGCGCTGCGCCGGCGAACTTCAGGGCATTGTCGATCAGGTTCACTAGCACCCGGCGCAAGGCTTGCGGGCGGGTCTCGATCCGCGCGCCGTTCTTGCCTTGCAGCTCGACCTGCTGGCCGCTGTCCTGGTAGTCGAACACCAGGCTGTCGAGAAAGGCATCGAGATTAACCCGGCACGGCGCCTCGCTGTTGCCATCGATGCTGCGGGCATAGGCCACGCCTTCGCGCACCAGGTGCTCCATGGCCTCCAGGGCGCTCCAGAGCTTGTCCCTGTCGATGCTGTTGTCCATGGCTTCGACCCGCAGCTTCATCCGCGTGATCGGCGTCTGCAGGTCATGGGAGATCGCCGCCAGCAGTTGCATGCGCTCTTTCAGGTAGGCGCCGATGCGTGCTTGCAGGCTGTTGAAGGCCACTGCGGCATACACCACTTCCCGAGGGCCGCTTTCGTCCAGTTGCGGCCCCGGGGCGTTGGGGTCGAGCTGGTCGACCGCTTCGGCCAGGCGGGTCAGCGGGCGGATCGCGATTTTCACCGCCAGCCAGGTGCACAGCAACAGAAGTGCCAGCTGGATCAGCAGCACCACGGGCAGCCAGCTCGACATGGGTACCGGCGCCGGGGTGACGTCGACGCTCAGCGGCGCGCCGTCGGCCAGGCGCAGGCGTACCTGGAAGTGCGGCTTGGGCCCGGGGATGTTCTGGTAATCCAGCACATACTGCCCACCCAGGGCCTTGCCGATGGACAGCGCGGCCATGGGCGCGTCGTCCATGCTCAGGCGCTGGCCGGGCTCGCCGGCATCCAGGCGGTAGCGGTAGGTGCGTCGCTCCAGGCGCGGCAGCCAGGCGGTGCGTTCGGCGGCCGGCAAGCGGTCGAGGATGGCCACGGAGGTGGCGACGTCCTGCTCCAGGTTGCCGAGCATCATCGAGCGCGAGCTCTGGTAACGCTCGTAGAACTGGAAACTGAACGACAAGCCGTAAGCCAGCACCAGGCCGGTGAAGAAGATCAGCGCCAGGCGCGAGGCGAGTGTGCGCGGCCAGCGCAGCAGGTTGTTCATGCTCAGGCCTCGACCAGTTGCACAGGCAAGGAGAACACGTAGCCCTCGCTGCGCACTGTCTTGATATAGGCCGGTTCGCGGGCATCATCCTGCAAGCGCTGGCGCAGACGGCTGACCAGCAGGTCAATGGAGCGGTCGAAGATATCCGCCTCGCGGCCCTGGGTGAGGTTGAGCAGTTGCTCGCGGCTGAGCACCTGTTGCGGATGATCAAGGAATACCCGCAGCAGCCGGTACTCGGCGCCGCTCAGGGCCACCAGGGTGCCGTCGGCATCGAGCAGGTGACGCGCCGTGGTATCCAGGCGCCAGTGGCCGAAGCCGATCAGGCGGCTGCTTTCGCTGATGGTCAGGTTCGGCGGCAGCATGCGCGTACGGCGCAGCACCGCGTTGATCCGCGCCAGTAGCTCGCGGGCCGAGAAGGGTTTGGTCAGGTAGTCGTCGGCGCCCATTTCCAGGCCGATGATGCGGTCGGTTTCGTCGTTGCGGGCGGTCAGCATCAGCACCGGCGTGGCCTTGTGCTTGCCGGCGCGCAGTTCGCGGCACAGTAGCAGGCCATCGTCACCGGGCATCATGATGTCGAGCACGATCAGGTCGACCACATCGGATTCGAGAAAGGCGCGCATCTGCCGGCCGTCGGCGACGATGGTCGTGCGCAACCCGTTCTTTTTCAAGTAGTTGCCTACCAGCTCCCTGATCTCGCGATCATCGTCGACGATCAGGATGTGATCGACATGTTCCATCGTCCGGCTCCCGTGGTGGTGGGGCAAGTGTACCGAGCCCGGTAGTGCTTGCCTGCCGGGCTTTGTATTGCAGTGTATCTGCTGTGGCCATAGATACCTGGGGAGGCAAAGCGGGCTGATCCGGACACATCGGCGATACCTGGCGGGCCTGCAATAGACAGCAACGGGGTGGAACCCTCCACCTCCTTGCAACGCTGATTCGGGAGTACCGCCATGAACATCAAGACCCTTGCCACTGCCAGCCTGTTTAGCCTGCTCAGCCTCGGCACCGTTGCTGCCCAGGCCGACGACACCGTACCGGTGCAGCAGTATCGCTACGGCCAGCAACTGGATGTGCACAAGGTCCTGGCCCTGCACGAGGACAGCAGGATTGGCTGCGGCGTGGTCAATGCGCAAATGGACTACCTTGATTCCCAGGGCAAGGAACACCGCCTGCAGTACCTGAAATTTGCCAGCGACTGCAATGACGGCGGTTAAGCCATCGATCAGGGAGGTTCGTACATGAGCATCAACGTCATCACTACCCGCCGCCGGGTGCTGGGCATCGCCGCACTGCTGGCCGTGCTGCTGGCGGTGGCGGGCCTTGGCAACCGCCTGTTCGCTGGCACGCCTTCAAGCCTTGAAGTGCTGGGGCCGATGCCGGAACTGGCCGGCGCCGTGCAGTGGCTCAACTCGCCGCCGCTGGACCGCGAAGCGCTCAAGGGCAAGGTGGTACTGGTGGACTTCTGGACCTACGAGTGCATCAACTGCCGGCGCAGCCTGCCGCACGTCAACACCTGGGCCAAGCGCTACGCTGATCAGGGCCTGGTGGTGATCGGCGTGCACACCCCGGAATACCCCGAAGAGCGGGTGGTCGACAATGTGCGCGAGCAAGTGGCGAAACTGGATATCGCCTACCCGGTGGCCATCGACAACGACTATGCGATCTGGAACGCCTTCGGCAACCAGTTCTGGCCGGCGCACTACATCGTCGATGGCAGCGGCCAGGTGCGCTATGTGCACTTTGGCGAAGGGGCCTACGACACCCAGGAGCAGGTGATCCAGCAACTGCTCAAGGAGCGTGACGGGCAGGCGGGGTGAAGGCGCTCGTCGGGATTGCTATCCTGCCCGGCAACGGCCACCGATGGCGCCGAGCTGACCCTGTACATCTGGCGCGAGTTCGCTGAAAGCCCGACGCCGCCAGCGGTCGAGGGGCCTTCGATCGAGCAGGTGATCGAGCGATTGAGGTTGGCCTTTCAGCGAGCGCCGCCTGATGTGTTGGTTGAACGGGCTTCATCGCGGGTCAAGCCCGCTCCTGCAGAGGGCCTTGGCCAGTTGCCGGATTGCCGTTTCGATCTCGCTGGCCGTCAGCGATGAATAGCCCAGCAACCAGCCCTGTTGTTTATGTTCACCGGCATACAAACGGCTGAGCCCCGGCAACTGCACACCGGCGCGGGCGGCCAGGCGCAGGGTTTGTTGTTCTGACCAGCCTGGCTCCAGCAAACAGGGAATCTGCAGGCCACCCGGCGGGCGCATGGCCGTGACGATGCCCGCCAGGTGCTTGCCAATGGCGTCGAGCAGGCACGCTCGGCGCCCGCCGTAGAGTTTGCGCATGGCGCGTACATGGGCGTTGTAGTGGCCGTCGTCCATGAAGCGCGCCAGGGTCAGTTGCAGGACCTGCGGCGTGTGTCCGTCGACAATGCTGCGCGCCGCACTGAACGGCGCCACCAGTTGCGTTGGCAGCACCATGTAGCCGATGCGCAGGCCGGGATAGAGGGTCTTGCTGAAGGTGCCGATGTAGAGGGTGCGCTGGTGGCGGTCCAGGCCCTGCACGCAGGCGGTCGGCAGGCCGTCGTAGTGGAACTCGCTGTCGTAGTCGTCCTCGATGATCCACTTGCCGTTTTCCGCTGCCCAGTTGATCAGCTCCAGGCGCCGCTCCAGGCTCAGGGTCGCGCCCGTGGGATACTGGTGCGACGGGGTGACGTACACGCAACTGGCACCGCTGCGGTCGGCTCGCAACAGGTCGGTGCGGATGCCGTGGGCATCGACGTCGATCGGCACGACCCGCGCTTGCGCCGCTTCAAAGGCCTTCTTCGCGCCAAAGTAGCCGGGGTTCTCCAGCAGGATCGGTTTGCCGGCGTCGACCAGCATCTGCGCGCAAAGGAACAGTGCCTGACGGGTACTGCTGAGCACCAGCACCTGCTCGGGCGCCACCTTGGCGCCGCGTTCTAGGTTCAGGTAGGTGGCAATGGCCTTGCGCAGGGCCTCGCTGCCTTGTGGGTCGCCGTGCAGCAGGATGTTGCCGCGATGGTCTTTAACGGCCTGGCGCTGCAGGCGTTCCCAGACCTCCAGCGGGAACGAGCGGGTTTCCGGCAGGCCGGTGGCAAAGGCCTTGATTGCCTGCTGGTCGCTGACGCCGCCGTTGTCGAACAGTATGCGTCCGCGCTGGCTCAGGCCCTGGCCGGGCTGCAGATCGCTGCGTTTTTGTGCCTGGGCGCGGATGCGCCGTTGCGTGCTGCCGCGCAGTTCGGCGCCAAGGCTGTCCGAGACATAGCTGCCCGAGCCCTCGCGACGCAGGATGTAGCCATCGCGCTGCAACTGCACGTAGGCGTTCTCGACGGTGTCGCGGGCGACCCCCAGCGACTTGGCCAGGGCGCGGCTGGCGGGCAGCTTGACGCCGCCGGCCAGGGCGCCTTCAAGGATCAGTGCGCGCAGGGCACGCTGGATGCGCTGGTGCAGGTCCAGCGGCGCGAACTCGGCGTCGTTGACGCGCATCTTCAGGGTTTCAAGCTCGAACGTGGTTGCCATGTGGTCTGCCGCAAGTGAAGAAACTGGCCTGAACGGGCAGGCCAGTCTATTCGTACACTCGGTCGCTCGTCACTGCCTCTTCGCAAGGAACCCTGCCGCCATGTCTACTTCAGCACTACGCCCCGGCGACCTCATGCACCCGCTCATTGCCGGTCTCATCTCGGTTATCGTCAATTACGGCGGGACCTTCATCCTGGTGTTCCAAGCGGCCAAGGTCGCTGGTTTGAGCCCGGCCCTCACGGCTTCCTGGGTGTGGTCGGTATCCATCGGCGTGGGGGTTAGCGGGCTGTTGCTCAGTTGGCTCAGCCGCCAGCCGATCATCACCGCCTGGTCGACACCGGCTGCCGCCTTCCTGGTCGTGGCCCTGGCCAGTACGCCCTACGCCGAGGCGGTGGGCGCCTACCTGATCTCGGCAGCCGCGTTTGTGCTGCTGGGCTTGTCGGGCTGTTTCGACAAGCTCATCCGCCTGATCCCGCCGGGCATTGCGGCGGGGCTGCTGGCCGGGATCCTGCTGCAATTCGGCATCGGTGCCTTTGCCGGGCTCAGCGTCGACCCGTTGCTGGCCGCGCTGCTGATCGTGGCCTATCTGCTCTTCAAGCGCTTCAGTGCGCGCTATGCGGTGGTCGGCATCCTGCTGCTGGGGCTGGGCTTTTTGCTGATGCGCGGGCAGGTCGAGCTGTCGGGGCTGCGCTTGCAACTGGCGACGCCGGTCTTCACCGCGCCTGCATTTTCGCTCAATGCCATGCTCAGCGTGGCCCTGCCGCTGTTCCTAATTACCCTGACCGGCCAGTACATGCCCGGCATGCTGGTGCTGCGCAATGACGGCTTCAAGGCCAGTGCCAACCCTATTGTCGCCGTTACCGGGCTGGGCTCGTTGTTGATGGCGCCGTTCGGCTCCCACGCCTTCAACATCGCCGCGATCACCGCGGCGATCTGCACCGGCAAGGAAGCCCACGAAGAACCTGCCAAGCGCTGGATCGCCGGGGTGGCGGCGGGCGTGTTCTACATTCTTGTCGGCGTCTTCGGGGTAACCCTGGCCGCGCTGTTCATGGCCTTCCCGGCCACCTTCATCAGCACCCTGGCGGGGCTTGCGCTGCTGGGCACCATTGGCAGCAGCCTGGCCAATGCCATGGCCGATGCGAAAACCCGCGAAGCATCGTTGATCACCTTTCTGGCTGCGGCCGCCAATATCAGTTTGCTCGGTATCGGCGGGGCGTTCTGGGGGCTGGTGATCGGCCTGGGCGCTTATGCCGTGCTCAATGGCCGCTTGCCGCGCCGGGAGCGGGCAGGGGTGATCGGTGCCAGCAATGGCGAGGGGTAATGCAGCGATCAGCGCTTGGCCGCCTTGGCGCGCTGATTCTCGTCGCTGCGCGCCCGTGCCGGGATGTTCTCCAGCGAAGTGGGCTTGTCGGCGATGTTGATCACCGTCCACTCCCAGAACGCGCTGGTCCAGTAGGTCAGTTCACCGTCTTCGAGCAGCAGGTCGTGGCGGCCACTGCTGTTCGGCGCTTCTTTGGCCTGACGCATCAACGGCACCAGTTGCATGGCGCGTTCGCCGTCGGTGGTCTCCAGCGACAGCGAAACCTGGCGCAGGCGGTCATCCTTGTCGAAGGCCGCTTCGATGCGGCTGACCTCGACGCCGCCGAGTTTGTAGGGTTCGATGCCCGGTACCGGGTCGACAGCCTGGTAGTACTGACGGGGCACGTTGTAGTGCACGCCGTTGATCAGCCAGACCCGGGTGAAATGCCGCTCCATTACCTCCACGACCTGCGCGCGCGGCATGCCCAGCGTGAACTCGCCAAGGCTCAGCGCCGACCAGGCGGTGGTCGGGAACAGGGCACAGCAGAGCAACAATGTCAGCATCCTTGGCACACCGAGTCCTCCTTGAAATGAGCGCAAAGGGTACTGCAGCCCTCGCATCCACGCTAGGATCAGCAGTCCTGCACTGACAATGAGGTCACCTGTGAAATACGCCATTACCCTGCTACTGAGCCTGATGCCGCTGCTGGCCAGCGCCGCCGAAGTCGGTGAACGCCTGGCACCCTTTACCTTGCTCGACCAGCACGACCAGGCCTACAGCCTCAACGAGCAGACCCGTGTGCTGCTGGTGGCGCGCAACATGGACGGTGCCAAGCTGGTCCAGGCTGCAGTGGGCGAACAGCCCAAGGGCTACCTGGAAGCGCGCGATGCGGTGTTCGTCGCTGACATTCAGCGCATGCCGGCGCTGATCAGCAAGCTGTTCGCGATTCCGGCCATGCGCGACTACAGCTACCGGGTGGTGCTGGACCGCGACGGCAAGGTGGTTGCGCGCTATCCGGGGGCTGAAGACAAGGTGCTGTGGATTCAGTTGGAGCAGGGGGTTGTGGCGGGGCAGAAGGAATATGCCAGTGCCGAGGCGTTGGCCACAGCGCTCAAGGAGTTGCCGCAGCCATAGTGGATTTGGATGCAGCGCAACTCTGTGGGAGCGGGCTGGACCCGCGATCGAGCGCGAAACGGTCGCAATCCAGACGCCACCTGATGGGGAGGCTGTACTGACCCCATCGCGGGGCAAGCCCGCTCCCACATGGGCAGTGCAGGCCGGCGCAGATCTTACAGCGGCACCTGCAAGGTCGTCTTGACCCGCTCCAGCACCACAATGGTCCGGAACCACTTCACGTTCGGATTATCGTGAAACAGCCGCTGGGCGATGTTCTGGAACACGGTCATGCTCGCCACCGTCAGCACCAACAAAAAGTCGGCATCGCCAGTGACGTAATAGCACTGCTGAATTTCAGGCCCAGAGAAGGCGCGCTTCATCACTTCCAGGTCCGCCGACTGGGTGCGGTCGGCATGTACCTCGACCATCAGGGTAATCACCTGGCCGACTTTGTCCGGGTCGATGACCGCGGCGTTGGCCTGGATCACCCCGGTCTTTTTCAAGCGCTGGATACGCCGCTGTACCGAGGCTGTTGATAAGTGCACCTGCTCGGCCAGCTCGCGCAGGGGCTGGCTGTTGTCGCGCTGCAAGGCGGCGAGCAGGGCAAGGTCGAATTCGTCCAGGTCCATGCAAAAATTTCTCATCTTGAGGGGTGAAAACGAGGGCACTTATCAGTGCCTGTGGAATAAATTATCACCGTCTGTGGCTCCTCATTAGGGAATTTGCAATGACCGCGCATAACTCCACGTTGGGTGTAGTGCTCAATGTCCTCGCCTCGGTGCTGTTCGCGGTGATGTACGCCTATACCAGCCTGCTCGCGCCCCTCGACGGCGCCGAAATCTACGGCTGGCGGATTCTGCTGACCGTGCCGTGCCTGACCCTGATGGTGATCGCCAGCGGACACTGGCCGCAGGTGCGGCGGATCTTCCAGCGGCTGTTCGAGGAGCGTTGGTTCTGGGCGATTCGCCTGGTCTCGGCAGCCTTGCTCGGCGTGCAGTTGTGGCTGTTCATGTGGGCGCCGATCAACGGCCATGGCCTGGATGTATCGCTGGGCTACTTCCTGATGCCGCTGGTCATGGTGATTGTCGGCCGCCTGGCCTTCAAGGATTCGATCAGCCGCCTGCAACTGCTGGCGTGTGCGTTGGCGGCGCTGGGCATCATCAACCAGATCGCCATCGCCAAGGCGATTTCCTGGCCGGTGCTGGTGGTATCCCTGGGCTACCCCCTGTATTTCTGGCTGCGCCGGGTGACCGACACCAACAATATGGGCGGGCTGTGGTTCGACATGAGTTTGAGCCTGCCGGTGAGCCTGTACTTCGTGCTCAAGGGCGGGGTGGTGCTCGGCCTTGCCGGGCTGGCCTCGAACCTGCCCTGGCTGGTGCTCGGCCTGGGTGCGATCAGCGCGGCGGCCCTGGGCTTGCAAGCACTGTCGGCACCGCGCCTGAACCTGTCCCTGTTCGGTCTGCTGATTTATGTCGAGCCGGTGCTGCTGGTGGTGGCCGCGGTGCTGCTGGGCGACAGCATCGCCCCGGCGCAGTGGCCAACCTACCTGGCGATCTGGCTGGCGGTGCTGGTACTGGTGGTGGAGGGCGGCTTGAGCCTCAACGGCAACCGCCGCACTTACTCGCCGAGCCGCTGCTCGCGCGAAGGCGGGTAGCCGAAGTAGGCGCAGTAGCACTTGCTGAAGTGCGAGACCGAAACAAAGCCACAGGCAATGGCCACATCCATCAGCGGCAGGTCGGAATACTGCAGCAGGCGCCGGCTCTTGGTGATGCGCAGTTCCATGTAGTAGCGGCTCGGCGAGGTGCCCAGTTGCGCCTGGAACAGGCGGTCGATCTGCCGCCGCGAACGGCCGCTGTAGGCTGCCAGCTGATCGAGGCTGAGGGTCTCTTCCAGGTTGCTTTCCATCAGCTCGACGATGGTGCGCAGTGGCGCGCTCATGGTTTTTTTCTGGCTGCTGTCGACCCGGCGAAAGCGCGCGCTGGAAAACGCCAGGATCTCCTCGACACCCTCGGCCAGCGCCTCGCCATGCTGCAACTTGAGCAACCCCAGCATCATCTCCAGCGCGCCGTTGGGGCTGGCGGCGGTCAGGCGCTCGCGGTCGAGCACAAAGCTTGCCGGGGTGATGGTGCACTGCGGGCTGCGCTCGGCCAGGCTTGCCCGTTGTTCGGGGTGGATGGTGCAGTTGTAGCCTTCCAGCACCCCGGCGCGGCCGAGAAACCAGGCACCGTTCCACAACCCGCCCAGGGCCAGTTGGTGGGCGGCGGCATCGGCCAGCAGCCTGTCCAGCTCCGGGTACTTGAGCGGGGTACGCAAGCCGCCGCAGACGATCAGCATGTCCAGGTGGTCCAGGGCCGCGCGGTCGATGTGCGCGGCATAGATCTCCAGGCCCAGGTCACTGGTCACCCGTTCGCTGCCCAGGGAAAACGGTGTGCTCAAATACAGCTGGCTCTTGAGCAGGTTGGCCGTGACCAGTACGTCCATCGCCACGGTAAAGCTGGCCATGGAGAAGTTCTCCAGCAGCAGGAAACCCACCTGATAAGCCGGGGTAGAGGCCGCCACAGGGTGTTTGAGATTGAGCATGTTGCTGGTGCTGGATTTCTTGCTGAACTGGCGTGGGGTGGGCAAGGCGCGGCTCCGCGAACTGGCAGGTTGAGGCGATGATGCCAGATATTGCCCTGCCCGCAATGGCAATCGAAATGAACCCTGGCGGACCCGGCACACCTAACCTTCAAAACCCCTCTGGAGGCTACCCATGAAAAAACGGTCATATCTCGTGGCTGGGCCGAAAGCCAGCGCAGGAGTGCCGATTTCCCGCGAGGGTTGACCAACCGGCTGGCGATAGGGATTGTAGGAGCGGCGCTGCACCGCCTCTCCTACACCGATACAAGGAAAGTATCCATGCCCCTGTTCGAAACCCCGCGCCTGCTCGTCCGCGAACTCTCTCGCCAGGACCTGCCCGCCCTGACGGCCATCCTTAGCGACCCCGAGGTCATGAAGTTCTCGCTGCGCGGCGTCTGCGACGAACAGATGACGGGCGCCTTCATCGACTGGTGCGTGCAGTGCTATGCCAATTACGGCATGGGCCAGTGGGCTCTGGTCGACAAGGCCAGCGGCGAGCTGGTCGGGTTCTGCGGGGTCAGCCCGGAGCAGGTCGCAGGGGTGCAGGAGGCCAGCCTGGGCTATCGGCTGGCCACGCGCTATTGGCGTCAGGGGCTCGCTAGCGAGGCGGTGAAGGGTGTGCTGGAGTATGTATTCAGCCAGCAACAACAGCCTGCAGTCATTGCGATCATTGAATCTGCAAACGTCGCCTCCTTGCGCGTGGCGCAAAAAGCCGGTTTCAATGCGTTCGATACCGTGCAGTTTCACGGCCGGCCCGTGCGTGTGTACCGGCTGACGCATCAGCACTGGAAGGCGCCATGACCAGCAGACACCTCGACCCGTTACGCCAGGCCATCCGCCAACAGCCGGTCTCGCCAGCACCCGCGCCGTGGAAACTGACCGGCCAGTTCACCGTCGCCGGCCTGCTGGAAATCGGTTTCGACCGCGACAGCGAGCGGCTGCTGGTGGCCTCAAGTTCAGGCCGCAGCGTGATCGACTGTCGCACCGGCGAGAAAATTGCCCGCGACCGTACCGACAACCTCGGCAGCGACCATTACCTGGAAACCCGCGGCATCGGCCCGTTGCACGACCGGGTGATTCGCATGGCCGGCATTCAGGGCGGCAGCCTGCCGATCAGCACCAGCGATGGCTGGGTCGTGGAGAACATCACCCTGGCCTGGCCCGAGCAGCACCTGCTGCTGGTCGAGCCGGGTTCGTGGCTGCATGGTGCGCGCTATAACCGGCCCTGGCAGTTTCATACCCTGGCGATCGAGACCGAAGTGCGCGCATTCGGGTTTTCCTACACCGGCCTGAGCCTGGTGATCGCCACGGGTGGCGAGTTGCTGATTTATGGGCGCGCCGCGTCCCATCGCGGATAAATGGAGTTGCCTGGGTTAGGGCAGATCCGATGCTGTTCTTGACTCTGGTGCATAACCTGTGGGAGCGGGCTTGACCCGCGATCGAGTGCGAAGCAGTCGCAATCCAGGCGCCGCTGGCGTATTTTCGATAACCCGGTCCAAGACGCCATTCCTGATGCCAGCCCAACCTTTCGATCCCTGCCAAGACCTCGCCGACATTTTGTTGCCGCACTTGCCTGCGGACAACGGCGATGGCTCCCACGACCTGGCTCACATCCACCGGGTCTGGATCAACGCCCGCACCATTCAGGCCCAAGAGGGCGGCGACCTGACCCTCCTCCTGGCCGCCGCGCTGTTGCACGACTGCGTCGTGATCGAGAAGAGTTCCCCACTGCGCTCAAAGGCCTCGAGCCTGTCTGCGGATAAGGCTGCAAAACTGTTGGCTGAACTGGGTTGGCCCGCCGAGCGCATCAGCGCCGTGGCCCACGCCATCGCCACCCACAGTTTTTCTGCTGGCTTGCAGCCTGAAACCCTCGAAGCGAAAATCCTTCAGGACAGCGACCGCCTGGACGCCATCGGCATGGTCGGCGTGGCCCGCTGCTTCTACGTCGGCGGGCGCATGGGCTCTGCCCTGTACGACTTCAATAATCCCACCGCAGCAGGGCGCGACTATCAGGACCGGCAGTACAGCCTCGAACACTTCCATAGCAAACTGCTCAAGCTGGCCTCGGGCTTTCAGACCGGGGAGGGCGCACGCCTGGCGGCGGAGCGGCATCGGCGGCTTGAGCTGTTTGTGCAAGGTTTCATGGATGAGATTGGCAGCCCGCAGCCTTGATCGACACCACACTGACCGAAAGGACGCCTCAGTGAACCCACTGACGCTCACCACCCATCAATTGTTGATCAATTTCGCCGTAAAACCGATGTGAAGATGGAGTGGGACTGATTTCAGTTCTGCCGTTTCCCTGGACAACAACCTGAGCGAGAACCCACCGATGATCACCTGCTACCTGCGCTACGTCCTCGACCCCTACAAACTCGCCGAGTTCGAGCATTACGGCAAACTCTGGATCCCGCTGGTGGAACGCTTCGGCGGCCAGCACCACGGTTACTTCCTGCCCTCGGAAGGCGCCAACAATATCGCCCTGGCGATGTTCACCTTCCCAAGCCTTGCCGAGTACGAACGCTACCGCCAGGACTCGATGAACGACCCCGAGTGCCTGGCCGCCTTCCAGTACGCCCAGGATACCCGGTGCATCCTCAGCTATGAGCGTTCGTTCTTTCGGCCAGTATTCGGTCGGGACTGACAAACGGCGGCTCAGCCTCTATAAGTAGGGCATTTCCCACTCAATGGGAATCGAGTTTCACCTATTGAGAAAGACTGTGCACCATGGCGACAAGGAGCACATATGACCTACACCGCGCCCACCGATCGCCTGCTGCAAATCCTCGTTGCCCTCGGCCAGGCCAACGAGGCCGTGTCGGCCAAGGAGCTGAGCCTGCAACTGGACCAGCCCCTGAGCAGTACCTATCGGCACCTGAAGACCCTGCTGCGCTGGGGGCTGGCCGAGGACAACGGTCATGGCCGCTATCTGCCGGGCCCGGCCTGCCTGCAGCTGGCGAAGAAATTCGACCGTGAGGCGCTGCTGGTGTCGCTGGCCAAGCCCGAGCTCAGGCGCCTGGCCGAACTCAGCCAGGAAAGCGTGGCACTGATGGTGCCCAGTAACGGCCAGGCCATCTGTATCGAACTGATCGACAGTCCGCAGCCGCTGCGCTGCTGTTACCAGAAGGGCCTGGCCCAACCGTTGCGGGTCGGCGCTTCGGCGCGGGTGTTGCTGGCGCACATGGAGCCGGCGCGCAGCCTGGCCATTCTCGAGGAACAGGGCCTGGAGGCTGAAGCACTGGACAGTTACCGCCAGAGCTTCGTGCAGATCCGTGACCAGGGTTATGCCATCAGCCTCGGTGAAATCGACGACGGCATCTGGGGCGTCAGTGCTCCGGTGCTCGACAGCCGCAACCGCCTGCACGGCGCAATCAGCCTGATGGCCCCGGCCATTCGAGCCCGGCAGAACAGCGAGCGCCTGACCCGCTGGACCTGTGAGGTCGCCCTGCGCATCGGTGCGCGGCTGGACTGAATCTACTGGAGTACCCCGCATGAACAGCAATACCGCACTGCCGCTATGGCAGGGTCGCGTCGATGCCGCAGAAGGTGCGTCGGCATTGCGCTGGCACCAATGGGTGCGGCCCTGGGCTGACGATCAACCGGCAGGCAACGCCCTGGTGGGCCTGGCCTGTGATGAAGGTGTCATCCGTAACCAGGGCCGCAGCGGTGCGCGCCAGGGGCCACCGGCCCTACGCAAGGCATTGGCTAACCTGGCCTGGCGCGGCCAGCGTCCGGTGTATGACAGCGGCGACTTCGTCTGCCTCGGCAGCGATCTGGAAGGCGCCCAGCAGGCCTATGCCAAGCGAGTGACGAAACTGCTTGATCAAGGGCATCTGCCATTGGGCCTGGGCGGCGGGCACGAAATCGCCTACGCCAGTTTTCTTGGCCTGGCCGGACATCTGCGACGGCACGAACAGCGCCCGCGCATCGGCATCGTCAATTTCGATGCGCACTTCGACCTGCGCCATAGCGCCCAGAGCAGTTCCGGCACGCCGTTCCGGCAGATCGCCGAGTACTGCCAGCAGGCGGGCATGGCCTTTGAGTATTGCTGCCTGGGCGTGAGCGAGTTGAACAATACCCAGGCGCTGTTCGACCAGGCCCGGCGCCTGAACGTGCGCTATCGCCTTGATCGGCAGATGCAGCCGTGGAACATCGCCGCTCTCGAAGCCTTTGTCGATGACTTCCTCAGTGGCATCGACCACCTGTACCTGACCCTCTGCCTGGACGTGCTACCGGCAAGCCAGGCGCCTGGCGTCAGTGCGCCTTCGGCCCATGGCGTCGAGTTGATGGTGGTCGAGCACCTGGCCCGCCGCGCCAAAGCGAGCGGCAAGTTGCGCATGGCCGATATCGCGGAACTCAACCCTGGCCTCGACCAGGACCAGCGAACGGCGCGCATAGGTGCGCGGCTGTTGGCCAGCCTGGTCGACTGAAACCCTTACCCCCTGATCCAACTATAAAAAGAAGAGTGTTAACCATGCTGACCCTGCAACTCGATGCTCTGACCACCGTCGCCCTGGCGCTATTGCTGCTGGCGATGGGCGCACAACTGAAAAAGCACAGCTACTGGCTGCGCCAACTCTGTGTCCCGGCCCCGGTCATCGGCGGCTTCGGCTTCGCCCTGGTGGTGTGGCTGCTGCGTGACCAGCAGTGGCTGGATATCAAGCTCGACACCGCCATGCAAACGCCGCTGATGGTGGCGTTCTTCACCACCGTGGGCCTGGGGGGCAGCCTTGGCTTGCTGCGCCAGGGCGGCAAGATCCTGTTCGTCTACCTCGGCGCCTGCTGGGCCCTGGCGCTGGTGCAGAACCTGGTCGGCGTGGGCATGGCCAAGGCACTGGGCATCGACCCGTTGCTGGGGATCATGGCCGGTGCAGTGTCGCTGGAAGGCGGCTTTGGTGCGGCCGCAGCGTTTGGTCCGATCGCCGAGAGCCTCGGCACTGTCGGCGCCACCACCGCAGCGCTGGCCTCGGCGACCTTCGGCATGGTTGCCGGTGGCCTGCTCGGCAGCCCGGTGGCGCGCTACCTGATCGAGCGCAAGAAACTGGTGGTTCAGGCGGACAAGGCCGATGCCCTGCAAGCCCTGGAAAAAGCCAACGAAACCCCTGTGGTCAGCCTCGATGCGCCGGTGCTGCTGCGCCTGCTGACCTGCATGCTGGTGATCATGGTGCTCGGTTTCTGGATTGGCGATGCCTTGAAGGCGCACCTGGGGATTGTTCTGCCGGTGTATGTCGGTGCCATGTTCGTTGCCATTCTGGCGCGCAACTTCAACGACCGCGCACGGCTGATCGAGATCCCCGACAACGCCGTCAGCACCCTGGGCGACATCAGCCTGGGGATGTTCCTGACCATGGCGATGATGAGCCTGAAGTTCTGGGAGCTGGAGCAACTGGGCCTGCCGCTGCTGGTGATCCTGGTGGTGCAGGTGCTGATCATGGTGCTGTTGTGCATCTTCGTGCTGTTTCGCCTGTTCGGCGGCAATTACGATGCGGCGGTGCTGTGCGCCGGCTACATGGGCCATGGCCTGGGCGCTACACCGAACGCGGTGGCCAACATGGGCGCCATCTGCGACCACTACAAGGTGTTCTCCTACAAGGCCTTCATCATCGTGCCGCTGTGCGGTGCGGTGCTGATCGACATCGTCGCGTTGCCGTTGATTACCTGGTTCATCAACGCGTTCAGCTGATGGGGCGAGGCGGGGCGCAAGGCCCCGCCATCCACCGGGCTAGAGGGTTTTCATGTATTCGACCAAGGCATAACGGTCGGCATCGGTGAAGGACGATGCGCCGTAGTCGTGGCCGAAGTTGAAGTTACCGGGCAAGGACGTGTCGTAGGTAAATTGACTGCCGGGCCCGAAGGCATCGATAAATCCGACTTTTTCCGGATCGAACTGGGTCGAGCCCATCTTGAAGCGCGAGGGACGTTGCTCTGCCGGCAGCAGCAGGTCGTAAAGCGTGGGTACCGAGCCGTTGTGCAGGTAGGGCGCGGTTGCCCAGATGCCAGTCAATGGACGGGCTTTATAGGCCAGCGGGTATTTCTGGACTGTTTTGCCTTTCTCCACCGTGTTCTTCTTGGCCAGCGCATAACATTGCTCGAGTCGATAGGCTTTATGCGGCGGGAGCAGTGTTTTCATCATGCTCAGTTGCTTGTCTTTGCTGACTTCCAGTTCCACCAGGGGGTCGACATGAAAGACCCCACGCAACGCCAGGTCGATAATTTCGCTCTTCTGGTTCAACAGTATTTCCCGGGCAGCGACACCTAGTTGAGTGACCAGCGACGAGCCATGGTCGATATGGCCGCGGTCTGCATTGAGGTGTTCGCCTAGAAGGTTGCCGGGGGCACTGCTGAACTGTACGGCATTGCACGCCATCCAGGGATCGGTTGCGATGGTCTGGGGCGTTTCCTGCGCAGCAATGCGCGTCATCTGTGCCTGGATCGGTGTGGTCAGGTCGTTGCGCGCCAGCGGTAGATGGCAGCTCGAACAATTGTTGGCGAACAGTGCAGCGCCTCGGCTGACTTTCACCGGGTCGATTTTCCCCAGTTGTTCCGGCCATTTTGGCGGCTTGAGTTTCTGAATGGTTCGCTCAAGGTGGTCAAGGTTCTGAACGCGCACGCTTGAAGCAAATCCCTTGAGCAGCGGGGCATGCTGCATCGCCACATCACCGAACACGCCGACCACTTCCGAAGCGTTACGGGCCAGGGCGCCGATGTCCAGGCCGTTCTTGCCCAGGCGCTTGTTCGGGGCCACGCCGTTCCACTGCACCACATTGTGCTGAGGGGTATTCCACAGGAACGGGTAGCTCACCGGTGCATCCGAAGGGTTGGGGGTCTGAGCGATGGCGCCATTGAGTTGCGCCACCCGGTTGAGAATATGCCCCACTGCATCGACGCGGCCGGGGCCATACTCCAGGTCGGTAGCGTTGAGTGAGGCGCTGGTCTTGAGGAACTGACCCAGGCTGTTGAGCGCCGTGTGCAGTTGCAGTCGATTGGCCGGTGTGTAGGCATCTTTCAAGACGTTTCGTGCAAAGCGGTCGAATGATTCTTCGTTTTCGGCGGTCGCAAACAGTGCTTCTCGAAAGGCATCGAGGAATTTCTGGAAATCCGCATTGGTGGGGCCACCCTGTATCACCCAGGTATTGTCACCATGGGAAATATTGGCGGTGTGGCACGCCGAGCAATTCATGCCTACCCAGGGCTCCTGGTCCCGTTGATTGGCGTACCAGCGCAGGCGGGAAAAGGTCAGGGTCCTGTCGTCGCCCTGATCGATGACGAAACCGCGAGGCAGTCGGAAGGTGGAACCATTGAAGGGCAGAAGGTGGGGCGTATAACCGTACGCCTTGATGTTGTCTTCGGAGAGGAACGCCTTCCGCGTGCCTGCGACCTCCAGCGCCATCAACCAGCTCAAGGGCACCAGGCGCGAGCCCTGGGAGGTGTTCTGCCAGAGCGCAAGATCCTTGGTGCTCCAGTTTTGGTCCAGAATGGCCTCATCGGCCTGGGCACCTGTCGAAGCCAGGCACCCGACTCCGATGCTGACCGCTGCCAACACAGACTTCATTGTCATTTCTTCGATCCTTCGTGGCTTAGCCAACGTTGTTGTTAGAACATCAGGTCAGGGGCAGTACCTCTTTCAGTTTGCGTTAGCGCATTGCAGCGCCGCCGTCATTCAGGCTGGATCTTGTCTTGCAGCGTAGAAGGTTTTCAGTACCGTGCTGGCGTCGTTTGAGTCTGGAAGCCTGGGCGAGAGCGATCCAGTGCTGGCTGGGCACGGCGGGCTCCGGGGGGTGAGGGGGCAAGCCCGACCATAGCGCGTTTGTGCGGCTGGCTTTAGAACAATTGTGCGCGCGGCTCACATCGGCAACGAGCGGTTCTCGATAACCCGCTTCATCACCAGGGTCGAGGTCAGGCGCTGCACATTGGGCAGTGCCGACAGCCGCTCATCGTACAGTTGCTGGAAGGCTGGCAGGTCGCGGGTGACCACCTGCAGCAGATAGTCCGGATCACCAAACAGCCGCTGCGCCTCGACGATCTGGGGTATCTCCTGCAGCGCCGCTTCAAAGGCGCTCACCGCCGGGCGATCACCTTCGCGCAAGGTCACGAACACCATTGCCGAGAAGTTCAGCCCCAGGGCACCCGGCGCCAGTTGTGCGCGGTAGCCCTGGATCACCCCGGATTGCTCCAGGGCACGCACCCGCCGGTGGCAGGGCGACAGGCTCAAACCCACCCGTTCGGCCAGTTCGGTCACCGACAGGCGCCCGTCGTTCTGCAGTTGCGCAAGAATATTGCGGTCAATCCTGTCCATGTGGAAGAACCTTTCTATATTGGCCAGTAGTTCTGGAATATTCGAAAGATAATCCTATCAGCTTTTCTCTAATCTCCCTGCGAACTCCAGATTTGCGACGAGGTAGAGCGATGCAGGCAAGAAACTTCCAGGCACAGCACGCGGCGGTGCGGCCATGACCTTGAACATGCTGGCCGCCTTCTGGGCGGTGTCGTTGTTGTTCGTGATCACCCCGGGGGTGGACTGGGCCTATGCCATTTCCGCTGGCCTGCGCGGCCGTGTGGTCGTGCCTGCCGTGACCGGGCTATTGCTCGGGCACCTGGCGGCAACCCTGGTGGTGGCTGCCGGGGTAGGCGGGCTGGTGGCGAGCACCCCCATGGCCCTCACGCTGCTGACCGTGGCGGGCTCGGCTTATCTGCTGTGGCTGGGCGTCAACATGCTTATCCATCCTTCGGTTCCACACGCCGGGCAGGCGCAGGCGTCGGCCTCCTGGGCGCGCTGGGCATTCAAAGGTGCCTGCGTCAGCGGCCTCAACCCCAAGGTCTTCCTGCTGTTCGTGGCCTTGCTGCCGCAATTCACCGACGCCATGGCCGCCTGGTCGGTGCCGGTGCAGATCGTCACCCTGGGCCTGGTCCATGCCTTCAGTTGCGCGGTGGTCTATCTGCTGGTGGGCTTCGGCTCCCAGGCAGTGCTGCAGTCGCGGCCCGCAGCGGCGAAAGTGGTCAGCCGGGTGTCCGGGCTGGCGATGATCCTGATTGCCGCGGTTTTGCTCGTCGAACAGTGGGTCGGCCACCTTCGGTTGCTCTGAAATTGACCGCTGATCAAGGGAAAAGCGCTTTTGCTCTTTCGACTTGGAGCAAGGGAAGGCACAATGCGTGTCCTTTTTTTGGCCGGCCTGGCCGGGGGCCTCGAAATGATCAAAACGCCGTACTACCTCATCGACAAAACCAAGCTGCTGCGCAACATGGAGAAGATCGCCTACGTGCGCGAGCAGTCCGGGGCCAAGGCCCTGCTGGCACTCAAGTGCTTCGCCACCTGGTCGGTGTTCGACCTGATGCAGCAGTACATGGACGGCACCACCTCGTCGTCGCTGTACGAGCTCAAGCTTGGCCGCCAGAAGTTCGAGGGCGAGACCCACGCCTACAGCGTGGCCTGGGCCGACGACGAAATCGAAGAGATGCTCGACAACTGCGACAAGATCATCTTCAACTCCATCGGCCAGCTGCAGCGCTTTGCCGATGCCTCCGAAGGCAAGGTCCGCGGCCTGCGCGTCAACCCGCAGGTGAGCAGCTCCGACTACCTGCTGGCCGACCCGGCGCGCCCGTTCAGCCGCCTGGGCGAGTGGGACCCGGTGAAGGTCGAAGCCGTCATCGAGAAGATCTCCGGCTTCATGTTCCACAACAACTGCGAGAACGACGACTTCGGCCTGTTCGACCAGATGCTCGGCACCATCGAAGAGCGCTTCGGCCATCTGCTGCACAAGGTCGAGTGGGTCAGCCTGGGCGGCGGCATCCACTTTACCGGTGAAGGCTACGCACTCGATGCCTTCTGCGCGCGCCTGAAAGCCTTCTCCGAGAAGTACGGCGTGCAGGTTTACCTGGAACCGGGCGAAGCGGCGATCACCCAGAGCGCCTCGCTGGAAGTTACCGTGCTCGACACCCTCTATAACGGCAAGCACCTGGCCGTGGTCGACAGCTCGATCGAAGCGCACATGCTCGACCTGCTGATCTACCGCCTGAACGCCAAGCTGGCGCCAAGCGAGGGCGAACACACCTACATGGTATGCGGCAAATCCTGCCTTGCCGGCGACATTTTCGGCGAATACCAATTCGATCGTCCGCTGGCCATCGGCGATCGGCTGTCGTTTGTTGACGCAGCGGGTTACACCATGGTCAAGAAAAACTGGTTCAACGGCCTGAAAATGCCGTCCATCGTAGTGAAACAACTCGACGGTAGTGTCGAGCTGGTTCGTGAATTCGGGTTCGAAGACTACTTGTCCAGCCTGTCGTAAGCTGGCAGTAAAGGAGAGAAAGAGAAATTGAAGAAGAACGTTCTTATCATTGGTGCAGGAGGTGTCGCCAAGGTGGTGGCCCACAAGTGCGCGCAGCACAACGACGAACTCGGTCGTATTGCTATCGCGTCGCGCAACATCTCCAAATGCCAGGCCATCATCGACAGCGTCAAGGCCAAGGGTAGCCTCAAGCAACCTGCAGAGATCAAGGCCTTCTCGTTGAATGCGCTGGACGTCGAAGCGACCAAAGCGCTGATCCGCGAAACCGAATCGCAAATCGTCATCAACGTCGGTTCCGCTTTCCTCAACATGTCGGTGCTGCGTGCCTGCATCGATACTGGCGTGGCCTACCTGGACACCGCCATTCACGAAGAACCGGGCAAGATCTGCGAGACGCCGCCCTGGTATGGCAACTACGAGTGGAAACACCTCGAGGAATGCCAACAAAAGAACGTTACCGCCATTCTTGGCGTGGGCTTCGATCCGGGCGTGGTCAACGCCTATGCGGCCCTGGCCAAGCAAAAGTATTTCGACAGCATTGACTCCATCGATATCCTCGACGTCAATGCCGGATCCCATGGCAAATATTTCGCCACCAACTTCGACCCGGAAATCAACTTCCGCGAGTTCACCGGGCAGGTGTGGAGCTGGCAGAACAGCCAGTGGACCAGCAACACCATGTTCGAAGTCAAGCGTACCGACGACCTGCCGGTAGTCGGCTCGCAGAACCTGTACCTGACCGGCCACGACGAAGTGCACTCGCTGTCGAAGAACCTCGACGTGCCGAACGTGCGCTTCTGGATGAGCTTCGGCGAGCACTACATCAACGTGTTCACCGTGCTGAAGAACCTTGGCCTGCTCTCCGAGCAACCGGTCAAGACCGCCGAAGGCCTGGAAGTGGTGCCGTTGAAAGTGGTCAAGGCCGTGCTGCCTGACCCCGCCTCGCTGGCACCGGGTTACACCGGCAAGACCTGCATCGGCGACCTGGTCAAAGGCACCAAGGACGGCCAGCCGCGCGAAGTGTTCATCTACAACGTAGCGGATCACGAAGAGGCTTACGCCGAAACCGACAGCCAGGGCATTTCCTACACCGCAGGCGTGCCGCCTGTGGCCGCGGCGCTGCTGGTCGCCCGTGGCGAGTGGGACGTGCAGCGCATGGTCAACGTCGAGGAACTGCCAGCCGAGCCGTTCCTCAAGGCGCTGGACGTGATGGGCCTGCCGACCCGGGTCAAGGACGAGAACGGCGACCGTCCGTGGAACTGAGTTCCACGCAGCGGTAAAACACCGGGTGCACCAGGTTAGGTGTACCCGGTGAGCGGTCGAGGCGCCGATCTGGCGCCTCGATTCAGAGTAAGTGGCTGTTTTAACAACAATTTGTGCAGTCAGGGGCTTCCCAGACACGACAAAGTTTGATAAATTGCCGGCCATTCTTGCAACGGCCCTCACGGGGCTGGCAGCGTAGGCCCGCAACGTCTCAGGTTGCACCACGTTGCATCATCGCAAGCGAGTGCCAGGCACTCATCGCTACAGCTACAGGGGCGTCGCCAAGCGGTAAGGCAGCAGGTTTTGATCCTGCCATGCGTTGGTTCGAATCCAGCCGCCCCTGCCATTTTCTCGTTGTACCTTTCCTCTTTGTAATGGTCGCTCCCAGAGCAATTGCAACACCCATGCAATTACTGTCATTGTTGCCACTTATTCCCCCTGGCAAGGACTGCCTCCATGGCACTGCACCTCTGGCTCACCTTTTCCCTGGCATACCTGCTGACTTCCCTGACCCCCGGCCCCAACGTACTGCTGACCGTGCGCAACGCCTTGCGCCATGGCCCGGCGGGCATGGGCGTGACCTTGTTCGGCAACCTGCTGGCGCAACTGCTGGTCATCAGTGCCGTGGCCTGGGGCGTGGGGGCGATGTTGCTGGCGTTGCCGACAGCGTTCCTGGCCTTGAAGGTGGTTGGCGCGGGGTACCTGATCTACCTCGGTGCACGCCAGCTGTTTGCGCGCAAATCGGTTTCGACTGCTGCCGCCGAAGTCGCCGTGCCGGCAGCGCAATCGAAATGGCGGATCGGCACTGAAGCCTTCCTGGTCTCGGCCAGCAATCCGAAAACCCTGATTTTCTTCTGCGCCTTCCTGCCGCAGTTTCTCGACCATGGCCGGCCGATCGCCGAGCAGTTCGCGGTCATGTACCTGACCAGTGCCGCCATCGTCTGCGGCGTGCACTCGTTCTACTGCTTTAGCGCCTTGCACTTCAGTAAGCACGTGAAGGCTTTGCGCGTGGTGGCGGCGCTCAAGCGTGCCACCGGTGCGCTGTTCATCGGCCTCGGGGTGCGGTTGTTGAGCGCCAGGGCGGTATAACGCGCTCGCTCACCAATGCCGCAAGGCGCCCATGCTGACCATGGCCGCCAGCCCCAGCAGGCACATGATGCCCACGGCATAGGCAATGGTGCGCCACGGTTGCCAGCGCGCCAGGTAGGTCACGGTGTGTACCAGGCGTGCGACGGTAAATAGCACCATCAACCCGGCCGTGAACAGCAACGGCGGGTTGAACACCAGGCACAGCGCGCCCAGCACAAAAAACAGCGGAATGTTTTCCAGGTCGTTGGCCCAGGCCTGGGCCGCGCGGCTGACCTGCGGCAACTCCTCGGGGCTCGCCTGGCGGCCGACAAACCCGGCGTCCTCGCTGTTTTTGAAGGTCAGGCGGCTGATGCGATAGAAACCCTGATAGCAGGAGATCGCCAGCATCTTCACAAACAGCGCGACCACGCAGAGGGCGTAGATGGAGATCAGCGTAGGCATCTTCATTCCTTCGAAAACGGGGAGCGCGATCATCGCCTGAATCGCGCAGGCGCGTACAGGTCAACCTGCGCTCACCGTTGTCAGGAAGGCTTAGAACGTGGCTTTGACCTGCAGGCCAAGCACCAGTGCATTGTCGATGTTGTCACCGGAAAACGCCCCCGGCTCGATGATGTATTGCACATCCGGGCGCAAGGTCAGCCAAGGGGTGGCCTGGTAGCCATAGCTGAGTTCGATCAACTGCTCGGCGCTGTCCAGGTTGGGGTAGGCGACGCCTGCGGCTGCGGCGGCATCTTGCTGCACATCACGGCTGCGCGGGTTCGGCACGGCGCGGCCATAGCCCAGGGCCACGGTGTCGCGCGGGCGACCTTCGAACGGCTTGTACAGCACGACACCTGCGCCATACCACTTGCTGAACGGCGAGGCGGCGGCGCTGGCGGCCGAGTACTGGCCAAAGGCATGCAGGCTGCGCCCCTCGGAACTCGACGAGGTCCATACGGCCTGATCCACCAGCAGGTAATGGCCGTCACGGCCGGACACCTGTTTGTCGCTGCCGATGCGTTTGACATCGGAGCTGTCGTAGTAGTAACCCAGCTTGTACTCACCCGGCAGTGCGCCCGACAGCTTGTACACCAGCTCGACCGGTACCACGGTGCCGGTGGTGTGCTTGGGCCCCAGGTGCCAGGCGCGGCTGGAGTTGCCGTTGCTTTCGGGGTCGACGTTGAACGCCGCCACGCGCAGTTGCCAGGCCGGCGACAGGTCGTATTTGACCCGCACGCCCAGGTGCGCATTGGGGTAGTTGGTCCAGCCACTGCCGCCGGACATGTTCAGTGGATGGCCGCAGAAACCGGCGTTCATGAAGTTGCAGAGGATGCCGCTGTCCAGGCCGCCGAGGTCGTTGCCCATCGCCATGTAACCGAGCTTGACGTTGAGTGCCGGGGTGAACAGGGTGCGCTCATAGCTCAGTTCAGTCAGGCGGGTATAGAGGCCACCGTAGTTTTCCTGGATCGGCAGGCGGTTGCCCACCAGGTCTTCGGAAGCGCTGTTGCCGCGGCGGTCGTTGACTGTCAGCTGGACTTTGCCGCCGTTGTCCAGGCCGTACAGTTTGCCCAGATCAAACTGCACGCCCAGCTTGAGGTTCTGCGAGTAACGCGCCGAGCGGTGCAGGCCGCCATCGGCGTTGTAGGCGGTTTCGCCGCTGTAGTCGCCAGTGAACTTGATGCCCTGTTCGTCGAGCTGGTGGCGCAGGCCGCCCCAGTCGCCGGTCAGGGTGTTGCGGGTCATCAGGTCGTCGGCCAGGGTTGTGGAGCTGGCCAGGGCCAGGAGCAGGGCAGGGGTGATGCGAGAAGCGCGGGGCATTGCGGGGTATTCCTGGGAGGTCGGTAAAAGTCCCATCGCGGGTCAAGCCCGCTCCCACAGGGAGCGGGCTTGACCCGCGATGGGGCGATGCGATTTACGGCAGCGCGTACGCCATCACATAGTCGCCACGATCAGTCGACTGACGCGCACCACCGGCGGTGATCACCACATACTGCTTGCCGGTTTTCGGCGACACATAGGTCATCGGGCCGCCCTGGCTGCCGACCGGCAGGCGGGCTTT
This sequence comes from Pseudomonas sp. JV241A, assembly GCF_900275665.1. NCBI lineage: Bacteria > Pseudomonadati > Pseudomonadota > Gammaproteobacteria > Pseudomonadales > Pseudomonadaceae > Pseudomonas > Pseudomonas sp. JV241A. The sequence goes on from NZ_OPYO01000015.1 coordinate 58,844, forward strand.
CCACACTTCTTCACCGTTGGCGCTGTTGAAGGCGCGCAGGTAGAAGTCCTGGGTGCCGGCAATGAACACCAGACCGCCCTGGGTCGACAGGGTGCCGCCGAGGGTCGGCAGGCCAACCTTGATCGGCAGGTGCATGCGGATGCCCAGCGGGCCGGTGTCTTCAACGGTGCCGACCGGCACTTGCCAGGCAACCTTCTGGGTCTTCATGTTGATGGCGGTGAGGGTGCCGAACGGCGGTGCCTGGCACGGAATGCCGGCCACCGACAGGAAGCGGTTCTTGTTCACCGCATACGGTGTGCCCTTGAGCGGCACCGCGCCCATGCCGGTGTTCAGCGCTTCACCACCGGAGGCGGCCTGGCCCTGGTTCCGCGACGGGATCATCTGAATCCACAGGCCCAGGCGCATGTCGTTGACGAAGATAAAGCCATGCACCGGGTCGGTGGAGATGCTGCCCCAGTTCATGCCGCCCAGGGAGCCCGGGAAGCTCAGCGACAGGTCGGTGCCGGGCGCGGTGTACAGGCCGTCGTAGCGCATCTTCTTGAAGTCGATGCGGCACAGCAACTGGTCGTACGGGGTCGCGCCCCACATGTCCGACTCGGTCAGCTGCTGGGCACCGATCTGCGGCATGCCCACCGATTTAGGCTGGGTCGGCGAGTACGGTTCGTTGGGGATGTTGCCCGGCTTGACCGGGGTCTCGACCACTTCGGTCAGCGGCTTGCCGCTGGCGCGGTCGAGCACGTAGATCTGCCCGGCCTTGGTACCGATGACCAGCGCAGGCACCGACTGGCCGTCGGCCTTGGTGAAATCGATCAGGCTCGGCTGCATCGGCAGGTCGAAGTCCCAGAGGTCGTTGTGCACGGTCTGGTAGACCCACTTCTCTGCACCGCTGCTGGCGTCCAGGGCCAGTACCGAGGCGCCGTACTTGTGGTTCAGCTCGGTACGCTCGACGCCGTAGATGTCGGTGGACGAGCTGCCCATTGGCAGGAACAGGGTGTTCATCGCCGGATCGTAGGACATCGGCGCCCAGCTGTTGGGGGTGCTGCGCACGTAGGTGCTGTCGCCGGTCGGCGCATTGCGGTCTTCAGGGTTGCCCGGGTCGAAGGCCCAGCGCATCTGCCCGCTGATCACGTCGAAGCCACGGATCACGCCACCCGGCATGTCGGTCTGGACGTTGTCGGCGACGCGGCCACCGACCACTACGGTTGTGCCCGCCATCAGCGGCGCCGAGGAGAGCTGGTAGAAGGAGTCCGGAACGTTGCCCAGGCCGGCTTTCAGATCCACCTGACCATTGTTGCCAAAGCCCTGGCAGAACTCGCCGGTGTCGGCGTCGACCGCGATCAGGCGCGCATCGATGGTGTTGGTCAGCAGACGGCGCTGGCAGTTGGCACCGGCCGGCACGCTGGCGGCGATGATCGGCGAACTGTTCGGCTGGGTCGGCTGGGCGATCGGTGCGCTGGCATCGAAGTAGGCCATGCCGCGGCAACGCTGCCAGACCGCCGACCTGGCGTTGATTTCGTTCTTCCACAGCTCTTTGCCAGTGTCGGCATCGAGGGCGATCAGGTTGTTGTGCGGGGTGCAGATGAACACCTTGTTGCCGACCTGCAGCGGGGTCAGCTGGTCTTCGGCGCCGTTGCCGTCGCTGATGGCTACGTCACCGGTGTGGTAGGTCCAGGCCACTTTCAGTTTGTCGACGTTACTGCGGTTGATCTGGTCCAGCGCGGCGAAGCGGCTGCCACCTTCGGTGTTGCCATAGTGGGCCCAGTCTTTTTGCGCCTTGGCCGGGTCGACCGCGGTCAGGCCCGGGCCGTCACCGGTAGGGGCAACGCTTGGATGGGCGACGAACATATTGCCCGCTGCCACCGCCAGGGCAATTGCAAGCACCGCCGCCAAGCCATAGGCACCTCGGCCGGGCGTGGCGCCAGCGGCACGCTTGAGCAGCGGATAGACCAGCACCACCGCCAGGCCCATCGCGCCGAACATGAACAGGCGCGAGAACAGCGGCCAGAACACCAGGCCGACATCGGCCACGGCCCAGATCGCGGTACCGACCAGGAAGGCGGCGAACAGCCAGGCGCCGGCCAGTTTTCGGCGGGCGATCAGCAGGCCGGAAATGGCCATCAGCAAACCGCCGACCAGGAAGTACCAGGAACCACCCAGGCTGACCAGCTTCACGCCACCGGCGGCGAGCGCAAGGCCGAGCAGGGCGATGATCACGCCCAGGCCAACCAGGATGAATGTTGAGGCGCCAGATACGCGCGGTGTCTGTGTCATATCGAAGAAAACTCGAAGGGGGGAGTGGTCGAATTTTATACCCTTAGCAAGCTAATTAACAAGTTAGTACATAATTCGCTCGGGTTGGCACTGTGCCGGGAAACAGCTGAAACGCCCTCTCCCACAGGGGAGAGGGTGGGTATCAGACTTAGGTATGAGTGATGTCGCGGTCCTTGGTTTCCGGCAGGAAGAAGGTGCCAAGGATCGCCGTCATCACCGCGATGACGATCGGGTACCATAGCCCGTAGTAGATATCGCCGGTGGCGGCGACCATGGCGAAGGCCACGGTCGGCAGGAAGCCGCCGAACCAGCCGTAGACCATGGTCACGTAGATCACCAGGATGGTCAGCAGCAAGACCATCGGGTAGTTGGTCTTGGCCGGGTCGGCTTTTTCCGGGTAGCCAGCGTCCTTGAGGGCGGTGCCCGGGGTGGCGATGAAGGCGTCGTTCTGGGCTTTGAAGTCGGCGGCCGGCATGCCGGTGCCTTCAAAACTCTGGATCACCGTGTCGCCGATGCGGATCTGCGCGACGGTGCCGGGATCAGCGTTCTCGTTGCTGTAGGGATGGCTTTTTTCGCCGGCACGCTCTTGGCCAGGTCGCACGAACTGGTGAATTTGGCCTTGCCCTCGGCCTTCATCTTCTGGAACACCGGCGATTCGCTCAGTTGCAGGCGGATGTACACCGAGACGATCAGCAGCAGGATCGACAGCAGGAACGGAATCCGCCAGCCCCAGGCCTCGAAGGCCTCGGTGCCGAGGATAGTGCGGCAGGCGAGGATGCCGCCATGAGTCTTCTCCGTCTTGTGCTTGTAGGCCGGAGTTCCCACTATCCTTAATCGGCAAAGCCACTCACTCAACGATCATCCGGCGCCTGAGGGTTGGCGGCAATCTATCCATCTTGTCTGCATCGAGGTGGCCCCTGCGTACATGAAGCTGTGGCCAGATCACCACGCCGCAGGTCGACCATACCAAGTAACAACGCGACTTGAAGCTTGCAGTGCCCCATAGGTTCTTCTGGCGTTCGATCCAGGGGTTGCCTTGAATTGCCTCAATCAAAAAGGTCGAAATCACGGCTCAAGGCGACGCAGGCATTCATCGCCATTGCAGATAGCATCAATAGAAAAGGCGTTAATAAGAAAACCAGTTGCACGCCGGGCATCCGGGTTCGAGGATCTTCCAGCATGGTCGTTTCCTGTGGGAGCCGGACTTGCCGGCGATGAGGCCAGTTCAACCAGCACATCAGACGCTGACTGGATTACGACCGCTACGCGCTCGATCGCAGGCAAGCCAGCTCCCACGGGTCCGGCGTACTGATCCACTGTAGGAGCGGGCTTGACCCGCGATTGGGCCAGTCCAGCCATCACATTAGGTGTCGCCTGAATTACGTCCAGGCCGGGTTACTGCGAAATCGAACAGCCGATGCGCACAGAACTCACCCAACACAACGGTTACTTCCAGGGCGAGATCATCGGCTCATTCCGCTCAAGGTTTGAGTCAGGATCGTCCTTCGATGGCCTTGCGGATGAGTGTTGGTTAGGGCTAAAACATGCCCAGTTTTATCAGGCCTATACCAACCATCAGCCAGGCGAATCCTACAATTGTCAACCAGGACGAAATGTACATTCGGCGTTTTAGGTAAGGTGGGAAATCTGCTACTTCCGCTGGGTCCAATACGCCTTTACGGATACCAAGGCGCGGTCTAAGCATTGCGCCGCAGACACTACCCACGACAAGCGTGCGTGACCTTACGCTGGTGATTCCCCACAAGTTGACTTGCTGATGAAGCCAGGGGCTATTTTCAAGGGCCTTGAGCATGACCTTGAAATGTCGGCTACAAGCGAGATGGACGCCAATGCCTAAGCCAGACAAACACAATACGAAGGGGGCCAGGCCAAAAGCAATTTGAGCCCCTATTGGCCAGGTGCTCAGGTTCATCACGAGTGGGCAATCCATTGCGGGTTCGCTTGACTGCTGCACGGTGGTTTCAATACTTGCTCGCCTGCAGCAGCCCTGCGCCAATCATTACCCAGACAAAGACCGCCGCTGAGTAAACCAAATTCCAACGCGACGTAAAGCTGGATGTTCCCTGCGAGCGCTTCTGCGACTCAAACCAGGGGTTGCTCTGAATTGCCGAAATCAGCACAAGGAAATCGCGGCTACAAGCGATATACGCACTCATCATCAACCCGGTCAAACCGACCAGAAGAGGGGAGAGGCCGAAGATAATTTTCATTCCTAATGGCCAACTGTCGATATTGATCATTCCTGTGCTCCATAGATCAAATCACCCACCCACTCGTGTGGGAGCGGGCTTGACCCGCGATGAGGTCAGTACAACCAGCACATCAGGCACTGACTGGATTATGAGCGCTATGAGCTCAATCGCTGGCAAACCCAGCGCTCACAGATTCGGTGCATGCAGAACCATTTATCCGTTGCTGAGTTTCAGCAGTCCTGCGCCTGTCATCAGCCAGGCAAAACCGACTATCGACAACCAGGACGAGATGATCATTTTGCGCTTGAGAGAGGCCGGGAACTCCTGCAGTTCACCTGCATCGAACAGCCCTTTGCGAATGCAGAACCTGGGGTAGAGCATGGCGCCGCTGACTGTGTTTACCAGATACCAGCGTGACCTTAAGCTTGCGTTACCAGAATTGGGGGTTTGGTTCTGAAGTCGCAAGCTGTTTGGCAGTGCCGAGAGCATGACATTGAAATCACGGCCGCAAGTGATCTGGATACTCATCATTAAACCAATCAAGGCAAGAATGAACGGAGTAACCATGAAGGCGACAGCCCACCATGAATACCAGAACCCGCTCATGGCCTTGTTAGTCCAAAAATCACATCTCCCACCCATTCTCCTCCCATTCCAACACGTGCAGCGCCAGCCAACGATCCTCCTCCGACCAGGACAATCCCGCAAATGGGTCCACCAACCCCTGCTGTCATGGCCGCCACAGTGCCACACGTCAGAAATGCTGCGAGGCTTCCAACTCGTGCGCCGTAAATACCTCCAAGTAAGCCGCCAGTTAAGCTACCGATCTCTGTGTAACGGATCTTTTTACAAGATTCTGTCTCGCCAACCCGACAAGCATCCCGCACCGTCAACCACGACGCCGTCCCACCCAAGCCAATCCCGACGTACCCGCCATACTTGAGATACTTGGCCGTCTTCGCCACCTGGTCCAGATGCGTCGCATACCCCGGAATCTGCCCAGCCCCGCCGGCACGGCTCCTGGCTGCAACGTGCCGCTGGTGGCGGTCATCGCAGGCGGAGGGGAAAAAACGGCAGATGGCGTCCTTGTCATGCGCAGGTTCCTTGGGCAAAGATGCCCGGAACCTAGCACTGGCATTCACGGCTTAACGTACCGCTGGACGGAATAGGAAGCGTCCCACAGTAAAATCGGATTAATCGCCCCGTGGAGCTGGCTTGCCAGCGATGGCCTGGCTCACTCGAACAGCACTTCAGCCACCATTTGCGGATACTCGGCCTGCAGAGTGGCCAGGCATTTTTTCATCAGCTCGGCCTCCCTCGGCAAGCGCCTGGAAAAAGTATCCCTGCCACTGAGCTTCAACTGTCGAGGCATCTGCACAAGGCCGGTAATCGCATCCCAGAAGGCATCCCAGTTACAGCCATACCAATCGGGAAAACCGAGGGCGTCCCTTAACAGACAATGCAGTTCCCTGGCGCTTGTCACCGTGCCCAGATCAATCGCTACCACCTGTAAGCGGCTCAATTGAAATGCCCCACATAGGTGAGCGTGGCGGTGCTTTGTGGTTGCCGCGGATTGGAGTGATCTGGTGAGCGGCGGTCACCGTAAATCGCATTGTCGCCGACGATGATGAAGTGACTGAAACCGCCCAGAGACCGGGAACACAACAGCGCTTTCTGCGCCTCGTTGGCCACCAGGCTCTGCACATACTCCAGCGATTCATCCAGCTCGACAAAGTCCGAATCCATGAAGAATTCAAGCTCCTGGGCAAGCCGCCAGGTCGGATTGCGATCTTCCCACGCGGCGAACTCGGCAGAACTTGCGTCGGCGGGCGGCTCGGGTTGCCATTGCTCGAAAGCGAACTGGCGAGCGTGCGTTTCGCTCTCGAAGGTGGCGGCGAAGAGGTGGAAGGGGTAGCAGGTTGGATCGTCCATAATCGGCCTTGCTGAGTGTCCTGAACAGGGCTGCAGGTTACCAGTGATCGGTAGTTAATTTTTGCCGAGTTTGTAGGCACCGATGGCCAAGAACATCAATGCAAAGCCGGTAAATCCCAGCCAGATTGCAATGATCATCCTGCGCCTGAGCCCTCGCGGCAAATTATCCATCTTGTCTGCATCGAGATGGCCCCTGCGAACATGCAGCTTTGGCCAGATCACCACGCCGCAGGCCGACCATACCAAGTAACAACGTGACTTGAAGCTTGCAGTGCCCCATAGGTTCTTCTGGCGCTCGAACCAGGGATTGCCTTGAATTGCCTCAATCAAAAGGTCGAAATCACGGCTCAAGGCGACGCAGGCATTCATCGCCATTGCAGATAGCATCAACAGAAAAGGCGTTGATAAGAACACCAATTGCACACCGGGCATCCAGGTTCGCGGATCTTCTGTCATGGTCGTGTCCAGTCGTAAATCAAATCGCCCATTAACTCACCACCTTTACTTAAACCCAAGCCCCCAATTAGCGACCCACCCCCGACCAGAACTATCCCACAAACGGGTACACCCAATCCGGCACTTGCTACGGCAAACACTCCGCATACGGCGGCAGCAGTAGCAATTCCAGCTTTGGCGCCGAAGGCTCCACCAATAAGCCCCCCGGCAAAACTACCCGACGCGGTAAAGCGGATTCTTTTGCACTCATCCGTCTCCCCAACCCGACAAGCATCCCGGACCGTCAACCACGACGCCGTCCCTCCCAACCCAATCCCGACATACCCGCCATACTTGAGATACTTGGCCGTCTTCGCCACCTGGTCCAGGTGCGTCGCATACCCGGGAATCTGCCCAGCCCCGCCAGCCCGGCTCCAGTGGTGCACCAGGCTACGGGTCGAAATCCCCAGGTCCTTGCGCAAACTGTCGTAGCTCCCCAGGTTCAGCCGTTTGTTTAAAAAGGCACTCTTGAGCTGCGCATCAAGCTGCAAGTACAGCCGTCGGCGGGCATTGAAGAAGTCCGGGCTGTTCAACCTGCCGCTGCGGCTGAACTCGCGCTGATGCAATTGCTCAATACTGCGCAAGGTCGCTTCGACCTGGCGCAAGCCCTTTTCCAGCATGTCCTTGCCAATGCCCATGGCCTGGCTCGCGCCTGCGGACAGCCCGGCAATCTCGGCCTGATGGCGCATCATGAAGTTGGCTTCCTCAGCACTCAGTGCAGCCAGGCTTTCGCGCACCTGCGCCGCAGCCGTCATCAGCTCGGCCTCCTCACGGGTGCAGGCACTGGTGATGTCCGGGTCACCAACGACAAAGATTTCCCCCGCCTTGAAGCCACTGGTAAAGGTCGGGTTGAGCCGCTGTAGTCGAGCGATCAGTTGAGGCCCTTGTTGTGCCGTCAGCAAGGCCAGCACCTGGGCACCGGTCATGCTGTGCGGCACGATGTAGAAGCCAGGCTGCAAAGTACCGCTGGTGGCGGTCATCGCAGGCGGAGGGGGAAAAACGGCAGATGGCGTCCTTGTCATGCACAGGTTCCTTGGGCAAAGAGGCCCGGAACCTAGCACTGGCATTCACGGCTTAACGCACCGCTGGACGGAATGGGAAGCGTCCCACAGTAAAATCGGATTCATCGCCCTGTGGAGCTGGCTTGCCGGCGATGGCCTGGTTCACTCGAACAGCACTTCAGCCGCCATTTGCGGATACTCGGCCTGCAGAGTGGCCAGGCATTTTTGCATCAGCTCGGCGTCCCTCGGCAACTGCCTGGAAAAAGTGTCCCAGCCACTGAGCTTCAACTGTCGAGGCATCTGCACAAGCCCGGTAATCGCATCCCAGAAGGCATCCCAGTTACAGCCATACCAATCGGGAAAGCCGAGGGCATCCCTTAACAGGCAATGCAGCTCCCTGGCGCTTGTCACCTTGCCCAGATCAATCGCTACCACCTGTAAGCGGCTCAATTGAAATGCCCCAGATAGGTGAGCGTGGCGGTGCTTTGTGGTTGCCGCGGATTGGAGTGATCTGGTGAGCGGCGGTCACCGTAAATCGCGTTGTCGCCGACGATGATGAAGTGGCTGAACCCGGCCAGAGACCGGGAACACAACTGCGATTTCTGCGCCTCGTTGGCTACCAGGCTCTGCACATACTCCAGCGATTCATCCAGCTCGACAAAGTCCGAATCCATGAAGAACTCAAGTTCCCGGGCAAGCTGCCAGGTTGGATTGTGATCTTCCCACGCGGCGAACTCGGCAGAACTTGCGTCGGCGGGCGGCTCGGGTTGCCATTGCTCGAAAGCGAACTGGCGAGCGTGCGTTTCGCTCTCGAAGGTGGCGGCGAAGAGGTGGAAGGGGTAGTAGGTTGGATCGTCCATAATCGGCCTTGCTGAGTGTGCTGAACAGGGCTGCAGGTTACCAGTGATCAACGGTTAATTTTTGCCGGGTTCGTAGGTGTAGGTTGGTCCGGGACCTCCCAGTGCAAGGAGCGGATCTGTGGAAGGCAGTACGGATTACGACCGCTACGCGCTCGATCGCAGGCAAGCCTGCTCCCACAGGTCTGGCGCACACAGATCCACTGTAGGAGCGGGCTTGACCCGCGATGGGGCCAGTTCAGCCAGTACATTAGGTGTTGCCTGGATTACGTCCTTTGCGTGCTTGATTGACTGCTGCACGGTGGTTTCAATACTTGCTCGCCTGCACCAGCCCAGCACCAATCATTAACCAGACAAAGCCAATGACTGTCAGCCAGACTGACCAAAGCATTCGGCGTTTGAGGGGGAGGGGGAAGCGGCGGAATTCTTCAGCATCAAGCAATCCTCTTCGTATATGCAGATGCGGACAGATCAATACTCCCGCCGCTGAGTAAACCAAATTCCAACGCGACGTAAAGCTGGATGTTCCCTGCGAGCGCTTCTGCGACTCAAACCAGGGGTTGCTCTGAATTGCCGAAATAAGCACAAGGAAATCGCGGCTACAAGCGATATACGCACTCATCATCAACCCGGTCAAACCGACCAGAAAAGGGGAGAGGCCGAAGATAATTTTGATTCCTAATGGCCAACTTTCGATATTGATCATTCCTACGCCTCATAGATCAAATCACCCACCCACTCCCCGAATGCTCCGCCCGCGATACCCCCGGCAAGCGACCCACCCCCGACCAGAACAATCCCACAAACCGGTACACCTAATCCGCCACTCGCTACGGCAAACACACCCCATAGAGCAGTAGCGGCAACGAATCCGGCTTTGGCACCGTACGTTCCACCGATAAGCCCCCCGGTAAAGCTACCCGTCGCGGTAAACCGGATCCTTTTGCATTCATCCGTCTCCCCAGCCCGACATGCATCCCGCACCGTCAACCACGACGCCGTCCCACCCAACCCGATCCCGACATACCCTCCATACTTAAGATACTTGGCCGTCTTCGCCACCTGGTCCAAATGCGTAGCGTACCCGGGAATCTGCCCGGCCCCGCCGGCCCGGTTCCAGTGGTGCACCAGGCTACGCGTCGAAATTCCCAGGCCCTTGCGCAAGCTGTCGTAGCTCCCCAGGTTCAGCTGCTTGTTCAGGAAGGCACTCTTGAGCTGCGCATCAAGCTGCAAGTGCAGCCGTCGGCGGGCGTTGAAGAAGTCTGCGCTGTTCAACTTGCCGCTGCGGCTGAATTCGCGTTGATGCAATTGCTCGATACTGCGCAACGTTGCTTCGACCTGGCGCAGGCCCTTTTCCAGCATGTCCTTGCCGACCCCCATGGCCTGGCTCGCACCCGCGGACAGCCCGGCAATCTCGGCCTGATGGCGCATCATGAAATTGGCCTCTTCAGCACTGAGTGCAGCCAGGCTTTCGCGCACCTGCGCCGCAGCCGTCATCAGCTCGGCCTCTTCACGCGTGCAGGCATTGCCAATGTCCGGGTCAGCAATGACGAAGATTTCCCCCGCCTTGAAGCCACTGGCAAAGGTCGGGTTAAGTCGCTGTAATCGAGCGATCAACTGAGGCCCCTGTTCTGCCGTTAGCAGGGCCAGCACCTGGGCACCGGTCATGCTGCGCGGCACGATGTAGAAGCCTGGCTGCAACGTGCCGCTTGCGGCGGTCATCGCAGGAGGTGGGGAAAAAACGGGGGATGGCGTCCTTGTCATGCGCAGGTTCCTTGGGCAATGAAGCCCGGAACCTAGCACTGGTGTTTACGACTTAACGCACCGCTGGACGGAATCGGAATCGTCCCACGGCAAAATCGGATTGATCCAATACGCCTAGAATGTCTGGCCAAGAACCCTTTGGGTGCTGGCGTGCCAGCGATGGCCACGTTCACTCGAACACCCAGTCAGCAGCCAGATGCGGATACTCAACCTGCAGTTTGCGTTTTTCAGGGGCCCGCTCAACCACCCGTCGGACATCATGCACTTTTGCCACCACCCCCTGGCCGGTCCGGTTTTCCCTGCTTTACTGATCAGGGCTGCCAGGCAGGCAGCTATGCGCCCAGGGAGGGTTTCATACCCGTTGCACCTCGGCGAACCTTGCCCATTGGGCATGGCCGTGCCGGACCGCAGCGTCTTCGCCGCAGGCAATCTGCGCGTGACGCCATCACGGAGGTCGCAACGCCGTTCGCCTACATCCAACTGCGCGCCAAGGAAGTCGCCCGCCAGAAACAGCCCACGCGCTTGTTTCCACTCATTGTTTGCAATGGAGGCACCATGACTGACTCACTACAAGCACCCGTAATAGGACTCTTCCCCGTGTCCTACATCATTGGCACCGATGCACCCGGCGCCCAGCGCCTGGTGCTCGACCTGCTGGTTCATCCGTCTGACCGCACCCTGCGCGGCACCGCCCATCTCACCCAGTCCACCAACCCGCCGCTGGACCAGCACCTGGACGTGTGGGGCACCTACAGCTATCAGCTGTTCCTGCCGCCAAGCCCAAGCAATATCCTCATCACGTTGCAGGGCAACCATGGCGGCAAAACTGCCAACTCGCCGATCATCTTCAGCCTCAAACTCGCGGTGGGCTCGGACTGGCAGAAAGGCCAGGCCGGTTACCGCTACCTGAACAGCCAGGGGCAATGGATCGTGGTCGAAGCGCCAGCGCATCGGGAAGACACCCGCATCAAGGCTTTTGGTGATGTCGACATCCAGGCACGGCTAAACGCCACCACCCTGGAGGCGGCCATTGCCACCGGCGATGTCGATCATCTCAAGGCCCTGGCTACCGGTGACGCAGGCGCTGCCCTGAACACCGCCATCGATTCGACCAAGAGCACTTCCGGCAAAGCCGGCAAATCCAGCCGCGCCTGAACAGACAAGGAGTCGCACCATGCCCGCAATCGGACTGTTCCACACCCGTCTCAATGTGCGTACCGGCCTGCTCGGTGCTCCCGTCCTGACCCTCGATCTGTTGGTCAATACCGTGCAGAAGAAGATCACCGGCGTAGCCAGTATCTTTGCTGCCACCTATCCACCGCTGAACTTCCATGCCGATGTCTGGGGGGACTATTCCGACCTCAAGCTCGGCCTCAAAGGTGATGGCCATATCGTGCTCAACCTGACCGGCAGCCCCAGCGGTCCGTTCAGCACCCTGGAGCAGACCTTCCATCTGCACGGGATCCTCAGCGCCAACTGGGCCAGCGGTACCGCCAGCTATCGCTACCTGCGCCTGGACGGCGGAGGGTGGCAGGTGGTGCCCCATGCCAACGTGCGCCAGGCACCGACCGAGACTCACCAGAGCCAGAAGGATGTCAGCGAACGTAGCCGCAGCCGCCTGCAGGCAGCGATTGGTCAGCTGGAAAACGCGTAGACGCGCGTGAGAAGCGGGCGGCCCGGAAGACCGGGCTGCCTTTCTCGTGCTTGCAAAGGTTGTGGGATTTAGGCTAGATCGACGTTGAATCTGTTTCGCTGCCAGGGTCGATCTATGCCGCTGAGCTTTCACAAGATGCACGCCAATGGCGATGACTTCGTTATCGTCGACGCGCGGAACGCAGCCAACCCGATCACTGGCGACATTGCCCGGCGACTGGGGGATCGCAGCCACGGTATCGGCTTCAATCAGCTCGCGGTGCTGCTCGATTGTGATGATGCCCAGGCGCGCCTGCTGTTCTGGAATGCCGATGGCTCCCCGCTGGACGTTTGCGGCAGCGCAACCCGGGGTGCTGCGGACAGGTTGATGCACGAAGCGAACACCACGTCGCTAACCTTGCGCTCCAACCGTGGGCTACTGACGTGCGAACGAACGGCATCGGGCGCCATTGCCATCAGCATGGGCGCGCCGCTGTTCGGCTGGTCGGATGTTCCGCTGGCTGACGCAATGGATACGGCTGTATTGCCACTGGCTGGAGGCCCCAGCGCCTGCAGCATGGGCAACCCGCACTGCAGCTTTTTTGTCGATGATCTGGCGGCCATTGACCTGGCGGCTATCGGCCCGGGCATCGAGACCCATCCGCTGTTCCCCAACCGGACCAATGTGCATTTCGTCCAGGTCATTGACCGAGCGCACATTCGCTTGCGCATCTGGGAGCGTTGGGGCGGCATTGCATTGGGTTCGGGGTCCTGCTCCTGTGGTGCGGTGGTCAACGGCATCCGTCGCGGCCTGCTGGACCCTTGCGTTGAGGTGGAATGCGATGGCGGGACCGTCACTGTGCAATGGGATGGCGAGGGCCCGGTCTTTCTCACCGGGCCGGTGGCCTTGAGCTATTCGGGCGTAGTTGCAGATGGCCTGTTACCGGCCGGCTTCGTCGGTAGCTGAGCCTCACGCAAGCCCCTCACAGCTGGATATCTATCACAACCGGGCAATGGTCCGATATCGCCAATGCAGCGACGGGGTACTGCGGTGGCTTTGCAGGAAGGGAGCCGCCCATGTTGCCGATTGGAACCTTGTAAGTCGACTGGACACTATTGGCCAGCGTCTCAGATACAAGGATGTGGTCCAGGCCAACCGGGTTTCGGCAGCCCAGCCCATCAGCAGCAGTCAGTGCCTTGCGCTGCGCCTGGGACAGTTTGGAGGTTTTTGCCGACTCGCACGCAGCCTTTACTGACGGGGCTCCAGGACACACTGCTGACAGAAGTCTGGCCTTCGACCCTGCGGGTGCTCCGTCATTGATTTCCAAGAACAGATTGCGCGTTGATACCGTGGCGGCCCGGCTCTTTGTCAAATCGGTCTCTCCGTCGCTTCGCAGTGGCTCTGCGCCCGCCAGTTTGTTGGCTTCGTGCCAAAGATTACGGTTGAAATCGCCAAGTACAACGAAGCCATCCACGTTCAACGGCAGTGTTTCGAATGCGACTTCAAGTGGGCCTACCTGCTGCTGCAAAACAGGACATGGGTCGTCGGCTCCCTTGTCGCCGTCGAGACGATCACCTTCCAGCGGTGTGACACACCCGGATTTGAGATGGACCGTCAAAAAGCGAACCCGTTTGCCGCCCAGATTCAACGTGACGGTATACCCCGGTCGTACCTGTTTGGTCGCTGGACGATCGGGCAGGGACAGCTCTACCAGGTCGGTGCATGCCTCGACGGCCTCGCCCAACGACCTTTTCCAGGCAAACGCCAGGCGTTGTATCTTGTAGGCACCCTCGAAGGAGCAGACGTTGTAGTCTGCTGCGGCGTCGCCAAGCGCTTCGCGAACACTTTGTGCTCCGGAAACTTCCTGGAAAGCAATGACGTCCGGCTTGATCTCGGCAGACATCAATCTGGCTATTTGCGCCAAGCGTTTGGCATAGGCTTCAGGCGTAACTTCCACGACCTGATGAGTTGCAGTCATGTAGACCGCGCAGGGCGGCATTCTGGCAAGGTCCACCCCTTCGAGTGAAGCACGTGACTCGCTGATGTCCCATCCACGCTTGGCCTGCGGTGTACCGACGGGTACCAGCTTCCAATCACCTTGAGCGTCTTTCGCGTAGGTTTTTGAGCACTGTGCAATCCAGGTTGGCAGCTCTTGTTCAGCGATATGCCAGCCAAGGTTCCACGTGGCAATTCGAAAGCTATCGCCTTGTGCGACAGACGAACCAAACAACATTGCGCTGAACACGACGAGCTTCCAGGCCGGGTACATTCGATGCTCCTTCTCAAAGAGATCATGTTGGGGCCATAGCTGGCAGAGAGCCATAATTCATGGGTATAGACTGCATCCAGATTCACGGCAAACACCGTTGAGCTTATTGGCCTTCCCGAGAATAGGTTTTTGCATGCTTGGCAAAGCCGATCTTGATCGCTACCAACACGGGCGCCGCCACGGCAAACAGCAGCGTCACGGCCATGAACGCACTGTCGAAGGCAATCACCTGGGCCTGCCCGGACAGCGCCCGCCCCAGCAAATTTGTCGCCGCCCGCGCCGCCGCCGCTGCATCCATGCCTTTATCCATCAGCAACGCCGTGCTGCTGGTCAAACGCTCCATCATCGCCGCGCTGCCGGGCGTGACACGGGTGCCGAGCACCACGGCATTGGTCGCGACGTCATGCTCGATCAGGGTCTGCAACCCGGCCACCCCCATCAGCCCGCCTAACTGCCGCCCGGCATTGAACAGGCCAATGCCGGCCGCCAGGTTGCGGCTGTTGAGGTGCGTGAAGGCAATCAGGGTGATCGACAAAAACAGAAAACCCAAGCCCAGCCCGCGCAATACAATGGCCGCCATCATGTCTGCGCTGCCGCTTTCGCTGGTCGAGCCAGACAGCATCCACATGGCGATCATGATCAGCCCGATGCCAAAGGGCACCGTGGCAAACGGCGGCACCCCACGTGCCTGCATGAGGTAGGCCGAAACCAGCAGCGCACCCACGAAAAACGCGCCACTGGGCAACAGCAACAAACCGGCACTCGTCGGGGTAAAGCCCAGCACCGACAAGGCAAATGCCGGGATCAGGTACGCACTGCCAAACAAGGCCGCACCGGCGACAAAACTGACGATAAAGGCGAAGGCAAAATCGCTCGATTGGAACAGGCTGAAGTCGAGCAGACCTCGACCCTTGGCCAGCACTTGCCGACCGAGAAACACCAGCAGCGCCGCTGTGCCAATCACCGTCAGCCAGCGGATGCGAGGTTCCTCGAACCAGTCCCAGCGGCTGCCCTGGCTGAGCACATAGGTAAAGCACAACAGCGCAGTGGCGAGGAAAAACAAGCCAAGCCAGTCAAACGGTAGCTGTCGGGCTTTGGCCGGCTTCGGCACGTCGGCGAGCAGCACAAGCCCACCGGCCAGCAGCGCCAGCGGCAAGACGCTGAAGAAGATCCAGGTCCACGACTGGCTGTCCAGCAACCAGCCATGCAGGGCCGGGGCGAGGGTAGCCGGGGCAACCACGGCGCCCATGGCGAACAGCGCTTGAATGAGCGGTTGCCAGGCGCGCGGGTAGGCCCGAAACAGGATCATCTGACCGCCGACCAGCAGCGTGCCGCCGGCAAAACCCTGCGCCACCCGCAACGCAGTCAGCAACTGCAGTTGCGTGGTGTAAACCGCGATCGCGCAAGCCAGACCCATGGCCAGGGTCGCACCGATGACCACCTGCCGGGGATCGAAGCGCCTGAGCAGCCAGGCGGCGCTCATGAAACCGATCAGTTTGAACCCGGTGTAGCCGATATCCAGCCAGGCGAACTCATCGGGCGTGGCATAGGTGTCGCCGATGATGTCGCCGCGGCCCAGCGCCAGTACGGTACTGGCGATGGCCTCGGTCAGGGTGGCGAGCAGTATGCCGACCACCAGCAGGCTAGCGCCGCCGCGCTTCACGAGCCACCGCCATGGGCCACCTCGACCCGCGCCGACAGGCCCGGCACGATACGCCCGGGCAGGGGGTTATGGGCCAGGCGGATCTTCACCGGCACACGCTGCACGACCCGGACGAAATTGCCGGTGGCGTTGTCGGCCGGCAGCAGGCTGAACGCCGAACCACTGCCGGGGGCAAAGCTGTCGACCACGCCTTCCAGCACGTCGTCGGGGTAGCCGTCGACGGTGATGCGCACGCGCTGGCCAGGGTGGATCGGCTCAAGCTGGGTTTCCTTGAAGTTGGCCACCACCCACACATCGTTGACCGGCACGATATCGAGCAAGGCCACGCCGGTGGTCACAAAGCGCCCGACCCGCACCTGGCGGTTGCCGACCACGCCATCCACCGGGGCACGCACCACCGTGCTGTCCAGGTCGATCCGCGCCAGGTCCCGCGCGGCCTGGGCCTGGGCCACGGCAGCAACGGCGGCTTGACGCTGGGCGAGCAGCACGGCGATGTGCTGCTGTTGCGCGTCCACCGAGGCCGAGGCGGCAGACACCGTCGCCGCGGCCTTTGATTGCGCCGCGCCGGTTTCATCGACCAGGGCCTGGCTGACGGCGTTGCTGACGATCAGCTTGCGGCTGCGGTCGTGGGTTTAGCTCGCCAGGTTCATTTCGGCGGCGGCCGAGCGCCGCTGGGCCTCGGCCTGGCGAATCAGTGCGCGTTGCAGCTGGGTCTGCGCATCGACATGGCTCAGGCGTGCCTGGGCCGCGTTGTAGTTGGCCTCGGCCTGGTCGAGGTGAGCGCGATAGTCCTGGTCGTCGATGCGAAACAGCACGTCACCGGCGCGCACGCTCTGGTTGTCCCGGACCTGGACCGCGGTTACGTAGCCGGCCACCTTGGCCGCTAGCGAGGTGACGTCGCCGCGCACATAGGCGTTGTCGGTGGAGGTGCTGGCGCCGCTGAACCCTGCAGCCCAGCCAGCCAGCAACACCGCCAGGGCACTGGCGCAAAGCAGCAGGCCGACGACCTTGCGCTTGCCGCGCCGTGGCGCTGTCGGTGCTGCCTCGACGTCGGGGGAGGGCACGAGCACGTTCATGATGGGTGTCCTGTTCAATGCCGGCGCCTGCGGCAGCCGAAGCCGAAGCTGCCGAGGGTCGCCTGGCGTGGTTACTTGTTAACGGGCTTGACCAGCTCCTGCTCGCTGCTGTCGAGCACGAACACCGCCAGCAAACGGGCCGGCTCGGTGCTGCTGGCATTAGCGCTGACTGCATGAAAGGCGCCGGGCTCCTCGACGAAATGCTCCCCGGCCTTGTAGACCTTCTCCGGGCCGTCGCCGACCTTGCTGCGCACCGCGCCTTCGAGCACCGTGGCGTAGATGAACGCCGACTTCGGATGCAGGTGCGCCGGTGATGCGCCGCCTGGCGCGTATTCCACCAGCACGCCCTTCATGCTCTTGCCTGGCACATTGGGCAGGGCGCGGTCGAACACCACACTGACCTTGCCCGGTTGCGGTTCGCCAGCCCAGGCGCTGGTGATTGAAAAACTGGCAAAGGCGGCGGCGAGAACCAATCGGCTAAACATGGCAATGCTCCTTCAATGAGTGGGTGAGCGTGTCTCAGTGCGGTGCCTGGGGGGTGGATTGCGCCAGCCAGTCCTCGAAGCGGATCGCACCCAGGCGCGGGTTGCTGCCGGGGGTCAGCGACTGGTCGTCGAGCACATCGCCGAAGTAGCGCGCGTGTACATCCGGCACCACCTTGCGGGTGTCGTCGGTGGCGCGGAACAAACGCCGCACCAGCTCATCCAGCGGCAGGGCTTCGGGGCCGGCGACTTCCACGGTGGCGTTGAGCGGCGCCGCCAGGGCCACATCGGTGAGCGCCGCAGCGACGTCATCGGAAGCCATGGGCTGGATCAGCGCCGGTGACAGGCGCACTTCGTCGCCAACCATGGCCGCCTGGGCAATGCCGCCGACAAACTCGAAGAACTGCGTGGCGCGCAGCAGGGTGAAGGGCTGGCCGGACGCCTTGATCAGGTTCTCCTGGGCGACCTTGGCACGAAAGTAGCCGTTGGCCGGCAGCCGCTCGCTGCCGACGATCGACAGCGCCACATGATGGCCGACGCCGGCAGCGGCTTCGGCGGCCAGCAGATTACGGGTGGAGGTTTCAAAAAACTCCAGCACCGCCTGGTCTTCCCACGATGGCGCGTTGGCCACATCGACCACCACCTGGGCGCCATCCATCGCCTCGGCCAGGCCTTCGCGGGTAATGCTGTTGACCCCGGTGTTGGGCGAGGCGGCGACGGCGTCATGGCCGCGCTCGCGCAGGTTTTTCACCAGTTTCGATCCGATGAGGCCGGTGCCTCCGATGACGACGATTTTCATGGGGACTCTCCGCTTGCCGACGGCAACCATTGCTGTCGATGGGCTCAAGCGTGCCAGCGGCGCCGGGGCAAGTCCTTGCAGCAGGCGTGGATTTGCCTTGGCATTGGCGTGGATTTATGTCCAAAGCCTCCAACCTGCGCCGACCCGCCCGCTGGACGGTGCAGCCGGCCACGGCCTGCCGTATGATCGAAACCACGACCAATCGCCAGCTCGGACACTGAGTCGGGGGCGCTCGACCCAGGGGATAGCCACCGTGCAATTCGTGTTTGAAGACTACGTGCTCGACCAGCAGCGCCGGGAGCTGACCCAGCGCGGCCAGGTCGTGGCCATCGGCCCGCAGGTGTTCGACCTGTTGCTGCTGCTGGTCAGCAACCACGAACGGGTGGTCAGCAAGGACGACCTGCTGCAGGCGGTATGGAGCGGGCGCATCGTCTCCGAATCGACCATCACCAGCCACATCAACGCCGTGCGCAAGGCCATCGGCGACACCGGCGAGCAGCAGCGCCTGGTGCGCACCGTGCCGCGCAAGGGCTACCGCTTCACAGGCGTGATCAGCCGTTGCGAGGGCCTGGCCGACGAGCCTGCACTGTCAGCCGAACCACTGCCGGCGCCAGCCGCCATACTGAACCTGCCAGACAAACCGTCGATCACCGTGCTGCCGTTCCACAACCTCAGCGGCGACCCCGAGCAGGACTACTTCGCCGACGGCATGGTCGAAGACATCATCGCTGCCTTGTCGCGCCTGCGCTGGCTGTTCGTCATCGCCCGCAACACCAGTTTTACCTACAAGGGCAGGGCGGTGGACGTGCAGGGTATCGGCCAGGAGCTGGGTGTGCGCTACGTGCTTGAAGGCAGCGTGCGCAAGGCCGGCAACAAGGTGCGTATCACCGGCCAGTTGATTGATGCCAGCAGCGGCACGCATCTGTGGGCCGAGCGCTTCGAAGGCCTGCTCGACGACATTTTCGACCTGCAGGACCGCATTGCCGAAAGCGTGGTCGGCGCCATTGCCCCACAGCTGGAACGGGCCGAAATCGAGCGGGCCAAGCGCAAACCCACCGACAGTCTCGATGCCTACGACTACTACCTGCGTGGTACGGCCAAGCTGCATAACGGCACCCGCGAAGCCATCGAACAGGCCCTGGCGCTGTTCTACCGGGCTATCGAACTGGACCCGGAATTCGCCTCGGCCTACGGCATGGCCGCCTGGTGCCACTTCTGGCGCAAGATCAATGGCTGGATGAGCGATCGCCCGCGGGAGATCGCCGAAGGCACGCGGCTGGCGCGCCTGGCCGTGGTGCTTGGCCGCGACGACGCCGTGGCCCTGACCCGTGGTGGCCATGCCCTGGCGCACCTGGCGGGCGATGTCGACAGCGGCATCGCCTTGCTCGACCGCGCCCGGCTGCTCAACCCCAACCTGGCGCCGGCCTGGTACCTGGGCGGTATTTTGCGTGCCCTGCGCGGCGAAACCGAGGCGGCCATCGACAACCTCAACCATGCCGTGCGCCTGAGCCCGCTGGACCCGGAGATGTTTCGCATGCAGGTGGGCATGGCCCTGGCGCACTTTTTTGCCGGGCGCTTCGACATCGCCGCCAGTTGGGCCGAAAAGGCCCTGGGTAACCTGCCCAGCCTGCTGCCGGCTGCGGCCCTGCTGGCGGCCAGCTATGCCCACGCCGGCCGGCAGGACAAAGTCGAGCAGGCGCTGCAGCGCCTGCGGGCGATGGACCCGACCTTGCGGGTGTCGCGGCTCAAGGAATGGCTGCCGATCCAGCAGGGCGAGGATTTCGAGCGGTTTGCCCAGGGGCTGCGCCTGGCGGGTTTGCCCGAGTAATTGCGCCCGGCACAAGACTTCCCGGCGAAAACCCGGATAATGGCGGCCAAATCGTTTTGCTCGTATGGTATTCCCGCATGGAAATCAAGGTTAACTTTCTCGACAACCTTCGACTTGAAGCCAAGTTCGATGACTTCACGGTGGTGGCCGATCAACCGATCCGCTACAAGGGCGATGGCTCGGCACCGGGGCCGTTCGATTACTTTCTGGCTTCGTCGGCCCTGTGCGCGGCGTACTTTGTAAAGCTGTACTGCCAGACCCGGGGTATCCCCACCGATAACATCCGCCTGTCGCAAAACAACATTGTCGACCCGGAAGACCGTTACAAGCAGATCTTCAAGATCCAGGTCGAGTTGCCGGCCGATATCTCCGAGAAGGACCGCCAGGGCATCCTGCGCTCCATCGACCGCTGCACGGTGAAAAAGGTGGTGCAGACCGGCCCTGATTTTGTCATCGAAGAAGTGGAAAACCTCGATGCCAACGCCCAGGCCTTGCTGATGCTCGACCCGGCGTCGGACACCAGTACCTTCATCGCCGGCAAGGACCTGCCGCTGGAACAGACCATTGCCAACATGTCGGGGATTCTCGCCGGCCTTGGGATGAAGATCGAGATCGCCTCGTGGCGCAATATCGTGCCCAATGTCTGGTCGCTGCACATTCGCGATGCGCAGTCGCCGATGTGCTTTACCAATGGCAAGGGCGCGACCAAGGAAGGCGCGCTGGCCTCGGCGCTGGGCGAATTCATCGAGCGGCTCAACTGCAACTTCTTCTACAACGACCAGTTCTGGGGCGAAGACATCGCCAACGCAGAATTCGTCCATTACCCGGACGAGCGCTGGTTCAAGCCAGGCCGTAAAGATGCGCTGCCGGCGGAAATCCTCGACGAATACTGCCGCGAGATTTACAACCCCGATGGCGAACTGTGCGGCTCGCACCTGTACGACACCAACTCCGGCAATGTCGAACGCGGTATCTGCTCGCTGCCGTTCGTGCGCCAGTCCGATGGTGAGGTGGTGTACTTCCCCTCCAACCTGATCGAGAACCTGTACCTGAGCAACGGCATGAGCGCCGGTAACACCCTGGCCGAAGCCCAGGTGCAGTGCCTGTCGGAAATCTTCGAGCGCGCGGTCAAGCGTGAAATCCTTGAAGGCGAGCTGGCATTGCCGGATGTGCCACAGGAAGTACTGGCCAAGTACCCCGGCATTCTCGCCGGCATCCAGGGCCTGGAAGAGCAGGGCTTCCCGGTGCTGGTCAAGGATGCGTCGCTCGGCGGCGCCTTCCCGGTGATGTGCGTGACCTTGATGAACCCGCGCACCGGCGGCGTGTTTGCCTCGTTCGGCGCGCACCCAAGCTTTGAAGTGGCGTTGGAGCGCAGCCTCACCGAACTGCTCCAGGGCCGCAGTTTCGAAGGCCTGAACGACCTGCCGCAGCCGACCTTCGAAAGCCACGCGGTGACCGAGCCGAACAACTTTGTCGAGCACTTCATCGACTCCAGCGGTGTGGTGTCGTGGCGCTTCTTCAGTGCCAAGGCAGACTTCGAATTCGTCGAGTGGGACTTCTGTGCCGAGGGTGAAAACGCCAACGCCGACGAAGCCGCAGCGCTGTTCGGTATTCTCGAAGACATGGGCAAAGAAGTGTACATGGCGGTGTACGAGCACCTGGGCGCCACGGCTTGCCGCATCCTGGTACCGGATTATTCGGAAATCTATCCGGTGGACGACCTGATCTGGGACAACACCAACAAGGCGCTGTTCTTCCGTGAAGACATCCTCAACCTGCACCGCCTGGATGATGAGCAGCTGCACGCTCTGGTCGAGCGCCTGGAAGAAAGCGAGCTGGATGATTACACCGACATCACCACCCTGATCGGCATCGAGTTCGACGACAACACCGCCTGGGGCCAGCTGACCATCCTGGAGTTGAAGCTGCTGATCCACCTTGCCCTGCAGCAATTTGAACCGGCCAAAGAGCTGGTCGAGACCTTCCTGCAGTTCAACGACAACACCGTCGAGCGCGGCTTGTTCTATCAGGCGGTGAATGTGGTGCTGGAAGTGGCGCTGGACGATGAACTGGAACTGGCCGATTACGAGGTCAATTTCCGCCGCATGTTCGGCAACCCGCGCATGGACGCGGTGCTCGGCTCGGTGGACGGCAGCGTGCGCTTCTACGGCCTGACGCCGACCAGCATGAAACTCGAAGGCCTCGACCGTCACCAGCGCCTGATCGACAGCTACAAAAAACTGCATGCGGCACGGGCCAAGGTGGCCAACCTGTCGCGCTAACACGCGCTGACAACAAAAGCACCTTCGGGTGCTTTTGTTGTTTATGCGCTGGGGTTATAGCCCTGTAGCCAACGGGTCTTGCCGCTGAAACGGCGGCCCTTGCCGGATGATGGGGTTGGGGTTTAGCTGATTGTTCGTGTGAACAACCTCATCAGGTGCAGACCATGAGCACACCCCTGGATTTGAATGCTTTGAAAGCGCGCCAGCAGGCGACGTGGGCCAGTGGCGACTACGCGGTGATCGGTACCACCTTGCAGCTGGTCGGTGAACACCTGGCCGAAGCCTGCGACTTGCGCTGGGACGAAAAGGTCCTGGATGTCGCGGCCGGCAACGGCAATGTCACCCTGGCCGCCGCACGCCGCGGCTGCCAGGTCACCTCCACCGATTATGTGCCCGAACTGCTCAAGCGCGGCGAAGAGCGCGCCCGCGCCGAACGTCTGAATGTCGTGTTTCAGGTCGCCGATGTTGAGGCCTTGCCGTTTCAGGACGGCGCCTTCGATGTGGTGTCATCGACCTTCGGCGTGATGTTCGCCCCCGACCAGGCGCAAGCGGCGAAGGAACTGGGCCGCGTGTGCCGCTCGGGCGGCCGTATCGGCCTGGCCAACTGGACCCCGCAAGGGTTTATCGGCCAGATGTTCAAGACCCTCGGCCGCCATGTGCCGCCACCTGCCGGTGCGCAACCGCCCTCACGCTGGGGGGATGAAGAACAGTTGCATAGCCTGTTCGGCGACGACATCGGTTCGATCAAGGTCAGCCGCGAGCACTTCAATTTTCGCTATCGTTCGGCGGCGCATTTCATCGAAGTGTTCAGGACCTGGTACGGGCCGGTACACAAGGCGTTTGCATCGTTGGAAAGCGACAAGGCCAGCGCGCTGGAACGCGATCTGACCCAGCTGTTGAACGACAACAACGTGGCGGGAGGTGCGTCGCTGGTGGTGCCGAGCGAGTACCTGGAGGTGGTCATCAGCCGCCGCTGAAATCATCGCGGGTCAAGCCCGCTCCTACAGGCCCTGCGCCGAACCTGTGGGAGCGGGCCTTGCCCCGCGAAACGCTCGGCCAAAGCAAAACCTGTAGTAGTCAATGAATGAGAAGTATTACCATGCACGGATTTCCTTAGCTGCCAGGAGATCCCGTCCATGTCCCCATCCAGCCCCCACGATGTCGGCGCGCTGTATCTCCAGCATCACAGCTGGGTAGTGGCCATGCTCCGGCGCAAACTGGGCAATCGCGAACAAGCGCTGGACCTCGCACAGGACACCTTCGTAAAACTCCTTCGTAGCGAGATGCCGCCGTTGCTGCGCGAACCCCGGGCCTACCTGGGCACCATCGCCAGCCGCCTGTGCCTGCAGCATTTTCGCCGCCAGGCCCTGGAGCGCGCATATCTGCAAAGCCTGGCTCAGCTTGAGCCGCAGCATCAGCCTTCGGAGGAAACCCGGGTGCTGGTGCTCGAGGCGCTGGACGCGGTGGGCCAGGTGCTCGATGGCCTGGCCAACCGGGTGCGTGAAGTGTTTTTGCTGTCCCAGCTCGACGGCCTGACCTACCCGCAGATCGCCGAGCGCCTGGGCCTGACCGTCAATGTCGTGCAGAAGGCCATGCTCAAGGCCTATCGGCATTGCTATGCCGCAGTGCATGGCGAATGAAGCCGTTGACCGCACACGAGCCGTGTCTCGATCCGCAAATCCTCGAACAGGCCATGTTGTGGATGGTGCGCCTGCAATCGGGTGTGAGCAGCGACGCCGAGCAGCTCGCCTGCCAGCGCTGGCGCCAGGAAAGCGCGGCCCATGAACTGGCCTGGCAGCGGCTCACGGGCATCAGCCAGGGCCTTCGTGAAGGCACCCGCGGCCTGTCGGCGGCTGGTGCGCGTAGCCTGCTTGAGGCACGTTCGCTGCCCTCGCGAAGGGCAGTGCTCAAGAGCCTGGCTGCCGGTGGCGTGCTGATAGCCACTGGTTACGGGGTACAGCAACGCACAGTGCTGCCGACCCTGTTCAGCGACTACGGGACCGCCACCGGCGAGCGCCGACACTGGAGCCTCGCCTCGGGGCTGGCGTTGCAACTGGATACCCGCAGCGCCCTGGACAGTGACGTGGTGGCCGGCGACCGGGTGCTGACCCTCAACCGTGGACGAGTGCTGCTGGAGGTGGAGCAGGGTGCCAGTGTCAGCCTGCGCACCGCTGATGCCCGGGTTCGGCCGGCGACGCTGTCGCGCCTGGTGGTCAGCCAGCAATCCACTGGCACCCTGGTGCAGGTGCTCAAGGGGGCGGCGCAGGTCGAGCACGGGCAAGGCGCGCGCGTCACCCTGGAGGCCAGCTGGCAACAGCGGTACAGCAGCTCCCGGGCCGGCCCGTTGGTGCCGCTGGCTGTGGGCGCGGAGGCCTGGACCCAGGGTCTGCTGGTTGCGCAACGCATGCCGCTCGGCGAGCTGCTGGCCGAGCTCGACCGCTATCGCCCCGGCGTGCTGCGTTGCGATCCGCGAATTACCGGGCTGCAGGTCAGCGGCTCGTTCTCCATCGATCAACCCGACGCCAGTCTTGAGCTGATCACCCAGGTCTTGCCTGTTCGCGTCCAGCGCGTGCTGGGCTATTGGGCCAGTGTCGTGCCCGCCTGAAATAATTTTCATTGGCGTTGGCAGGTTTTGTCGCTTCGCGCATCAAGACAAGGGAAAGCGCTGCACTGCCAGCGCCATGCCCACCCCTGCTTCCCAAGGATTGCCTCGATGCGTTGTCGCCTTACCCCCCTTGCCACTGCTGTACGCACCCTGATGCTTGGTTTTACCCTGGTGTCCTTCAACCAAACCGCAATTGCTGCCCAGGTGATCGCGGAGCAGGCCGGTGTGCGCAGTTATGACATCGCCCCGGGGAGCCTCGACCGCGTACTCGGGCAATTTGGCCAGCAAGCCGGGGTGATGGTTGCCGTCGACTCGCAGTTGTCCAATGGCCTGCAGAGCCCCGGGCTGCGCGGCCAGTTCGGCGTCGACCAGGCGCTGGCGCAGCTGATTGCCGGCACCGGCCTGCAGCCGCTGGTAATGGGGCAGGGGCGCTATCGCCTGATCCCCCGGGCCAGCGAGGCCGGCGCCCTTGAACTGGGTGCGACCAGTGTCAGCGCAGCAGGCCTGGGTGCCACCACCGAAGGTACCGGCTCCTACACCAGCGGCTCGACCAGCACTGCCACCAAGATGAACCTGTCAATCCGCGAAACGCCGCAGTCGATCAGCGTCGTCACCCGCCAGCGCATGGATGACCAACAGCTGCGCAACATGTCCGATGTGCTCAACCAGACCCCCGGCGTGACCATGTCCCAGGATGGCGGCGAGCGCTTCAACATCTATTCGCGCGGCAGCGCCATCAACACCTACCAGTTCGACGGCGTCACCACTTACCAGGAAAACCAGACCCGCACCATGCCCAGCACCTTGCTCGACATGGCCATCTACGACCGGGTGGAAGTGGTGCGCGGCGCCACCGGGCTGATGACCGGCGCGGGCGACCCCAGCGGCGTGGTCAACGTGATCCGCAAGCGCCCGACCCGCGAGTTCCAGGCCTATGTGCAGGGCGGTATCGGCTCCTGGGATTTCAAGCGCCTGGAAGCGGACGTCTCCGGGCCGCTGACGCCGACCGGCAACCTGCGCGGGCGCATGGTCGCGGCCAAGCAGCTCAACGATACCTTCATGGACTGGTACCAGCAGGACCGCGACATCCTTTACGGAGCGCTCGAAGTCGACCTCAGCGACAGCACCCTGGTGCGCCTGAGCATCGATCACCAGCGCTACCGGCCAACGGGCGGCCAGGGTGTGCCGATCATGTTCACCAACGGCCAGGCGACGGACTTCTCCCGCGATACCAGTTCCGGCGCACGCTGGGCCTCGGACCGTTTCGACACCAACAACTACAGCCTGGCGCTCGAACAGCAATTGGCCAACGACTGGCAGCTGAAAGTCGCGGGCACCTTCATGGATGTCGATCGCGATACCCGCAGCGGCTCCTACCAGAGTTCGACCGGCATGTCGTACATCACCCCCGAAGGTAATGCCACCATCAGCCAGGGCTGGTCCGAAGCCACCCAGCATCAGAAGGCCATCGATGCCACCCTGCAGGGCCCGTTCGAACTGTTCGGCAACAGCCATGAGCTTATCGTCGGGGCCAACTACCTCGACTACGTCAACCACCACTACGCGACCACCGGGCGCTCGGCCATCGTCGACTTCAACCACTGGAACAACGAACTGCCCAAGCCCGACAAGGACGGCTTCACCCCGGCGCTGGACTACGACGTCGACACGCGCCAGAGCGGCTACTTCGTCGCCGGGCGCTTCAACCTCAGTGACAGCCTGCACCTGATCCTCGGTGCCCGCGCCAGCAATTACCGCTATCACTACTATTCCAAGAGCCTGGCTTCCGGCTACGTCCTGGACTACAGCATGACCGAACGCGGCGAAGTCACGCCCTACGCTGGCGTGGTCTATGACCTGACGCCCGAGCAGTCGATCTACGTCAGCTACACCGACATCTTCAAGCCGCAGTCGAGCCAGGACCGCAGCGGCAAGGTGCTTGAGCCGGTGGTGGGTAAAAACTATGAGTTGGGTTGGAAGGGCGAGTTCTACGACGGCCGGCTCAACGCCAACATCGCCGGTTACATGATCAAGCGCGACAACGTCGCCGAACTGGATGCCGGCTACACCGTGCCGGGCACCGATCAGGACGCCTACCGCGCGGTGAGCGGCGCCAAGACCAAGGGCATTGACCTGGAACTGGCTGGCGAACTCGCCCCGGGTTGGGAGCTGCAGGCTGGCTTCAGCCACTCGCGCACCGAAGACGCCGAAGGCCAGCGCCTGACCGCCCAGCTGCCGCTGGACACCTTCCGGCTGTGGACCACCTACCAGCTACCCGGTCAATGGCAGCGCCTGACCCTCGGCGGCGGTGCCAGCTGGAACTCCAGCAACTCGCTGTACTTCAGCCGCTACAACAGCCGCGTCGGCCAGGATGATTACGCCGTGCTCAACCTGATGGCGCGCTACCGGCTTAGCGATCATCTTTCCACCACGCTGAACCTCAACAACCTGCTCGACGAGAAGTACTACGCCGGGTTTTCCGGGAGCTACGGGCACTACGGGCCGCCGCGCAATGTGATGATGAATGTGCGTTACGACTTCTGAGGTTTGCAGTCGCAATGGATCTGCATGCTCTCTGTTTCGTTTCGATGGATGTCAAAGCCGCATTGTTTTAATGCGTCTTTGACCCTATCGATAACCACCAGGTAGTGCGCTGCGCGTGCGCGCTGGCGAGTCAGCGAGGTAAAGACGCCAAAGGGCAGGAAGCGCAGCCTTTTTCCCTTTAACACAATGGAGACATCGACATGTGAGCCATCCACGTCATGTCCATTGGAGCCAAATATCTCGCCGACTTCATCCTTGCGACCGGGGTAGCAGGCGCAGAACACCTTGATGCCCAGCCAGCGTGAGAGCGTTCTGAACGAACCCAGATGGCTGTTTTTGTTTTCATACCCGCGCACCAGCAACAGCTCAATGTCGGGTGGCAGCGTTGATTGGGCCTCAATCAACTTATGGAAAGTTTCTTCATCGATGGCTACTTCAGAGGACGGCCAGCGCGGGGATACTCGTACCCCGTGGCGCTCTCCCTTTGGCAGTACAAGCATGTTGGGCATTCTCAAATGGGGCTATCCGGGGGGAGGGGGCTGGTCAGATCAAGCACATCGACGACCGCACCGCTGAAAAAGTCCACGACCTCCAGACGGTGGGTCAGCAACTGATCGCCGAACCAGTCAGCGGCGAGCCGGCCGGGTGGGCCTTTGTGGCGTACAACCGTGGTCTCGATCTGGCCGCTGTCAGCCGCAAGGATGATGTCTTCACCCCAGTTCGAACGCTGCGTCGCCGAGATCGGCAGGCACAGGTGAGTAGCGGATTCATTGAACAGGATTGTCCCGGCGCCTACCTGACCATATTCGCCGATGTCCCTGGACCACAATGTCGCGCCGTTGCGATCGCAGCACAGCAGGCGGTTGTTTTCACCGGTGACAAACAGGTATTGACCATCACGGGAAAAGCGCAGGCTTCTGACCTTGGCGTCCAGCGCCAGGGTGATCTTGTTGATCTCGCCACTGGCGCAATCAACCGTCAGCACACTGTTGCTGGCCCGCTCATCGGGTGCCCAGAGTTTGCCTTGCACGGGGTCGATGCAACCAAACCGGGCATCGACATTACGGGCGATCGGTTCGCTGCATTCGCCGCTGTCCAGGTCGATGACCACCGGGCGCTTTTTATCGTTGCCGACCCCGACCAGCGCGTACCGGCCGTTGGGGTCCAGGTGCGACCAGTACGCCAGGAACCTGTCGGTCTCATGCAGCGCCGTGCGATCTTCAAGAAAGCTCAGGCGCGAGCGACTGGCGCCGCGCACCACCCGCCAATCGGTGCCTTGCAGGGCCATGCGCCGGCCATCGTGAGAGATGTCGCAAACCCTGTCGTCGGCCTGGGTACCGACGGGGTGGGTCAATGCACCGGTGTCCGGATCGTACTGGGTCAGGCAGGCGGGGCGAATGCTGTCGCTTTTATCGAAGAACACCAGGCGGCGGGGTACATCAATGTACATTGCAACTCCCGAAAGTCAGCGAGCAAAGTGCGCAAGGATAAGGCTGTGGCGGCTACCTGAAAAGCAGGTGCGAGCTGTGGGAGATTCTATGGTTCACAGGAAGGCCTCAAATCGGCTTCAACGACTCGAACTGATTGGCCAGCCACCCATGCAGCCGTGACACCGCAGGCGAGACCTGTTTGCGGTGCGGGCAGACCAGACTCAACGGCAAGGCCTCGCCAGGATGGTCCTGCAACAGCACCAGCAGACGCCCGGCCAGCACATCGGCACTGACATCCAGCCAGGACTTGAAGGCAATCCCTTCACCCTCAACCGCCCAGCGCCGGGCGACATCGGCGTCGTCACTGAACAGCGGCCCGGACACCTGGACCGTCTGCGCGCCTACCCGCCACTTGTCAAACACGCGGCCGTTCTGCAGGTAAAGCAAACACGCATGACTGAGCAAATCTGCCGGTACCCGTGGGCTGCCATTGCGTCTGAGGTAATCCGGCGAGGCTACCAGCACCCGCCGATTCCACGGCGCCAGCGGTAGCGCAACGTAGTTGGCGTCACCATTGAGCCCATAGCGAATGGCGACATCCACCGGGTCGCGAAACAGGTCGGCAATCTGGTCAGAGAGAAAAAAGCGCAGGTTCAGCTGCGGGTGCTCGCGTCGAAACGCCGAAAGCCAGGGCAGCAGAATATTGCGCCCCAGGTCCGACGGCGCTGCAATCTGCAGCACCCCGCGCAGCGGCGCATTATCACCGCGCAGGCTCTCGCGCCCTTGCTTGAGGGTCTCCAGCACCGACACCGCGGTGGGCAGGTACTGCTCGCCTTCGGCCGTCAGGCGCAGGCTGCGGGTGGTGCGGGCAAACAGGCGCACATCAAGTTCGCGCTCAAGGCGCTTGATCGCCGCCGCCACCTGGCCTGGCAGTAAATCTGCCTCGAGCGCGGCGGCGGTAAAGCTGCCAAGGGCAGCGCTGCGGACAAACATGCCCAGATCATCGATACGGATCATTTTCACTCCTGCAGTGAAAGTGTTGGCGCATTCTGCCGGTTTTTCTTTGCCCCAGGGAAGGCGCACCCTTCGTTCCTGCTTTTTCAACCAGGAGTAACCCATGGATCTCGTCAGCTTGGCTCAACGCCGCTACACCACCAAGGCCTTCGATGCCGCCCGCAAAATACCTGCCGCCACCGTGCAAGCCTTGCTTGAACAACTGCGCAACAGCCCTTCTTCGGTGAACTCCCAGCCCTGGCATTTCGTCATCGCCCAGACGCAGCCGCAGCGCGCCCGGGTGGCCAAAAGCACTGACGGCGGGTTTGCCTACAACCAGGCAAAAATCCTCAATGCTTCCCACGTCATTGTCTTCTGCACGCGGACCCACATGCCCGACGACCACCTGCAGGCGGTACTGGCCCAGGAAGCTGCGGATGGACGTTTTCACAATGCCGAGGCGAGGGCAGGGCAGGACCGCAGCCGACGTGGCTACGTCGACCTGCATCGCTTTGACCAGAAAGACTTGCAGCACTGGATGGAAAAGCAAACGTACCTGGCACTGGGCACGCTGTTGCTGGGCGCGGCCGCCCTGGGCGTTGACGCCACGCCCATGGAGGGCTTCGACAGCAAGATGCTGGACGCAGAGCTGGGGCTGCGTGACCAGGGCTTTACCAGCCTGGTGCTGGTCAGCCTTGGCTACCACAGCAGCGATGACTTCAACGCCGGCCTGCCCAAGTCAAGGTTGCCGGCCGAGTCGCTGTTTACCTTTCTGTAACGACCGGATTGCCTTTGGCCTGACCTGAACAGTGGAGCATTGATGATGACTGAACATGAGAAACACCTGGTATCGATCGCGGTACTCAAAGCTGCAACCGGTAAACAGCAAGTGTTGAAAGAGGCGCTGGTGGCGCTGATCGAACCTACCCGGGCGGAGCCGGGCAACCTTGACTATGTACTGTTCGAACGCCGGGACGAACCGGGCACGTTCTATATGCGCGAAGCCTTCAAGGATCAAGCGGCACTCGATGCACACTTCGCTATGCCGTACTTCCAGAACTTTGCGGCTGCCAGCGCAGCGCTGCTCGCAGCACCCCTGGAACTGATCTTCCTCGAGCAGGTTTCGACTTAGCGCATTGCGTCTCGGCGCGGGCCCGGCATGACCGCCGGGCCGGGTAGCTGCCGATCGCTTGAAATGCACCGCAATGCCCGCCAGAATCGCCCCCGATCCGGCCAGCAGCGCCGGACGTTGCAGGTGAAAAGGGGCTGCAGTTGAACGAACAGACATTGTCCATGCGCCTGGAGCGCGTGGCGGCGCATGTGCCAGACGGTGCGCGCCTGGCCGATATCGGCTCGGATCACGCCTACCTGCCGGTGACCTTGATGCGTCGGGGCGTCATCGCAACTGCCGTGGCTGGCGAGGTGGCGATGACCCCGTTCAACGCAGCCCAACGCACCGTGCGCGACAACGACCTGGAGCAGCAGGTCAGCGTGCGCCTGGCCAATGGCCTGGCGGCGATCGAGCCGGCAGACGGCATCACCGCGATCAGCATCTGCGGCATGGGCGGGGAGACCATCCGTGACATTCTCGAGGCTGGCAAGGCACGCCTGAGCGGCCAGGAGCGGCTGATCCTGCAACCCAACGGCGGCGAGCAGCCGCTGCGCCAATGGTTGATGGACAACGGTTACCGTATCGTCGGCGAGGAACTGCTGCGGGAAAACCGCTTCGACTACGAAATCATCGTCGCCGAGCGGGACGGCCCGGTGACCTACAGCGCCGAACAGCTGTACTTCGGCCCGCTGCAGATGCAGGCCCGCAACCCGGCGTTCCTGGCCAAGTGGCAGAGCATCCTGCAGCGCAAGCAGCAGACCCTGGCGAGCTTCGCCCGGGCGCGGCACAGCGTGCCCGAGGACAAGGTTCAGCAAGTCGCCCGGCAAGCCCGGTGGATCACCGAGCTGCTGGCGTAAGCGGGTTTACTGCTGGGCATCCCGAGGGCGGATCAGCGCCGGATCGGACTGCAACTGCCACTGGCTGCGTTGCGATTGCAACTGTGCTTCCAGGATCGATACGCCGCGGTCACGCTGGGAGATGCGCTCGCGTTCGAACAGGTCAGTGAGCAGGCCAAGCAGGTTGCGCGATTCGGAGACCGACGCCGGTGTGCTCACGTCGCTTTCCAGCACGCCCTCGGCGTACGAGCGCACACGTTCATTGCGACTGGCCTGTTGGCTGACGCTGGCTTCCACCAGGCTATTTTTGTCGTAGCGCAAACGCGTGCTGGTGCTCGATTGGTCGCTGATCTCGTGGTAACGGTAGTTCTGCGTCGCCATGGCCTCGAGCATCGACATCTGCGGGTTGAGGCTGGTGTGGTAGGCGGCCGTGAGGCTCGCCTGCTGATCCTGTTGCACCGAGCGGTTCGCCGGCGACGCACCACTGATCGTGGTTGACTGGGACACTTTGTAGTCGAAGCGATCCAGCTCGGTCGGGCGCAGCGAGTTGGGCTGCTGGCTTGTCTGGCTGATCGAGGCGCTGAAGTCGGCCAGGCCGCTGAGCAGGGCTGTGTCTTTGGCTGCCAGCAGCGGGATACGGCCGGTCGCTGGCCTGGCGATGTCGTCGGCGCTGTTGAGCTGAACGAAGGCGTCCTTGAGCAGGCTCACCAGGTTCTCGTCGCCTTTGCCGCGGCCCTGCGCCGCATCGAACTGGCTCAGGTAATTGCTGATCGCCGCCTGGCGCTGGGCGCTTTTACCCAGCAGAGAGGTGTCGCGGGTGTCGAGGTTCAACTGCACGTTGCCGGCGGGGCCCTGCAGGCTGAGTTTGCGTGCGCTGTCGTCCAGGGCCAGGTCGAAGGACAGCTGTTCGCCATTTACCGTGTCCAGCTTGGCATTCATTTGCAGCGCGCTGAACAGGGCCGGGTCGAGCGTGGCCAGCTTGCCCAGCTGCAGGCGAGGAGGCTGCTCGCTCAGGCCGTTGATGGTCCCCTGGAAACTGTCGGCCAGTGACGCCAGGCCCTTGAGCTCATCGCTGGTGAGCTGGCCGCCCTGCACCTCGGCGCTGACTGCCAGGCCTTGCTCGCCGCTGGCCAGGGACAGCGTGACGGTCGCTCCGGAGGCGGTGGTCAGGCTCAGGTTCACGGCATTGGCCGGGTGTTGGCGCAGGTTATTGCCCTGGATCCTCAGTGTTTCGGCGCTTGGCTGCGCGCCGTCGGCGAAGGCAAACACCGATTGTGTGAACGACTGGCCGCCGTTGGCTACCAATTGATTCACCAACGCTGCGCCGAGCCCGTTGAAGCGCGAACCGATAGCGCTGGACTGAACACCGATCATCATGTTCATGCTCAGCTTGTTCAGGCTGTCGTTTTCCAGCACGTAGCGCAACGGCACCGCGAGGGTTCCGCGGGACGAATAGGTCGCGGTATCGTCGCTACGAGGGCTTTGGCCCAGGCTGACGGTGGTGCTCGGCGTTGCCGCAGCTTGCTCGGCGCGGCTGCTGCCAGCACTTGCCGGGGCCGGCTGGGGGGCCGTGTAGGCGGGGGCGATGCGCACTCCTGCATTGATTGGGGTCATGCTCTGTACCCGTAGTGTCCATACTTGTTCAAGGGGTATCGGCGGCGGATTGCAGAGCTTGAGTGTCGGTACCGCGATTCTGGCCCCTGTGGGAGCTACGCTGAGCTTCGTATGGGGTTGGTTGTCGGGGGGCGGGGAGTCGAGCTACGTCGAGATTGCTGCGCAGCGATGACGCGGACCATCGGCTGGATCAAATACACCCCGGGCACGTCCTAGCGACGATAGTAGCGGCGATCGTCCTCGTAACGGTAACGCATGGCCCGATCATGGTGGCGTTCCCAATAACGATGGCGCTCGGCCTCGCGGCGGGCTTGCTCTCGGCGCCATTGGTCCCTGCGCCAGTTTTCGCGGCGCCAGTCGTCCCTGCGATCATGCCAACGGTGGTCATGCCGGTAGCGGTCATCATGGGCCAGCAACGGCCCTGGTTGCTTGTCGGTCATGCTGGCCAGGCTCGGCCAGGGGGTTTCGGCAGTCCGGGTGGCCGGGACTTCAGGAGCCAGAACCGGGGTTGAGGTCTTCATCTGCGTTGCCGATGCCGAGCCCACTGCCGCGAATGCGAACAGGGCAACGAGCAGCATCCGTGGGGCATGGAATTTCATGAGTGAAGACAACCTCTGAATGACGATTGAACGTATCCAAATAGACAGATAAACAGAGAAAAGTTCTACGGCGCCGCTGTTAAAAAAAATGCGCCTGAGCGGCGTACCCCGAGCAACTGTGGGAGCGGGCTTGACCCGCGATGAGGCCGGTACAGTCCGCTCATCAGGCAGTGTCTGGATTGCGGCCGCTGCGCGCTCGATCGCTGGCAAGCCAGCCCCCACATGGTGCTCCTGGCGTATGATGCCCAGCCGTTTTTGCCGACAAGGAAATCGCCATGCTCCCCGACAAGGCCTGCGCAGTAGTGCTTTCATCCACGCTGCGCCCGAGGATCCTCTTGTTTCGTCATCCGCTGGCGGGTGTGCAACTGGTAAAGGGCAGCATTGAAAAAGATGAAACAGTGGGTCAGGCAGCGCTGCGGGAATTGGCGGAAGAGTCTGGTATCAATTGCGCCACCATCGCGGACGACCTGGGGTGTTGGGATGCCGGGCATCTTGGTCAGGTGTGGTCGTTTCAACTGTGCGAGGCGAGCGGACCGTTGCCTGAGCAGTGGACTCATCAGACGCTCGATGACCATGGCCACGCTTTCGCGTTCTTCTGGGCATCGCTCGAGCATCTGCCCCTTGCCGAGTGCCACCCGGTCTTTCAACGCGCGCTGCTGTTTTTGTCCGCGACCCTGAAAGCGCGTGGCCATTGGGCAGGCAAACAGCGCTAAATAATCCACCTCGGGGCGATATACTCCGCACCATTGGTCAATGCTCGAGAGAAGTGTATGCGGCAGGTTTTGCTAATCGTTGATGTGCAGTCCACATTCAGTCCACCCGAGTGGCTGGTCGATGGTGTGCGGGCGTTGTCAGAGCGGATTCTGACGGTTGCCTCGGTCGAGTTGCATGATGAGCAGGTGACGCCGTTTGAAAAGCAACTCGGCTGGCATCCTGCGGCCGAAGACGAAAGCCTGGTCGAGGCCGACAAAGTATTTGTAAAGCACGGCTACGGACAGACCGCTGAAGCCATCGAGTACATCAGGCAGCTCGGCGCCGAGCGCGTGCTGGTTTGTGGCCTGCAGACCGAAACCTGCGTGCTCGCCGCCGGGTTTGCCCTGTTCGATGCAGGGCTCACGCCCACGCTGGTTACCGACCTGACCGTCGGCTCATCCCTGGACCGGTCAGGTCGGTTGGGCATCGATCTGTGGAAGCATCATTTCCGTCAGGTCACGACCAGAGCAGAAGTGTTTGCCGAACTTGATGCATGAGTTCGTGGAGGCGTGAGGGCAGGGGTAAGATCGACTGACAATCGGCGATTCGGGTGCGATCAGCGCACACGCTTACTGACGATCTCGCCGGTAGCTGCATCCTCCATCCATACCTCCAGGCGATTGAGACCAACGTACTGCGTGCGGGCGATTATCTTTTGGCCCGGCTTACCTTCAAACTCCAGATCCGCAAACATGAAGTGCTGAGGCAGTCGGTACTCCAGCTGAACGGTGTAGGTGCCCGGCTTGAGGATCGCGCGCTGGGGCGAGTCATTCTTGTAGTAATAGGTAGAGAACGGGATGTTTCCGACCTTTTTGTCGTTGATCTTTATGATGTTCAAGTCAGGCTGGAGGTCGGCGTAATGGCGCTGGGCTCTGCCTGCGTAAGTGTCGGTTTCGATGATGGTGTAACGAGCGTCATCACCGGGTACGAGGGGATCAACGTTCGAGTAATCGGGCATCTCCGCGCAGCCGTGCAGGCCCAGAAGTGCGATAAAGACAGGGGTGAAGATTTTTCTCATTTTCTATCCAGCTTGGTGGGGCTCGGGCAAAAGCTCTTGATCTGTTTCGGCCGCTAATTTTAGACGGTCGGCTTTGCTGATGTATTTAGGCTTGCTTTTAGGCGCTAATTTGGCACTGGCCTTTTTGGCGTGAGCCTTTAACAGCTGCTTTATTTTCTTTTGACGATTCACGTTGTTACTCGGCTTGTAAATGCTTGAACACTATCCGCTGTGCGGAGCGTTGTTTTTTGATCCGGTACATATCGCCATCCGCATGGCTGAGCAGCGTATCGGCATTCTCTGCGTCCTTGGGGTAAAAGGCCACGCCCACGCTGCAGGACGGCATTGTGAACCCGCCAAATTCTGCGCTCAGGGGCTCGGCCATGGCCGCGAGAATCTGCTCCACCTTGGCGTAAACGTCGTCCTGCGACTGGATATCCGGCAACAGCACAGTGAATTCATCACCCCCCATCCGGGCCACTGTGTCGGTCTCGCGCACGCAGCCTTCCAACCGCCGTGCAATCATGCAGAGGATCCGGTCACCCATGGCATGCCCATGGACATCATTAATGCCCTTGAAGTCATTGATGTCCAGAAACAGCAACGCCAGTGTGCTCTGGTGGCGGTGTGCCGCGCGAACGGCCGACTCCAGCCGATCATTGAAAAGCGCGCGGTTGGTCAGTGCCGTCAGTGGATCATGATGGGCCAGGAAGCGTAATTCATCCTCGGCTTGCCTGAGGGCTGTCACGTCCCGCGCAACGCCGATTCGCGCACCCACTTCCTCGGACCAGAAGGCCGCCCACAGGATATGTACGACACCGCCATCCTTGCGGATGTAACGGTTGCGGAAATCGACGTGGGATTGACCATTCATGACCCGGACAATGGAGGCCCGTGTCACCGCCAGGTCGTCAGGATGGATGTAGTCGGTGATCGGCGTACCGGTCAGCTCGCCGGCAGAGTAACCGAGCAGCGCCTCGCAGGCATCGCTGACAAATACAATCTGGTTATCCCTGTCGACCACGAAGACCGTGTCCAGCATCAGATGGATCAGTTTGGGGTAGAGCGCTTGGAGGTCAACGGGCATAGGCAGGCACGTCCGGTTCAGATCGGCTGATCATAACGCGATTGCGTTTGGCCAATACAGTGCAAGCCTAATGCCGATGCGACGCCCGACGAGACTCTGGAGCAAGCCGGGCTGATGGGGCTGACGCAGATTAAAGTGATTGGCCGCACCAACTGACGCGAGGAACGGTTGCTGGCGTTTACGCACCCATCCTAGATAGCAAGACAGGACGCGACCGTCTCCTCAAGGATGGCGACCAACTCCGGGTCCATGTAGCGAAAATCATCTGGAATATCCAGCGTGTAAACCCGCTTATGCTCCAGCAGCCGCGCGTATTGTGCCTGCAGGCGATTCTGGTGTTTGCGTTCCATGACAAAAATCACATCGGCCCAGCGAATGTCCGCTGGGCCGATGGGTTTGCGCGCATTCGGGCTGGTGCCCGCCGACCGGGCATCGAAGCCGGGGCGGCGGCGCCAGAGCGCTTCTGCAGTAGGGCTGCGCCATTGGTTGCGGCTGCAGACGAACAGGAGGTTAGTCACTCTTGATCCAACAGTTGGCGGGTGGAGCGGATGGGGTAGCTCATGCCGAGTTGGCGTGCCCGTATCAACTTGTCGGCGCGGGTGTACAGCAGCTTCCAGTTCTTTTCGGGCTTGAATTCCAGCGGATACACCGCTTTGCTTCTGCCACTTTTACGGGCCTGTGAGCGTCTCCAGGCGCGGGTTCTTTCCATGATCGTGTCCTCGTGAGTACCGGGTTCAGCAGCCGCGGTAATACGAGTTGGGCTTATAGTAAGCGCGAATCAGGATTGTGGCCAGGTTGGCGCAGTTTTTCATTCAGGAGCGGGCTTGCCCCGCGATCCAGATAACGCATACAGGGAGTACTCAATGAACACCCCCCAATGGCTCGCCTTATTCGAGCGAGCTTTTCGCAACATGGAAAAGAAACTTGAGCAGGTCGTGCAACTGAACAGTTGCCGCGAACACTGGATACAGGCCGAAATCAGCCTCCACGCCTGGTTCGAAGATGGCATTGAAATCTGGACGGAGCTGCCGATAGGCGACAGGCGCAAAGCTGACCTGTACGCATTGGATGACAATGGCGCCCCGGCCATGGTTGCCGAAATCAAATGCCTGGGCGATGTATCGCAAACCAAGTGTTTGGAAGGCGACTGGTCGGTTCGGGCTGATGTCGATCGGTTGCGCTCGTTCGAGTGCCCGACCCGGTTGTTCGTGCTGGTGATCGCCAAAGGTGAACGGGAAACCACTACCGGGCGGCGCCTTCGTGAGGACGAATGGGTGGATGGGCGTGAATGCGTCAGCGTGGATCTGGAGTTTGCGCTGGTGCGGATGTGGGCCCTGTGATCGACCTCAGCGGTTGGTAAACCGGGGTTTGCAAATCCATTGTAGGAGCGGGCTGGCCCCGCGATCAGGCCAGCCCAGCCAGCACATTAGGCGGCGCCTGGATTACGACCGCTTCGCGCTCGATCGCGGGGCAAGGCCCGCTCCCACAGGCCCCATTACGCCTCGCTACCGCAACGGCACATAAATATCCGTCTGCCACTGCTCCTGTGGCGTTTGCGGATAAGCACTCAGGTAATGAAAAAACAGTGGCTGATCGCGCAGCTCCTCGCCACTGTCCGGCAACCAGTCGCGATACAGCGGATAGATGGATTCACCAATATGGTCCGGCGAACCCACATGCCGCACCAGCGCATAACGCCCGCCAGCAATCACCCGTTCGTGCACGCCGAGTTCATTTGCCGCCACCGCCTCATCAATCTCACCACAAATGGCGAAACGAAAATCCTCCGCCGGCGTGGTGTCGGGGTTGCCATAGGGGATGCCAAAGGTACGGCTCGACGCCACCGGCGACTGCCCGCTGGCCATGCGCCAGGCGATGAACTGACTCACGCTCTCGTTGACCTGCGCGGCCGGCCCGCGGTGCTCCAGCGCCGCGACCCGGGTTTGAGCAAACTCCACAATACGAACCTGCATGATGACGCTCCTGGAAAAGTGAGGGATAGCGAACACCGCATTCCAGGCCTGCCAGTCCGGCTGCCGGCGAAAGGCACTCGGCGACCTGCCCAGCGCCCGCCGAAACGCCCGGCTGAACGCCTCGGGGCTTTCGAAGCCTGCCGCCAGGGCGGCCTCCAGCACCGAGTGTTCGGCATTGGCAGCCAAACGATGCGCCGCCAGGCGCAAGCGCATCAACTGCACATAGCGCGAGACCGGCACTCCGACATACGCCGTGAACTGGCGATGAAAGTGAAACACCGAAAAGTTCGCCACCTGGCTCAGGGTCTTTACCGACAGATCACCTTCGAGGTTGGCGTCGATGTAGGCGAGCACAGCGCTGAAGCGCTGGGTGTAGGCGGCGTTGGGCGGCAGGTCGGGCACGGCTGGAGGCTCTTGGAAGTACGGTCGGCATAGAATCGACTATACCCGCGTCGCTGTGCCTAGCCGTGTTTGCTCAAGGTGTGTTTTTTACGGGGATGAGTATTCGCTCGATGGGCCGCATCGGCGGCCCGGGCTTGGTCCTCGGCGTTTACTTGGCTGAGGCTTGATCCACCTGCGAAAAACGACGCTGCAAGGCTGTCGTCATGGCGTATGCCTCGACTTCATCCAGGCATGCTTCTACGAGCGCAATGCTCATTTCCAGCGAGTGCTGAGTAGCCCAGAGCAGACCGCGCACTTCAGGGTCGACCTTTTCACAGGCCTGGGCGTTGGTCTGGTAGGCGCTTTTGAGCAGAACGGTGGCATGGACCAGGGCGTCTTCGGCTGAAGCCCCTGTGCGCACGGCGAACAGTGGAGCGTGGCTGCCGTTGCAGGAGCCGAAGGTGGTGGCGGTTTGGGTGGCGAGGGGTGGATCGGGGACGGGCTTTGTCATTGTTGTGCTCCTAGAGTGGTGGAGCCAGCATCAATCGCTACCAAACGATTGGTGACGGCTGTACGCAGGTTGGTAGACCGGGACTCTAGGAACCCAGCGCGCACGAATGCGCCCCACGCACAGCCGCCATAACACGAACAGCAGGCACAAAAAAACGCCGGCTGATCGGGAGCGGCGTCTGCACGCCTTAGAGTACTCGGGCTACCAAACCCGGTCGCTGGATTTACAGCGACTAGAGGAGGGTAGCGAGGTTGCAGATTGGATTCAAGGGAAGATTGGAGTGCTCTCGTAGTTAAAGGCTTGGCCCTTGCTGATGTTCACGCAAACAGTGCTGGCCAGCTGTTCATCAGGCAACATGTCATTAACCGTAAACAGATAAAACCTATATAAATCAACACATTACCCACCTGGCACAACCATTGCGAAGCCCCCCGTCTCTTTCCCCTTCGTGGAACATAGACGTTCATGACCGCTCCCTTCGCCCGCTTGCCCCTGTTACTGGCCATCGCCGCCGCACTCCCCACGCTACCGAGCTTTGCCGCCGACCCCACGCCCGAAGCCCTGCCGACCATCACCGTCACCGCGCAAAAGCGCGAAGAGTCGGTGCAGGATGTGCCCTCGGCCATCTCCGTGGTCAGCGCCAAGCAGATCGCCGACAGCGGTGGCGGCTTCAGTGCCGGCAAGGCCCTGCAGAACGTGCCCAACGCCATCGCCCCGGAGTTCGCCGGGCACCAGCGGCCGCGCTGGTACATTCGTGGCATGGGCTCGGGGGACATGGCGTCGACCA
The DNA here is from genome assembly GCF_900275665.1 of Pseudomonas sp. JV241A. NCBI lineage: Bacteria > Pseudomonadati > Pseudomonadota > Gammaproteobacteria > Pseudomonadales > Pseudomonadaceae > Pseudomonas > Pseudomonas sp. JV241A. The sequence continues at coordinate 99,630 of NZ_OPYO01000015.1, forward strand.
CGGTTTACCCGGTGGGCATCTACACCGATGACGTGTACATCGACCCCCACGTAGCCACCGGTTTTCCGCTCTATGACATGGAGCGCGTCGAGGTGCTGCGCGGGCCGCAGGGCACGCTGTGGGGCAAGAACACCACGGGCGGGGCGATCAACTTCGTTTCGCGCAAGCCGGATTTCGAGAAAGCCAACGGTTACTTCAAACTCGACCTGGGCAACTACAATTCGCGCCTGTACGAAGGCGCCTATGGCGATACGCTGATCGACAACAAGCTGGCCGCACGGGTGGCGTTTGTCGACCAGAGCGCCGATGGCCAACTGGAGAACCAGGTCGATGGCCATACCGTTGGCGACATCCACGACCAGGCCCTGCGCCTGCAATTGCTGGCGCAGATCAACGATGACCTGCAGGCCACCCTGCAACTGCATGGCCGTGACTACAAAGGGCAGGGCATTGCCACCCGCGCCTGGGGTTCGGGGCCGGGGGGCAATACGCTGTTCGGCCCGGCGCCGAAGCCGGGTACCGACGAGGCCGCCTTTACCGGTAAAGCCGAAGACCGCATCGAGCACAACGGTGTGCAGTTGGCACTGAAGTGGGATCTGGGCGACCTGCAACTGGACTCGATCACCGCCTTCGACGATATCCACGAAAAAGCCGAAAGCCCGAACATGAGCCTCTACGAATTCGGCCGTGGCTTTAACGATGACCGCTGGAAGCAGGTGTCCCAGGAGCTGCGCTTGTCTTCGGCGAAAAACCAGCCAATCAGCTGGATCGTCGGCACCCACCTGTTCCATGAACAGCTCGACAGCCGCAACGACAACGGGCTGTTGCCCAAGCCCTACAACCAGGCCTTTGGCGTGGCTGACTATGGCCGTACCGATATCGACCAGAGCACCGACAGCTTCGCGGTGTTCGGCAGCAGCACCTGGCAGGCCACCGACAACCTGAGCCTCACCGCCGGCCTGCGCTGGACCCGCGAAACCAAGGACATCGACCTGCACCGCGTAGCCGCACCAGATGCCGATGCGGTCAGCTACAACAGCGAGCGCGACTGGTGGAAAAACTACACCGGCGACCTGGTGACCCGCGTCGAGCAGGATGAAAAACGCACCTGGAACAAGCTCACCTACGACTTCACCCCCGAGTACCAGCTCAACGACAACGCGCGGGTGTATTTCCGTTATGCCAAGGGTTTTCGTTCCGGTGGTTTCAGCGGCGGTGCGCAGGTGCAGGCGGAGGCCTCGGTGGTGGCGCCGGAGAACGTCGATGCCTATGAACTGGGGGTCAAGAGCGAGTGGTTCGACGAACGCCTGATCGCCAATGCCAACGTGTTCTACTACGACTACTCGGACATCCAGGTCAACGCCGTGTCGGTGCGTGACGGCCAGGTGGTGTCGCTGCTGACCAACAGCGGCCAGGGGGTGATTCGCGGCGCGGAGTTCGAGCTGCAGGCGTTGCCGTTCAGCAACCTGGAGCTGCATGGCTCGCTGGGCTTGCTGCATACAGAGTTGCAGGATTTCGAGTCGGGCGGGGTGGATTATTCGGGTAACCGCATTGCCCGCTCGCCGTCGCGGACCCTGGCGGTGGGCGGCAGTTACCGGATACCGCTGGAGAATGGTGATGAAGTGCGCTTGGGCACCGACTGGCGCTATCAGAGCCGGATCTTCTTCCTGCCGACGGCGCAGCAGGATCACAGCGTTTCCCAAGGCGGCTATACCTTGGGCAATGCCAGTGCGACCTATCATCTGGGCGGGCGCTATGACCTGGATCTGACGGCGTATGTGAACAACCTGACCGACAAGCAGTACAAGACCGACAGCGTGCCGTTGCCGTTCGATATTGCCTGGGATGCGCGCGGGGATCGGCGTACCTTCGGGGTGAGTGCGACTACGCGGTTTTGAGCCGGGGCTGCCGGCCTCATCGCTGGCAAGCCAGCTCCCACAGGGTGCGATGACCATCGGTCGGGCTTGCGTGCAAGCCTGTCGATCCACCCCCGGCCCAATCGACCATCCTGCACACACCACGTGCAGGAGTTCCCCCATGTCTTATGTAGATGGTTTCGTTCTCGCAGTCCCCACCGCCAACCGCGACGCTTTCAAGCAACACGCCGAAGAGGCCGCCGTGGTGTTCAAGGAATGCGGCGCCCTGAAGGTCGTCGAGTGCTGGGGCGATGATGTGCCGGACGGCAAGATCACCTCGTTCCCCATGGCCGTGAAGCTCAAGGATGACGAGACGGTGGTGTTCTCCTGGATCCTCTGGCCGTCACGCGAGGTGCGCGATGCCGGGATGCAGAAAATGATGGAAGACCCGCGCTTGCAGCCGGACCAGAATCCGATGCCGTTTGATGGCATGCGGCTGATTTTTGGCGGGTTCAGGATTCTGGTGGAAGCTTGAGGTTTTTGGGCTGCTTTGCAGCCCATCGCTGGCAAGGCCAGCTCCCACAGGGAACTGTGAACGCTGACCCTGTGGGAGCTGGCTTGCCAGCGATGCAAGGCAAAGCCTTGCTGCTTTTGATTACACCCTGAACCGCGCCACCAGCGCCGTCAGCTGCCCGGCCAGCCCCGCCAACGCCTGGCTGGCCTCGCGGGTTTCCCGGGCCCCGGCCGCCGAGCGAGTCGACAGTTCGCGAATGTTCAGCAGATTACGATCCACCTCCCGCGCCACCTGCGCCTGCTCCTCCGCAGCGCTGGCAATTACCAGGTTGCGCTCGTTGATCTCGCCGATCGCGCTGTAGATCCCCTCCAGCACCTGCCCCGACGCCTGGGTAATGCCCAGGGTCGACTGCGCCCGCTGGGTGCTGGCGTGCATCGATGCCACCGCCGCCTCAGTGCCATGCTGCACGCGGCCGATCATCTGCTCGATTTCCTGGGTCGATTGCTGGGTGCGGTAGGCGAGGGTGCGTACCTCGTCGGCGACCACGGCAAAGCCACGCCCGGCTTCACCGGCACGGGCCGCTTCGATGGCGGCATTGAGCGCCAGCAGGTTGGTCTGTTCCGACACCGAGCGGATCACTTCCAGCACCTGGCCGATGTCGCGAATCTGCCCGGCCAGTTGTTCCAGGTGCTCGCTGCTGGTCTGCACTTCACGGGCCATGGCCTGGGTACCGTCGAGGTTGTCGCTGACCTGGCGGCGGCTCTGTTCGGCCAGTACGTTGGAGGCGCTGGCCGCTTGCGAGGTGGACACCGCATTGCGCGCCACTTCTTCCACGGCGGTGGTCATTTCGGTGACGGCGGTGGCGGCCTGTTCCAGCTCCTGGTCTTGCTGGCGCAAGCTGTGGGAACTCTGTTCGGTAATGCCGTTGAGCGCCCCGGCGGCCTCGGCCAGTTGCGTCGCGCAGCCGGTGATTTGCCCCAGGGTGTCGCGCTGGCTGTGCTGCATGCGCTGCAGTTCGCTGAACAGCTGGCCGATCTCGTTGCTGCTGTGCACCGCTACCGGCACGCTCAAGTCGCCGCCGGCGATGCGCTGGAAGTGCTGACCGGCGTCACGCAGCGGGCGCAGCACGCGCTGGGCGATAAAGCTCCAGCAAAGGGCGGCCAGCAGCAAGGTCAGCAGCCCCAGCGCCACGCTCAGCAGCTGGGCACTGCTCAGGCGCCGGTCAGATTCGAGCATGATCTGCTGGCTGCGCTCGTTCAGCGCCGCCACCAGTTTTTGCCGCAGCGCCTGCAGGCGGCCCATGGCGTTGCCTGCGTCGGTGTTGACCCTGAAGTAGTGCTGCAAGTCGTTGTGCCGGGTGGCTTCACGTTGCCCGGCCACGGCCTTGGCGTAGTCGGCGAAGGTGCTTTGCAGCTCCACGGCGAGCGCTTTGAATGTCGGCTCCTGGGCATTGCTGACCAGCGCATTGATCAGCTGCGCGCTATTGCCCAGCAGTTCTTCCGAGAGCTTCAGGCGTTTGTTGGCGCTCTCGCTGTGGCCACCGGTCTGTTCGATAAAGCCCGAGGAGACGTTGGCGCTGGCGCGGATCGCCATCAGCAGCGCGTTGTTCAGGCGGTCCGACTGGTGCGCGGTCTGGTCCAGCTCGGTGATCTGCTGGTCGCTGCCCACCGCCGCGCGCCAGGCGCTGACGGTGGAGAACAGCAAGGTCAGGCTGAACAGCGACAGCACCCAGAACATACCGGTGCGGATTTTCAGGTCGGCGAACATGCGGGCAGTACTCCTCGAGTTGTTATCAGCGCCACTCTTTGCCGCTGGAGCGGCGGTGGGTGGTCTGCTATCGGAGTAATGGCAGGCGGACTTGAGGGGGCAGGGGCGGCTTGTGTTCGATTACCGAACGGTGATTTCGTCGGCGGCGGCCTATCGGCCAGCGCAGATAATTCGCTACATCAGCGCAATTGCTTATGAACAATGGGTACTGGCTGTGTGCCATCCCTGGGCTAGCGTTAGGGCTTCGGCGGCATGTCGTCGCCGAAGGCTGGAAGTTGAACGACTTTCTGCTCTCCCTCATTCAACAAGGATGTCGTCATGGCTATTAGTATCGCGATCAATGCTGGGCAATCTTCATCCGCGTCAACCGTCATTGCCACGGGCACGGTCCAGAACGTTATCACCGACACCGAGCGAACCTTGTTCAACATCCAGGATGGGTCGTTGAAAGCGGCGGTGTCTGCCTATTTTGGCCGCTCGCCCAATGACGCTTACGTTTGCAGCCCCACGCCCTGGGGTGATCTGTACCAGACCTACAACTGGCCGCAGGTACAAGCCACGCTGTCGGTGGTGAGCGCAAGGATTGTCTCGGAAACCTCGAACCCGATTGCCCTCAATACCAATACCTTCACCAACCACTCCTCGGTGCCGGCGGAGTTCAACTGCGGGGTCACCCAGGAGGTGACGGTCACCGCGGAAAGCAACTGGTCGAGCTCGTCGGAAGTCGGCATCAGCCAGACGATTTCCTACGGGATCTCGTTCCTCGGCGCCGGCGCCCAGGGCGAAACCGCCTTGAGTTTCACCCAGACCTGGGAGCAGGGCGGTTCGCAAAGTGAGTCGGTAACCCTGGGTTCGAGCGCCGGAGTGACCCTGACCTTGCAACCCGGGCAGACCGTAGAGGCGATACTGTCGGCCAGCAAGGGGGTACTGACGGTAGAAGTTGAGTATCAAATAACCCTGGCGGGGGTAACGGCGGTCAATTACAACCCGACGTATCAGGGGCATCACTTCTGGGCACTGGATATCAACAACGTCATGAGTGCCGGCAAACTGTCGAATGTCATCACCAGCAAAGAAACCATCGTGATCGACTACTTCACCAATACCACGATCACCGTGCAGGACCCTGAAAGCCAGGATGTCATCCGCACCCTCGTCACCTCGGCCAGGCCGGGCATCAGTTCATAACGCAAGCAAGGGGTGCAGGCAGTGCGCTGCACCCCTTTCAACACGTTCAGCGCCCTTCATGCTGACGCCGATACGCCCCCGGCTGCACCCCGACGGCCTTGCTGAAGGCGCGGGTGAAGGCAGCAATCGACTGATACCCCACCGCCGCGCACACCTGCTCGACGGTGTTGTTGGCCTTGAGCAACTGGCAGGCATGGCGCATGCGCAGGGCCAGCAGCACCTGCCCGGGTGATTGCCCGGCAAGCTCACTGAAACGCTTGAAGAACGCCGAACGCGACAGCCCCGTGCAGGCCGCCATGCTCTCCAGCGACCAGGGCTGGTCGGGATGTTCGATCAACTGCTCGAGCAGGCTGGCAAAGTTGGCGTGGCGCGCCAGCGCGACCAGGCCGCTGATGCCCTGATCGTCACTGACCCGCTGGCGCAGTACATACAAGAACAGCAGATGGCTCAGGCGTTCGAGCAAGGCCGAGGAGGGCGCGGGCAGGCGTTGGCATTCGGCCAGGATCAGCTCGAACAACGCCCGCGCCGCACTCAGCGCCGGGTCGCCGGCACGCAGGATGATCCAGTCGTCGAGGCCTTCGATGATCAGCGACGACAGGCCCGGCTGAAAATGAAAGAACCCGCACACCAGGCCCACGCCGTCGGTGGCGTCACTGTCCAGCGGCTGCATGGCCTGGCGCGGCTGCTGTTGCGCCAGCTCGCAATCCGCGACATTGGACAGCCGATAGTTGAAGTCGCGCAGCAGGAACACCGCATCGCCGGCTTGCAGGCAAATGGCCTCGGCCTGGCCGTCGATATGCAGCCAGCAATGACCTTGGACAATCAGGTGGAAACTGGCCCGCGCCAGGCCGTGGGTGCTGGCGTGCCAGCCGCCGCAATAGCGCCCGACATGGAACAGGCTGGCGTCTAGCTCAAGGCTTTCTAATAACCAATCGACTACGGGGCTGGACGAAATCATCTAATGAAAAGACTCAGGAGCAAGTAATAGCGACTGCAGAATATGGCAGGTAATTCTTATAACCAACAGACTTGTCGCACACCCCCAGTCTGCAGGAGTCCACTCCAATGTCGCGCGTCACTGTCCATACACTGCAAAGCGCCCCTGAGGCCGCCCGTCCTTACCTGGAGAACGCCCAGAAGGCCTCGGGCTTCATCCCCAACCTGCTCGGCGTGCTGGCCAACGCCCCGGCGGCGCTGGAAACCTACGTCACTGTGTCGGCACTCAACGGCAAGGCCGAGCTGAGCCTGGCCGAGCGTGAAGTGGTGCAACTGGTGGCCGCCACCCACCACGGCTGCGACTTCTGCGTGGCCGGCCACACCGCCGTGGCGCTGAACAAGGCCAAACTGGGGCAAGAGGTGGTCGATGCCCTGCGCGCCAAGGGCGAGTTGCCGCAAGACAAGCTTGAAGCGCTGGCGGCGTTTACCCGCGAAGTGATCGCCACCCGCGGCAATGTCAGTGAGGCGGGTTATGGCGCGTTCCGCGAAGCGGGCTACAGCGAAGGCAATGCCCTGGAGGTGATCCTCGGCGTCAGCCTGGCAACCCTGTGCAACTTTGCTAATGTGTTCGCCCAGACGCCGCTCAATGACGAGCTGAGCAAGTACCGCTGGCAGCCTTCGGCATAACGAACCCTCGGCGCCAGCGCAGGCTGGCGCATTTTTAAAGGAGTAAACGCTATGCTCGATCCCGCATTGGTCGCGTGGCTGGATGCCCAGGCCGAAGCCCTCGACCAGGGCCACGGCGACCCGCAGGCGGTGCTGGGGCAACTGGCAGCGGCGCAGGTGCTGCGCGTCGGTATCGACGAAGCCCTGGGCGGTAGCGGCGGCACGGTCGCCGACGCGGTAGAGACGGTCGCCAACGTTGCCAGCCATTCCCTGGCGGCGGCCTTCGTGTTCTGGGGCCAGCGCGCTTTTATCGAATACCTGCTGCACAGCCCCAACGGCGGGCTGCGCGAGCGTCTGTTACCCGACCTGCTCAGCGGCCAGCTGGCGGGTGCCACCGGGCTGTCCAACGCCATGAAGTACCTCTCGGGTATCGAAGCGCTGCAGGTCAAGGGCCTGCGTGACGATCGGGGCTGGACCCTGGCCGGGCGCCTGCACTGGGTGACCAACCTGCGCAAGGGCGGTTTCGTGGTGGCGGCGGCGATTGAAGAGGAGGGCGCCTCGCCATTCGTTCTGGCCATTCCGGACAACGCTGCCGGGCTGACCCGCTCCGACGACCTGCAACTGCTGGGCCTGCAATCGAGCAACACCGCCGCCTTGGGTTTCGAGCAGGTGCCGATCAGCCGCGACTGGCTGCTGCACGAGAACGCCAAGCAGTTTCTGCCGGCGGTGCGCCCGTCATTCCTGGGCCTGCAATGCGGCATGTCGATTGGTCTGGCGCGGCGCTCGCTGAGCGAAGTGGAAGGGCACCTGCAGGGCATGCGCCCGTTCCTTGGCGAGGCGCTGCAAGTGTTGCACGAGCGCTTGGAAAACACCGTGGGCGAGTTGAAAAAGGGCCTGCTCGATGGTCGTTTCCTGGCCCAGCCCGCGGCCCTGTTCAAGCTGCGCATCACCTTGGCCGAAACCGCTGCCGACGCCGTGCAGCTCGAGTTGCAGGCCAGCGGCGGCAAGGCTTATCTCACCGCTTACGGCGCCGGTTTCGCCCGCCGCTGGCGCGAGTCGGCCTTTGTGCCGATCGTTACCCCGAGCCTGGTGCAACTGCGCGCCGAGCTGCAACGCCAGGCGCCGTCAGCATGACCGAGGTGTTACTCGAAGCCCGTGGCATCAGCCTTGGCTACCCGCGTGAACAAGGCTGGCAAAGCGTGCTGGAAAACTTCGACCTGCAACTGGCGCCGGGTGAAGTGATCACCATTCTCGGCCCCAGTGGCGTCGGCAAGTCCAGCCTGTTACGGGTGCTGGCCGGCTTGCAGCAGGCCCGCGCGGGCAGCGTCAGCTTGCTCGGCGAGCCGCTGCAGGGCCCGCACCCGCGCCTGGCGGTGGCCTTCCAGGACCCCAGCCTGCTGCCCTGGCTGAGCCTGGAAAGCAACGTCGCCTTCGGTCTGGATTTCGCCCGCCAGCCCACGCTTGCCGCCAGCGAACGGCGTGCACGCATCGACCACGCCATCGAGGCGGTCGGCCTGCAGCACGCTCGCGAGCAGTACCCGGCGCAGCTTTCCGGCGGCATGGCCCAGCGTACTGCGCTGGCTCGCTGCCTGGCGCGCCAGCCACAAGTGCTGTTGCTCGATGAACCCTTCGGCGCCCTGGATGAAGTGACCCGCGCCGACATGCAGCAACTGCTGCTGCAACTGATTGCCCGGCACAACACCGCGGCCGTCCTGATTACTCACGATATCGACGAAGCCCTGCTGTTGTCTGATCGCGTGCTGCTACTGGGCAACCACCCGGCGCGCACCCTTGGTCAATGGCACATCGACCTGCCGCAACCACGCGAGCAGCGGGTCGAGGAACTGGGCGCGCTGCGCATCGACATACTCAAAACCCTTCGGCGGGCCAGCCGCACACCCGAACCTTCTTCTGAACCTATGCCGCTGCCGTCGGAGACTGCCCATGTGCCTGGACGACTTCACCCACACTCGTCGTGACTTCATCAAACTCAGCGCCTTGCTCACCGCCGGCGGCGCCATGCCGCTGCTCAGCAGCCTGCAGGCCCGGGCGGCCAGCGACCCGGATGCGCCGGTGCGCATCGGCTACCTGCCGATCACCGACGCCACGCCGCTGCTGGTGGCGCACAACAATGGCCTGTTCGAGGCTGAAGGGGTAAAGGCCGAGCGGCCGGTGCTGTTGCGCAGTTGGGCGCAGGTGATCGAGGCGTTCATCTCCGGGCAGGTCAACGTCATTCACCTGCTGTCGCCGATGACCGTATGGGCGCGCTACGCCAGCAAGGTGCCGGCCAAGGTGGTGGCCTGGAACCACGTCGGCGGCTCGGGCCTGACCGTGGCCCCGGGGATTACCGAAGTCACGCAATTGGGCGGGCAGACCGTGGCCATTCCGTTCTGGTACTCGATCCATAACGTGGTGGTGCAGCAGCTGTTCCGCGACCACGGCCTGACCCCGGTGTCCAAAGCCGCCACTGCCCAGCTGGCGGCCAACGAGGTCAACCTGGTGGTGCTGCCGCCGTCGGACATGCCGCCGGCGCTCGCCAGCAAGCGCATTGCCGGCTACATCGTTGCCGAGCCGTTCAACGCCTTGGCCGAAGACCTCAAGGTTGGCCGCGTGCAGCGCTTTACCGGCGACATCTGGCGCAACCATGCCTGCTGCGTGGTGTTCATGCACGAACATGACCTGAACAACCGCCCCGAGTGGTCGCAGAAGGTGGTCAATGCGATCGTCAAGGCCCAGCTATGGACCCGCGACCACCGTGCCGAAGCCGCCGCACTGCTGTCCAGGAGCGGGCCGAACAAGTACACCCCGCACACCCCGCAGGTGCTTAGCCAGGTGCTGGCGCCGACAGCAGCGGCCCGTGACGCCTACATCGCCAGCGGTGCGATCCAGCATGCGCAGTGGGACGAGAAACGCATCGACTTCCAGCCGTATCCATTCCCCAGCTACACCGAAGAACTGGTGCGCCGCCTGCAGAACACCCTGATCGAAGGCGACAAAGGCTTCCTCGCCGGCCTCGACCCGCAACAAACCGCCCGCGACCTGGTCGACGACCGCTTCGTCCGCAACAGCATCGCCGCCGTCGGCGGGCTCAAGGCCTTCGGCTTGCCCGAGAGCTTCGAGCGTAGCGAGGAGTTCGCGATCTGATGGGCAAGCATGCAATCCATGGCGCCCTGGGCGTTGCCGGCCTGTTCGGCTTGATATTGCTCTGGTGGCTGGGCGTGCACCTGTTTGGCGAGGCCGATGGCCTGTCGGCGCGTTTTTCACCGCAGGCGACGCTCGGCAGCCTGATCGAGCTGCTGGGCCAGGCCGAGGTGTACGAGCACATCTGGGTCAGCCTCAAGCGCATCCTTATCGGTTTGGTGCTGGCCTTGCTGATCGGCGTGCCATTGGGCTTGCTGGTGGGCAGTTATCGCCACCTTGAAGCGGCAACCACCCCGGCGTTCCAGTTTTTGCGGATGATCTCGCCGCTGTCGTGGATGCCGGTGGTGGTGATGCTGATGGGGGTAGGCGATCAGCCGATCTACTTCCTCCTGGCCTTTGCCGCGCTGTGGCCGATCCTGCTCAACACCGCAGCGGGGGTGCGTCAGCTCGACCCGCGCTGGTTGCAACTGAGCCGCAGCCTGAGTGCGACGCGCTGGGAGACCCTGTGCAAGGTGATCATCCCCGGCGTGCTTGGCCATGTGCTGACCGGCGTGCGCCTGGCCATTGGCATCTTGTGGATCGTGCTGGTGCCGTGCGAGATGCTTGGGGTGAGTGCCGGGCTGGGCTACTTCATCCTCGATACCCGTGATCGGCTGGCGTATTCGGAGCTGATGGCGATGGTGCTGCTGATCGGGGTGCTGGGCTTTATGCTTGACGCCATGGCCCGTGGGCTGCATCGGAGGTGGGTGCATGCCTGACCGAGGAGGCAGGAGCGGGCTTGCCCCGCGATGCGGACGGCGCAATTTTGAAAGCTCAGGTGCAGCACCGAACTCAGTTGGATAAACTTCCCGACCGGTTCAACTTCACGGTCGATGGATCACCACATGACAGCACCAGCAAACCCACGGCGTAGCGGCAAAGGCCATGATGCGGCGATCAGCCTGCAACAGGATGACGATCTGCAGCGCTGGTCGATTGCCCGCTCGGTGCTGCGCTCGATCGAATCGGCGCCGGACAACTGGTCCACGCGTATCGGCCTGTATGGCAAGTGGGGTTCCGGCAAGACCAGCGTGCTGAATTTCATTGAAGAGCAGGCGCGCATTCGCAATGAAAGCAAGTCGGACGGTATCACCTGGGTGGTCGTACGCTTTTCAGCGTGGGATGCCGAAGGCCGTGACGGGGTGATCCAGCGGTTCTATCAGGCGTTGCTGGAGCAACTTGAAAAAGGTGCTTGGGCGGGCAAGTCATTCAAGGATCTGGGGCGTGGAATCGCCAGGCTACTGGGCAATGTTGCCGAGATTGGCAAGTCAGTTGCACAAGTTATGGACCCTATTACCGGGACGATGGTTAGCAAAGGCACCCAGATTGCCGAGCAAACGGGCCAGCTACTGAGTTCAAAGCTGGCCTTCAATCGCAAAGAGCTCGAAGCGCTATGTGCTGACCTCCAGCGCACACGCATCGTGGTGTTCATCGATGACCTTGACCGCGCCGACCCGACCGCGATCCCCAAGGCAATGCTGGCGTTGCGCGAGTTGCTCGACTGGCCGAGCTTCGCCTTCGTCCTGGCCTTTGACCTGGATGTTGTGAGCAAAGCACTGAGCCTGTACTCGGCCGCCTATGGTGAGAATGGGCAACGCTTTCTCGAGAAGATCATCGATATTTCCATCACCCTGCCGGAGCCTACACCAGAGCAGGCCAAGCGCTTGGCGTGGCGAGCATTTCGCGAATGTTGCCCCTTTATTCCCGAGGCAGCGTTCACGCGAATGGCTCAGTGGTTTCCTGCCAACCCTCGTCTGGTCAAAGCGATCACCCGTGACCTGGGGCAACTGAAAACCGTTGCGCGTCGCCACGGCGATGACGAGCTCGCGTGGGATGCAATCATTTTGCAGACCATCATCAGGCATGAAGCCCCGAAAACCCTCGAACGTCTGGAGCCGTCCTTGCTGGGCCTGGGTGGGCGGTCGTTGCGCGGCGAAACCGATGAAGAGCGAGAGGCGTTTGAGCGTGAAGCCATTCAACTGACGCTGGGAGCAACAGTACCTGATCTTGCGCCAGCTTTTGTGCGGCTGAAAAACCAGTTTTCAGCCCTGCACGATCTGCGAAAATTTACTAATCCCGCACGTGCACGGTACGAGATGGGGCTGCTGGCGCAGGAACCGGGTATCACCCTTCAGGAGCATCGGCGTTTCTTGAATGAGTGGGCCGCTGACTTCGACGACCAGCGAATCGATCTGCTTCTTGAAGAAGGGGGGGAGGCCGCTCAGGCTGAAGTGCCGGAGGTTGCCTTGAACCTGATCTGGTTGACGATTGATTCATACTGCCAGGGCATGCGTGAGCTGGCGTCTCAGATTGATCAGCGTGTCTATGACCAGCAACTGCAGTACCTTGGTGTTCAGCTCAAACTGCTTGAACACGTCTGGGGGGAGACGCCGCACCCAGCGCTCCATGATGTCTCTGGCCATTACGGTTTGTGCTGCAGTTTGATCGACGGGTTGTTGTCCCTGCGCGAGCGTGATGAAGGTCAGCCAAGGCAAGCGCAGTACCAGCGCGAAATCGCACTGGTGACGGCAGCGGCAACCACGTGCAGTGATCGTGTACGGCTATACGATTGGGCGATGGAAAAGTTGCTCGCCGGTGGCATCGCGTACCTGTATGACTCGCATAAAAGGACACGACTCGAAGGTGTCGCCAACCTGCTCAAGGATGATGCGGTATCGGATTTGTTGACGGTGTTCGAGGCCCCAATGGGCGTCGAACGGTTGTTCAAAGACCCTTCGCCAGCGGCCATTCAACGACAGTGGCGCTTGTTCAATGCCAGGTCACCCTTTTACCAGGAGGCTGGTCAGGCCAAGCTGATCGCATGGCTGGAAAGCACTGCCAATGACAGGCAGGCCGAAGGCGTCGTCGCTGGTAACATGCTTGATTATCTTGTGGGATTGGCGGTTCACAACCATACCGGCGCTGAGGGTGGAGGCCATGACGTGCAAAGGTTGCAGGCGCTGATTCCTGTTGCCTGGGACGCGGCGATGAAGCGTAGCGAGTACCACTGCTTCCCCAAACAGTTGCTCGATAAATGGGACAGTCTAGTCAATGCGGGCATCGACAAGAGCTGGATTCCACTGCCGCCAAATCTGGCAGAACTGGACAGGCAACGAAGCAACTGAGTTATGCCCGTTACCTGTAGAAAGCGCTCACGGCAGCAATGAAAACGGAGCAGCAGCACAGCACTGCTCCCAGTGCCTGCCCCCATCCGGCCAACGCCAAGCCCGCGCCAATCAACCCGTAATACAACAACCCAAACAACGCTCCCGCCGTCCCCCGGCAATCCCCGTACTCAACCAGCGCCGAGCCCAGCACCAACGGAATCGCCATGGCAAAGGCGCCGAGCATAAAGGCCATGGCCACGGCGATCAGCCAATGTTCGCCCAGCAGCAGTATCGCCAGCGCTGCCAGCAGGTTCACTGCGCACGCCAGATTGAGCAGCGTTGCCTGGCTGACACCACGCGCCAGCAATAGCGCATTGAGGCGCGCGCCAAGCAGCGAGCCCAGCGCCAGCAACACGCCGCTATAGCCAAACAGACTTTGCAGCTGCAAACGCTGGAAAATGAACGGCGCCAAGCTGTACCAACTGAACACGCCGATGTTGAACAACGCCACCAGCAGCGTCGCCAGCAACACCCGACGATCACCGAGCATGCGCCGCAAGGTGCCGATCAAACTGGCGCGATGGGGTACCTGTGGGCGGGTTTCCGGCATGGTTCGCCAGCTCCATAACAGCAACGCCAGCGCCAGCAGCAACTGCGCGGCCAGCACGCCACGGTAACCCAAAGCCTCGGTCAGCAGCGATCCACCGAGCACGCCAATCGCCGGGCTGATCGCCAGGAAAACGCCGATCAGGGAAAACACCCGCGCCAGTTCCGCACCGCTATGCACGTCCCGCAGCGCGGTTTGCGTCACCACCGAGCCGACCGCAGCGGCAAAGGCGGCAACCATGCGCGCGGCGAGCAGGCCGCTGAAGCTTGTGACCAGCAAGGCTGCCAGCGATGCCAGGCCGTACAGCAGCAAGCCGGCAAGCAATGTCGGGCGGCGGCCCCAGAGGTCGCACAGCCGACCCCAGACCAGCACGCCAATGGCAAAGGCGGCGAAGTACAGCGACAGGGTTTGCGCCGCCTGCGCAGGCGTTACCCCGAAGCCCTGGCCGATATCCACCAGGGCGGGGCTGTAGAGGGTTTCGGCGATCTGCGGGAACATCAGCAGGGCCGTGGCCAGGGTCAGCCAGGTGCGGTGGGTCATAAGTAGCGCCCGGTGAGAAAAAGGGCGCTCATGGTAGACGGCAGGCGATGGGTGTATTGTCGCGGTCTGGTCTAAAAATAGTGAATATCGGACAACCTGCATGGCCTGGCTGGAACCCACCGCCACTTTCGACCCGGACCGCTTCGGCGCGCCCATCGTCGGCATCTGCTCGGCCCTGGGCGAACACGATTCTGGCGTCCATCAGCACCGCCTGGGGCAGGTGCTGTTCACCCGCCAGGGCTGCGTGCGCATCGACGCCCAGGCGCCGGATCTGCTCTGTCTGCTGCCGCCGACCCGCGCGGCATGGATTCCCGCCGGCATAGCCCATCGGGCGCGGATGCGGGCGACCGTCGATTATCGCTCGGTGTACCTGGACCCCCGGCACTGGCCGCATTTGCCTGCTGAAGTGGTGATCCTTGACGTCAATCCGCTGTTGCGCGAACTGCTCGAGCGCATGGCCGAGGCACCGTTCGCAACCGACTGGAGCCAAGGCGCCGCCGCGCATCTGGCCGGCCTGTGCATCGCCGAACTGCAGGCCGCCGGGCAGCAGCCGATGCGTTTGCCGCTGCCCCGGGATCGACGCCTGGCCAGCCTGGTAGAGGGGCTTGAGCAGTTGCCGCCGCCGCTGCACGAACTGGCTCGCACGGTCGGCGCCAGTGAGAAAACCATCGGCCGTTTGATCCGCCGTGACACTGGTATGTCATATCAGCAATGGCGTCAGCAGTGGCGGCTGGTACGTGCGGTAGAGCAGTTGGCGATCCATCAACCGCTGTCCCAGGTGGCGCTGGAACTGGGCTTTGCCAGCGACAGTGCCTTCATTGCTTTCTTCAAAAGCATGACCGGCAGTACGCCTCGGGGTTATTGCCGCTGAGGCAACTGTTGCGCAATAAATTCGCTGCGCTGTAGCGCTTGTCCCGGCTGGAGATCCGTTACTGTCGTCACTCGGAGCTTACCAGGAGGGCGTGCGATGCTCGATATGCAAACGCTGGTCATCTTTGCTGGCGCGGTAACCCTGTTGCTGCTGTCGCCCGGGCCGAACATGGCTTTTGTCATCAGCCATGGGCTGTCCATGGGTTGGCGTGGCGGGCTGGCGGCGGCGCTGGGTATCAGCCTGGCTGACCTGTTGCTGACTGTGCTGACGGCTACCGGTGTCACCGCACTGATCGCCGCCTGGCCGCCGTCGTTCGACATCATCCGCTACAGCGGCGCGGTCTACCTGTTATGGATGGCCTTCAAGCTGTTGCAGCCGCGCACGGTGGGCATGGGCGAGGGGTCGCGTGAGACATCGCTGGCGGCGGTGTTGGTTGCAGCGACCTTGAACAGCCTGCTCAACCCCAAGGCGCTGCTGTTTTTTATCGTGTTCTTGCCGCAGTTCGTGGTGCCGGCCAAAGGCGCAGTGGCCCAGCAATTGTTGCTGCTGGGGCTGGTGCTGAGCGTGATTGCCCTGGTGTTTCATGTGGTGCTGGGGGCGTGTGGCGGAGTGCTTAGCCGTTGGTTCAGTGGCAAGGGGCGCCTGGCCAGGTTGCAGCCGCGCTTGCTGGCCAGTGTGCTGGCGTTGCTGGCGCTGCGGTTGATGTTGATGCAGCGCCCGGCGTGAATGCCCGGCTCCCACATGTGGGAGCTGGCCTTGCCGGCGATGGGCTGCAGAGCAGCCCTAGATTCAATCCTGCAGGTCGTCCTCGCTCATCCACTCAAGCGCATCCGCCAGCGCCACCTCGGCCACCCATTCACTGAAGCTGCGGGTCACTTGTTCATAGCTCAACCGCGAGCGTAGCTCGAGTTTGTCGGCAAACGACAAATGCACGGTGATGACCTTGTCTTCAATCACCCCGTCGCGCACCACGAAGAAGGCAAAGTCCTCCCGATCCTGGCGGCGGGCGAACAGGTAAACCTCGAAGTCCGCCCCGGTTTCCTTGGCAAAGGCCCTGGCGGCGAAGGCGTTCCTGGTCAGGTCAGGCGCTTGTTGCAGCGACGCCTGGGTATCGCAGAAATACCAGGGCTCCCAGTCGGTCAGGCCTTTGTGAATGAACCAGCGGTAGGCAAGCGGGTAGGGCATTGGCTTAGTCCGTTAATGAGTGCAGGCGCGCCGGTACTCGCCCGGCGTTACGCCATAGGCTTGCTTGAACTGCCGGTTCAGATGGCTCTGGTCAGAAAAACCCAGGGCGAAGGCGACGTTGAACGGCAGGCAGTCGTTTTTCAGCAGTTCACGGGCGCGGCTCAGGCGCCGTTGCTTGAGCCAGGCATGGGGCGGCAAGCCGGTGGCCTGGCGGAACACCCGGGCAAAGTGGAAGGGCGAGAGATTCACCGCTGTGGCGAGTTCTTCCAGCGATGGCGGATAGGCCAGGCGGTTGTCCATCAGTTCCTTGGCCCGGGCCACGGCGCACGGTTCGTTGCCGGGCGTGCGCGCCTCGCCCGCGCGGGCATGGCGCTGCACCAGCAGCAACACCGCCTCGCGCCAGGCGGTTTGTTGTTCCAGGGCGCTGGCGCCGTGCTCGGCCGAGCAGTGCAGCCAGCTGAAGGCCTTGGCCAGTTGCGGGTCGTGCAGCACGCTGGCGTCAAAGCGCGGCAGGCCGTCGCGCTTGAGTTCCAGTTCGTCGAGCACGCCGGTGATGCGTTCGCTGTCGGGGTAAAAGCCGCGATAGCGCCAGCCGTCTTCGCTGGCCTTGGCGCCGGTGTGCAGCTCGTCGGGGTTGATCAGGACCATGCTGCCGACCGGCGCCAGGTGTTCGCTGCCGCGGTGCCAGAAGCGCTGGGCGCCGGACTCGATGATGGTGATCACGTAGCCTTCGTGCACATGGGGGGCGAAGCGCTGCTGAAAATAACGCGCATGCAGCATCTCGGTGTCACCGAGCGCCGAGGCTTGCCAGAAACGGGTCTGTTCCTTGTGTGCAGGGTTCATGGGCTGCCGTTCAACCACCAACGAAAGACAAAAAAGAAGGCCATGCTCAGCAGCATGCTGATCAAGGTGCTGCGGGTCAACAGCACCAGCACTACGGCCACCAGCGAACCGATCAGGTACGGGTTGCTCAGGCTCAGGTCGAGCTGGTGGCCGGGCAGAAAGACGATAGGCCCGCAGATCGCGGTAAGCATGCCCGGTACGGCGAAGCCGAGGAACTGCCGGGCATTGGAGCTCAGGCGCAGGGGCAGGCGCGGTTCCAGAAAGGCATAGCGGTTGAGGAACACCAGCAGGCCCATGCCGATAATCAGGGCGAAGATCATGAGCGTGCTCCACTGAATTTCTGACAGATGAAACCTGCGCTCATGCCCAGCAGGCCGGCGGCCACCAGGCCGATGTCCCAGTGCCAGGCACTGAACAGCACCGAGCAGAACAACGACACCGCCACGCACACCACGGTGGGCAGGTTGCGCACCAACGGCGCGATCAGGGCGACGAAGGTGGCGACAATCGAGAAGTCCAGGCCCAGTTGGTCGAGGTGCGGAATGTTCTGCCCCAGGATGATCCCGGCCAGGGTGAACAGGTTCCAGGCAATGTAGAACGTCAGGCCCACCCCCAGGGCGTACCAGCGATTGAACTGCTGTTTGTCGTACTGGCTGGTGAGGGCGAAAAACTCGTCAGTGAGCAAGAAGCCCAGGCCCAGCCGCCAGCGAGTCGGCAGGCCCGACAGCACCGGGCGCATCGACAGCCCGTACAGCAGGTGCTGGGACGTCAGCAGCAGGGTGGTGAGGAGGATCGAAAACAGGTTGGCGCCGCCCTTGAGCATGCCGATCGCCACCAGTTGCGCCGCGCCGGCAAAGACGATGGCCGACAGGCCCTGGCCTTCCCAGGGCGTGAGGTTGGCTTCAATGGCCATGGAGCCGGCCAGCAACCCCCAGGGGGCAACGGCAAGGGACAACGGCAGGATGGCGATGGCGCCACGGATAAAGGCCTGGCGGGCGAACGGCGGACTGGGCATGGACGGCAGCAACAACCAATGAACACGGTTGTACAGCATGCCAGAGCCGGGCGCCGCTGACTTGAACGATCTTGCTGTCAGCGGCGGCGCAGTGCGCTCAGCTCAGTAGTGGTTGCTGGCCAGGCGCCGCTGCGCCGCGATGCAGCCATTGATGTCCACTGCTTTTTGCCAGTAAGCCTTGCTTTGCGCCGGGTCGGCGCTGGCCAGCAGGCGGTAGACCTCGGCCTGGTAGTCGCGCTGACGGCCCCACTGCATCGCCAGGCCTTGCGGTTGCTCGCGATGGCACAGCAAGCGCACGGCCGGTTGCGGGTAGTAGGGGGCGTAGAGGCTGGCCAGGTTCGGCACGCTTTCCAGCGCAGTGCGGTATTCGCTACGGCTGTAGTTCGGGCACCAGTTTTCGATGCCCAGCGCCGCCGGGGCGAAGCCCTGGCCCATGCTCGCTTCGAGCAGCGGGCAGGCGGCAGCCGGGATCTGCGCTGCCGGCAGGTAGGTGATGTAGTAGAGGGCCAGGCGGTACTGGGCGGCCGGGTGGTCAAGCTCCACGGCTTTTTTCAGCAGGCTCACCGCAGGCGCCAGGGTGCGGCCCAGGGCCTGGCCTTGCTGGGCGAGGTCCTGGTCGGTGGTGCTGGTCTTGAGGGTGAAACTGGTGTTCTGGTTGTCGGCCTGTTCCAGCAAGGTCAGGGCCTGGCGGTACAACAGGTCGGCATGCGGGTCGATCCGTACGCCGGCGGCCAGCGCCGAAGTTGGCAGCACGACGGCGAGCAGGCCGTGCAAAAGGGGCGAGCGGATCAAGGAAGTGCCTCTGGAATTCGGGGCCGGGCGGGTATGCATGGTGGTTTCGAGACGACTGCGCTGTTCAGGGTTCAATCCGACTGTCCATAGTGTGGCTTGAGGCTGGCCTGGAGGTATAGCGCATCATTCTAACCGCTCTCGGCCTACACCCGAAAGCGTAGCCCGTCAGGGCAACAGTTGCCGGAGGTTGTAGGCCAGCCCGGCGACGGCAATGGCCAACAGCACCACGGCACTGATTGCGCTGATCAAGCGTCGGTTGAGACGCTCGGCCAGGCGGCCGATGACCAGGATGTACAAGCCCAGAATGCCCAGGTCGAGCACCAGCCAGACCAGCCCCAACACCATCAGGCTTTGGCTGAACTGCTCGGTAACCTGGATGAACTGCGGGAAGAAAGCGACGAAAAACAGAATGTCCTTGGGGTTCGACAGGCCGATGGCAAAGCCTTGCCACAGCCCGCCCTGGCGGACGGGGGCCTGCTGTATGGCGAGCGCGGGCTGGCGCAGTTCAGCCAGTGCGCCGAGGCCCAGGTAGCCGATGAACAGGCAACCGAACATGCTCAGGGCGCTTAGCAACAGTGGGTTGACGGCTGCGCTGCTGAAGATCAGCGCAGCGGCCAGGGCAATCAGCACCAGCGAAGCACCGTTGGTCCCCAGGGCGGTCAGCAGTGCCTGTTTGCGTCCGGCGCGGGCGGTGGTGTTGACCACCAGCGCCACCACCGGGCCGGGGCTGGCGATCAAGAGCAAAACAGTCAGGGCGTAGGTGGCAAGCAGGGCACTGTTCACGGGCATTTCTCGATGGTTTTTACCGGGAGCGGCATTCTCTGCAGGCGCGGTTCGGTTGTAAAACGCCTGTTACTGTGGCCTTCTATTAGTTTTACTCATGCTTGAGGCGGCCATGACCGAACGCATTCCCGCATTGCAGGCGCTCAGGGCGTTCGAGGTGGCCGCACGCTATGGCTCCTTCACCCGCGCGGCCGAAGAACTGGCCCTGACCCAGGGCGCCATCAGCCATCACATCAAAACCCTCGAAGGCTTGTTCGACTGCGCATTGTTCGAGCGCCGCGGGCCGAAAGTGGCGCTCACCGAGCCGGGCCGGCTGCTGGCCCAGGAGCTCAAGGTCGGCTTCAAGATCATCGAGAATGCCTGCGGGTTGCTCAGGCAGGACCGTCAGCACCTGCGCCTCAAGGCGCCTTCGACCCTGACCGTGCGCTGGCTGCTCAAGCACTTGGCGACGTTCAAGCAAGGCGAAGAACACAGCAAGGTGCAATTGAGCAGTGTGTGGATGGACATCGACACGGTGGACTTCTACAGCGAGCCTTACGATTGCGCGATCCTGCTGGGCGACGGCCATTTTGCCGCGGACATCGCCAGCCTCAAGCTGTTTGACGAATGGCTGGTGCCGGTGTGCCAGCCCGGTTACCCGGCAGACCTGGTCCACTGCGAACTGCTGCACCCGTCGCCCGATCGGCGTGACTGGCGGCGCTGGTTGAATCGGACTGGGGGCGCTGCAATCAGCCTGGACCGCGGCCAGCTGTTCGATACCCTGGATCAAGGCATCGCTGCCGCCCAGCAAGGCCTGGGTGTGGCCGTGGTCGACCTGCTGCTGGCCAGCGGCGAGCTCGACGCCGGCCGCCTGGTCACGCCCTTTGCGCAGGCGGTGGCCACCGGCGAGGGTTATTACCTGACCTGGCTGCAGGCTAGCCCCAAGGCGCGCCAGGCGCAGAAGCTCGGCGAATTCCTACAGCAGCAGGTGCCGCGACTTCCCGCTCAGGGGCTTGATTATTTATATGACTAATACTGCGGCGCGCCGGCATCCAGCTGCAGTCGCGTGCTCATGAAGTCGATGAACACCCGCAGCCGTGGCGGTATTTGCCGCCCCGAGGGCCACAGCAGGTAGAAGCTGCCGCGCCGCTCCATGTAGTCATCGAGCACGGTCACCAGGTCACCGCGTTGCAGCTGCTGGCGTACGGTGAAATCCGGAGTGCAGGTGATGCCGCGATCGCGGGTGGCAAAGCAGATGCGCGTGTCGACGTGGTTGCAGACCATCGACACCGGGATGTCGTATTCGCGCCCGGCGGGCTCCTGGCGCAACGGCCATTGCTCGAGCTTGCCGGTGCTGGGGAAACGGTAGTGCAGGCAGGTGTGCCGGGCCAGTTCATCGGGATGAACGGGGGTGCCATTGCGCGCCAGGTACGCCGGTGAGGCGACCAGTACATGGTGGAAATGGCCCAGAAAGCGCGCGCTCAAGCGCGAGTCGCTGGGGGTACCGCCGCGCATCACCACGTCGAAACCTTCGCCGATGATATCGACCAGGCGATCGTCGAAATCCAGGTCCAGTTCGATGGCCGGGTACTGCGCCATGAACTCGCTCAAGGCCGGCATCACCAGTGCGGTGACTTGCGGCAGGCTGATGCGCAAACGCCCACGCGGCACCTCGCTGGCCTGGGACAGTTCAAGTTCGGTGGCTTCGATCTCGGCGAGGATGCGCCGGCTGCGTTCCAGGAACAGGCTGCCCTCGGCGGTCAGGGTGATGCTGCGTGTGCTGCGGTGAAACAGGCGCACGCCCAGGCGGCTCTCCAGGCGCGCCACGCGCTTGCCGATGGCCGAAGCGCTGACCCCCAGCGATTGCGCGGCGCCGACGAAGCTGCCGGTTTCTGCCACCCGCACGAACACCACGAAACCGCTGAGGCTATCCATCTGCTTTCCCTGATTGCGGACATCAATGTCCGTTATGAGCGGAATTGTACCCGTCTTTTTCCGCAGTGACCGCAGGCTTAAGGTTCGCCCATCTTTCCTACAGGAGTTTCACCATGACCCCGATGAGTTGCACGGCGGACGGGCCAGCCGCACTCGAACAGCCCTTGCCGGTCAGCGGCCTGCTGGCCCTGGCCATGACCGGCTTTATCGCCATCCTCAGCGAAACCCTGCCGGCCGGCCTGCTCGGGCAGATCTCCAGCGGCATGCAGGTCAGCGAGGCCATGGCCGGGCAGATGGTCAGCGTGTATGCCCTGGGCTCGCTGTTGACCGCCATCCCGCTGGTGACCCTGACCCAGGGCTGGCGTCGGCGGCCGGTGCTGTTGCTGGCGATTGTCGGTTTCCTGCTGTTCAACACCGTGACGGCGCTATCGAGTTCGTACTGGCTGACGCTGGTCGCACGCTTCATGACCGGCGTCGCCGCCGGCCTGGCCTGGGGCGTGATCGCCGGGCATGCACGGCGCATGGTCAGCCCCGAGCAGCAGGGCCGGGCCATGGCAGTGGCGATGATCGGCGCGCCGGTGGCGTTGTCGTTGGGGGTGCCAGCCGGCACCTGGTTGGGCGAACTGGTGGGGTGGCGCATGACCTTTGCCCTGGTGTCGGGGGCGACCCTGGTGCTGGTGGCCTGGGTGCTGTGCAAGGTGCCGGACTTCGACGGTCACGCCCCGGGTCAACGTCCCGGCATCGCTCAAGTTCTGCGTACCCCGGGAGTGCTGGCGGTGTTGCTGGTGATCCTCACCTGGGTGCTGGCGCATAACGTGCTGTACACCTACATCGTGCCGTTCCTGGCTTCGGTGGGGCTGGCAGCCAGCACTGGCATGGTCCTGCTGACCTTCGGTATCGCCGCCCTGGCGGGTATCGGCGTGGTCGGTGCGTTGATCGACAAGCACCTGCGCAACATGGTTTTGCTCAGCCTGTGCGGATTTGCCGTGGTGGCGCTGGTGCTGGGTTTTGTCAGCCAGTCGGCGCCGCTGGTGTACGTCAGTGTCGCGCTCTGGGGCCTGACCTACGGCGGCGCGCCGACCCTGCTGCAGACCGCCAGCGCCGATGCCGCCGGGGAGGGCGCCGATGTCGCCCAGTCGATGATCGTCACCGTGTGGAACTCGGCGATTGCCGCAGGCGGTCTGCTCGGTGGCGTGCTGCTCAGCCAGTGGGGCGTGGGCAGTTTCCACTGGGTGTTGCTGGGGCTGATCGCCTTGGCCTTGCTGATTGCCGGTCGCGCCCATGGCCACGGCTTTGCCCCCGGTGCACGGGTAGCGCGCTAAGTTCGGCAGCCAGCGGCCCAGGCAGGTAGAATCGCCGCATACACAGGTGTTTTCGAGGTTGCAGCGGTGGAGTTACAGCAGGGCTTTGTCCTGACCCGGCATTGGCGCGATACCCCGGCGGGGACCAGCGTCGAGTTCTGGCTGGCCACCGATCAGGGACCACGGCGCTTGCGCTTGCCGGTGCAGACGTCCGTTGCGTTCATTCCGGCCGAGCAGCGTGGGCAAGCCGAAGCGGTGCTGCGCGGTGAGCGCGACGTCGCGTTGCGCGAGCTGGCCCTGCGCGATTTCGAACAGCGGCCGGTGCTGGGCTTGTACTGCCGCCAGCACCGCCAGTTGATCCAGCTGGAAAAGCGCCTGCGCGCCGCCGGGGTGCAAATCTACGAGGCTGATGTGCGTCCGCCGGAGCGCTACCTGATGGAGCGTTTCATTACCGCGCCGGTGAGTTTCAGCGGCACACCTGATGCCAACGGTGTGTTGCTCGATGCCCAGCTCAAGCCCGCCCCCGGCTACCGCCCGAAGCTCAGGCTGGTATCACTCGACATCGAAACCACCGAGCGCGGCGAGCTGTATTCCATCGCCCTCGAAGGCTGCGGCCAGCGCCAGGTGTACATGCTCGGCCCGGCCAACGGCGACGCCGAGGGCGTGGATTTCGATCTCGAATACTGCGACAGCCGTGCCCGCTTGCTCGAGCGCTTGAACGACTGGCTGGCCGTGCATGACCCCGATGCAATCATCGGCTGGAACCTGGTGCAGTTCGACTTGCGCGTGTTGCAGCACCACGCCACCCAGCTCAAGGTGCCCTTGCGCCTGGGGCGTGGCGGTGAGGAAATGGACTGGCGCGAGCACGGCAGCCGCGCGCATTTTTTTGCCGGGGCCGCCGGGCGCCTGATCATCGACGGTATCGAAGGGCTGCGTTCGGCGACCTGGAGTTTCCCCTCGTTCAGCCTGGAGAACGTCGCCCAGACCCTGCTCGGCGAAGGCAAGGCCATCGACACCCCGTACCAGCGCATGGACGAAATCAACCGCATGTTCGCCGAGGACAAGCCGGCCCTGGCCCGTTACAACCTCAAGGACTGCGAACTGGTCACACGGATTTTCGCCAAGACCGAACTGCTGACCTTCCTGCTCGAACGGGCCACGGTTACCGGCTTGCCGGCTGACCGCAGCGGCGGCTCGGTGGCGGCGTTCTGTCATTTGTACATGCCCCTGATGCACCGCCAGGGCTTCGTCGCGCCCAACCAGGGCGAGCGCCCGGAGGAGGCCAGCCCCGGTGGATTCGTCATGGACTCGCGGCCGGGGCTGTACGAGTCGGTGCTGGTGCTCGACTACAAGAGCCTGTATCCGTCGATCATCCGAACCTTCCTGATCGACCCGCTAGGGCTGATCGAAGGCCTGCGCGAGCCGGGCGACGCGACCTCGGTACCGGGCTTTCGCGGTGCGCGTTTTTCCCGTACCCGGCATTGCCTGCCGGCGATTGTCGAGCGGGTCTGGCAGGGCCGCGAGGTGGCCAAGCGCGAGCACAATGCGCCGCTTTCCCAGGCGCTGAAGATCATCATGAACGCCTTTTACGGTGTGCTTGGTTCCAGTGGCTGCCGCTTCTTCGACCCGCGCCTGGCCTCATCGATCACAATGCGCGGCCACGAGATCATGCGCCGTACCCGCGAACTGATCGAGGCCCGGGGTTACGCGGTGATCTATGGCGACACTGACTCCACGTTCGTCTGGCTCAAGGGTGCCCATGACGAGGCGGACGCGGCGCGTATCGGTCGCGAGCTGGTGCAGCAGGTCAACCAGTGGTGGCGCGAGCATCTGCGTGACAGCTACGGCCTGGACAGTGCCCTGGAGTTGCAGTACGAGACCCACTACAAGCGCTTTCTGATGCCGACCATTCGCGGCGCCGAGGAGGGCAGCAAGAAGCGTTATGCCGGCCTGGTGCAACGTGGCGAGGGCGTTGAGGAGATGATCTTCAAGGGCCTGGAAAGCGTGCGTACCGACTGGTCGCCGCTGGCCCGGCAGTTCCAGCAGGAGCTGTACGAGCGGATCTTCAAGCGTCAGCCGTACCAGCAGTACCTGCGTGAGTATGTGCGCAAGACCTTGGCTGGCGAGCAGGATGAGCTGTTGATCTACCGCAAGCGCCTGCGCCGGCCGCTGGCCGACTACCAGCGCAACGTGCCGCCGCATGTTCGCGCGGCGCGCATGGCCGATGACTTCAATGACCGTCAGGGCAGGCCGCGGCAGTACCAGAATGGCGGCTGGATCAGCTACGTGATTACCGTGACCGGGCCGGAGCCGTTGGAGACGCGGCATTCGGCGATCGATTACGACCACTACCTGACCCGGCAGTTGCAGCCGGTGGCCGATGCGATTTTGCCGTTCGTGGAGGATGACTTCACGGCGCTGATCGATCGGCAGATGGGCTTGTTCTAGCCGGACCTGCATGCACTGACCCTGTGTGGCTTGCCGGCGATGAGGCCGGTGCAGGCAGCACATCAGGGGTTGACTGGATTGCGACCGCTGCGCGCTCGATCGCAGGCAAGGCCAGCTCCCACAGGTCCGGCGCTTGCCGGCGATGAGGCCGGTGCAGGCAGCACATCAGGGGTTGGCTGGGTTGCAACCGCTGCGCGCTCGATCGCAGGCAAAGCCAGCTCCCACAGGTCCGGCGTACACAGATCTACTGTGGGAGCTGGCTTGCCGGCGATGAGGCCGGTGCAGCCAGCACATCAGGGGTTGGCTGGGTTGCGACCGCTGCGCGCTCGATCGCTGGCAAGGCCAGCTCCCACAGGTCCGGCGTACACAGATCTACTGTGGGAGCCGGCCTTGCCGGCGATGAGGCCGGTGCAGGCAGCACATCAGGGGTTGACTGGATTGCGACCGCTGCGCGCTCGATCGCTGGCAAAGCCAGCTCCCACAGGTCCGGCGTGCACAGATCTACTGTGGGAGCTGGCTTGCCGGCGATGAGGCCGGTGCAGCCAGCACATCAGGGGTTGGCTGGGTTGCGACCGCTGCGCGCTCGATCGCAGGCAAGGCCTGCTCCCACAGGTCCGGCGTGCACAGATCTACTGTGGGAGCTGAGCAGCCGCTACTGAGTCCACACCACCCGCAGCAACGCCACCATCAACCAGGCCGTGGCCGCCAGGGCGGTAATGGTGCGCACATGGTTCCAGCGGTTCCACACCCGCGCATAGCTCGGCCAGGCACTGGCCGCCTCGCTACTGGCCGGCTCCAGGCGCGCCAGGCTCTGGTTTCGCGGCACGTTGAAGAGCATGGTCACCAGCACGTTACCAAGCAGGTACAGGCCGCTGCCAATGCCGATGCACAGGCTGCCCGGCAATGGCCAGCGCAACCAGGCCCAGGTCAGCAGGATCGCGCAGGTCACGGCGGTGCCGAGAAACAGCGAGAGGAACAGGCGGTTGAGCACCACCTGGTTGATCGATTGCATGGCCGTCACCGCACTCTGTGCCGGAATGCGCTCCAGGGCCTGCATGACGAAGTTGGAGAAGGCGAAGAACAACCCGCCCATCAACCCGCAACCCAGGGCGGTAACAAGGATCAGCAGCAATAGCAGGGTGTCGGCAATGCTCATGGTTCAGGCCTTTTTCCAGGGTGGTCGACGGGCATGG
Source organism: Pseudomonas sp. JV241A (assembly GCF_900275665.1). NCBI lineage: Bacteria > Pseudomonadati > Pseudomonadota > Gammaproteobacteria > Pseudomonadales > Pseudomonadaceae > Pseudomonas > Pseudomonas sp. JV241A. The sequence goes on from NZ_OPYO01000015.1 coordinate 126,336, forward strand.
CAGACGGCCTTCAGCTATCCTCAGAATCGGATGACAGACCTTCCGGTGTGTATCCAAGGTCGCACTTGGTAATCGGAAGTTACCTTTGCCTTGCCCACTCATCTGGCCCTGTAGTTTAGGCTCGCAACCCGGATCTTTCGTCGCGATTTGTAGTCTTTGTTGCATGGAAATAGAAAGGAGATGCGCATGCTTGTTCGGTCACTGACCCTCGCCGCCTTGCTGGCCATTGTCGCCGGTCCCGCCCTCGCTGCCGATAGCGATGACCCCTTGGGCCAGGAGCTGTACAAGACCCGCGCCTTGGTTGTCCTTGCCCCCAGCACCGCCGACCCGACCCTTCGCGCGTTGAACAAGGCCCTTGAAGACCCGGCCACCAAGGCTGCCTTCGAGGAGCGCAAGCTGGTGCTGTACAGCGTCGCCGGCATGATCGGCAAGCGTGATGACAAGTTTCTGGATCAACAGGCGACCATGGCCCTGATCCGCAAGTTCAAGTTCAGCGCCCGGGATACGATGGTCACCCAGGTAGTACTGGTGGGCAAGGACGGCGAGCTGCACCGGATCGAACACACCGGCATCCTCGAGCCCAAGGCGATTTACGATGCAGTCGACCAGTTGCCGGCAGCGGAAAAAGCCATCGTGCCGCCGACCGTTGCCGATTTGAAGGAGGACGCTACCAAGGGCAAAGAGGCCAAGCCCGGCAAGGACGGTAAACCCGCCAAGCCGGCCAAGCCGGCACCACCACCCAAACCGCCGAAGCCGCTGGAGGATTGAGGTTCAACCAGAAGCGTTCAGACGTACAAAGAATGCTGTGTTGAATGCGCCGAACTGTTCGAGGAACTGTTCGGCGCTGGCCTCGGGTTGATAGGCGTGACGCAAAAAGAATTCGACCTCAGCGGCCAGTTGCGGACAAGCAATACGTAACTGGTCAGCATGATCCTCCAGGGTCAGCGGCCACGAAGGGTCCTTGTCACTTCGCAGCATGTTGCCGGCCCGCAATGCCTTGCGTGAGGCTGCCCGTTGCAGCCGGCGCAGCGTGTCTGCGTCGCCCGCATCGGCGATACCCTCGACATATCGCTCAAATGCAGCCTGCAGGTCGGCATTGACTGCCCGCGCGATGGCTGGTGAAGGCTTGAATGGCGCGAAGCACTGGGCGAGGTCCTCGCCCCAGATACAGCGGCAGTGATGCTTTAGCCAGTAACCCCAACTGTTGCGGTGTTCCTCGGCCAGCACCTGGTCACGGGTGCCGATGTCGAAATCGATCTTGCTCACCAGTGGGTGCCGGTCCTGCAGCTCACCTCTGACCCGTTCAAGCTGCTGCAGGTCATTGGCGTTGGGGCAATGGTTGAGTATCAGGGTCACGTCCAGGTCCGATTCACCTTCGCGGGCATCGCCACGGGCAACGCTGCCGTAGAGGTAAATGCCACCGAGCAGCGTATGGCATCGGTTTTCGAGGGTGCGGCAGAGATCGTCGAGCACAGGCCGGTAGGCGGGTTGTAGCGCTATCGGCGCAAGCGTGACGATAGCGCCGTTGGCATCCACCCCACCGATGTACTTCTCCATGAACACCCGCTGGAAACCCTGATCGACGGCGCGATGGGTTTCGCGATACCCAAGCGCTTGATACAGCCCCAGGTTCTCCGCCATCGCCTGGTTGGTGTACAGGCGAATCCGCGGCAATCCCAGCTGGCGGGCGCGGGCTTCGGCATGCTCGATCAGCTGGCGGCCATGACCGCGGCCCTGGGCTTCGGGATGCACCGCGACATTGTCGAGGAGCATTGTCTGCGCTTCGACGATCAACACCAGCAGACCCACTACCTGTCCCTGGTCTTCCAGCACCTGAACCTGCCGGCGGGTGACCAACTGCGCGTAGTCTTCCTGCATCGGGCCGGGCTTGGCGCCGATGCGGGCGATGTAGGGGCTGTAGGCCGCCTCGATCAGGGCATCGATGGCGGGCAGGTCTTCAGTGGAGGCCAGGCGGATCATGCAGCGAGTCCTTGGGCGAGCGTGCGGTTCACTACGCTAACACTAACTCCCGGTCTTGACCTTGCTCCACACCCGGGTGCGGATGCGCTCGTATTTGAGTGGCAGCGGCTCCAGGGCGAACAGGGTATCGAGCACCGCCTGGGGCGGGTACACCGACGGGTTGTCGCGGATCTTCGCTTCCACCAGCGGTGCGGCGTCCTTGTTGGCGTTGGGGTAGCCAAGGTAGTTGGTCGAGGCAGCGATCACCTCGGGGCGCAACATGTAGTTGATAAAGGCCAGGCCTTGTTGCGGGTTGGGCGCGTCCTTGAGCAGCACCATGCTTTCGAGCCAGAACGGCGCGCCTTCGCGGGGAATGCTGTAGCGGATGTCGCGGCCATTCCTGGCGTTATCGGCGGCAAGTCTTGCGTCAAACACCCCGCCGGACCAGCCCAGCACCACGCAGACATTGCCGTTGGCCAGGTCCGAGATAAAGCGCGAGGAGTCGAAGTAGGCGATATGCGGGCGCACCTTGAGCAGCAGCGCTTCGGCCTTGCGGTAGTCCTCGGGGTTCTTGCTGTTGTAGGGCAGGCCCAGGTAGTGCAGGGCGATGGGGATGATCTCGCTGGGTGAATCGAGCATCGCCACGCCACAGTCGGCCAGCTTGGCGATGTTTTCTTCCTTGAAGATCAGGTCCCAGGAGTTGAGCGGCGCATCGGCGCCCAGGCGGGCCTTGATCTTGTCGACGTCGTAACCCAGGCCTGTGGTGCCCCACAAGTAGGGCGCGGCGAAGCGGTTGCCAGGATCGTTGCCCTGCAGTTTGGCGAGGATCTGCGGGTCCAGGTGCGCCAGGTTGGGCAACTGGCTGCGGTCGAGCTCGGCCAGCACCCCGGCCTTGATCAGGTTCGGCAACAGGTCGGCGCTGGCGAATACCACGTCATAGCCGCTGCGCCCGGCCATCAATTTGCTCTGCATCACATCGCTGTTGTCGAACACGTCATACACCGGGGCGATGCCCGAGGCCTGCTGAAATTCCTTGGTGGTGTTGGGGGCTATGTAGTCGTACCAGTTGTAGATGTGCACGCTGGGCGTGGCGGCCTGGGCTGCAGCGAGGTTCAGCAGCGCGGCCAGGGCCAGGGGCAGGCGACGGATCGACTTCATGGGGGCACTCCGGGATCTTGTTATTGTAAGGGGGCGCTCAGGGGATCAGCAGTTCGCGGCGGCCATCGGCGTGATCCACCCTTTGGCCGGGCAGTTGCAAGCGCCGGTCGGCGAGGTAGTCGTAGTCGCGGCGGGCGTGCTCTAGTTGCTGCAGGTCCAGTTCGACCACCTGCCGGCAGGCTTCACGACCGGCTTCGAACAGCAGGCGCCCGTGCGGGTCGACCACCGCGCTGCCGCCGGCGAATACCAGGCCGTCATCGCCTGGGCCGACGCGGTTGACCATCAGCGCGAAGGCCTGGTTTTCCTGGGCGCGGGCCATGATCGCGGTGCGATGCACCGGGCAGTAGGGGTCCATGTTGCCGTTGGTTACCACGATCAGGTCGACGCCCAGTTGCGCCAGGGCGCGGCTGCTTTCTGGCAGCTCGATGTCGTAGCAGATCAGCAGGCCGATGCGCAGGCCTTTCCAGCTCACCGTGGTGTAGCGATCGCCAGGCTCGAACAGGCCGCGTTCCGAGGGCCAGAGGTGGGTCTTGCGGTAGCGCAGGGCGATGCCTTCGGGGGTGAGCAGCAGCGAGGTGTTGTAGAAGCGGTCTTCGGCTTTTTCGGCCAGGCCGATCACCACCGCGACCCCGCGTTCGCGTACCGCTTGCAGCACGGCCTGGACGCTGGGGCCGTCCACGCTTTCGGCAACCTCGGGCAACTGCGCGGCGCTGGCAAAACCCATCAACTGGGTTTCCGGGAACACCAGCAGGTCGGTGTCGGCTGCACAACCGGCAATGGCATCCAGGGTGCGTTGCAGGTTGTAGGTGGTATCGCCGTCGCGGCCGGCGAGCTGTATCAGTTCGATCTTCATCGGGGTTCCTTGCGTGGGGCTGGAACCGAGTATGCGGCGCGACGGCGTGGGCGGTAATCACGTTGATGGAGTAACCCTGAATGGGTAATGGCGCTCAGATCTCCCGTTCAACAAAGGCGAAGTCGTCGTCGATCAACTGCTGCAGGTACTCATCGAAGCTCTCGGCAATCACTTCATAGCTGTCCGGGTCGTGCAGGTAGCGCAGCACCTGGCCGACGGTGCCGCCGGCGGCGGGGTTGAAGTCGATGTACAGCTTCGAGGTGCCGCCGTTGTTCATGCAGTGGGAGAAGCACAGGCGCTGGTTCATGCCCAGGTCGATGTCGATGCCTGGGCCGACGGTTTCCGGGTATTCGTCCAGGAAGTCGCCGTAGATGCCGCGAATGCTGTCGGTATAACCTCTGGCGTCTTCGAGGACCTGCTCGGCGGCGCTGAGGTAGTAGGGGTACTCGAACACGTCCGAACCGAGGATCAGGACGATGACCGTGCCGCCTGGGTAGTCTCGGAAATGGGTCCCGTCGATATGGCCGAGCAGTTCCAGCAGGCTGGCGGGGCACAGCGGGTAAAGCTCAGTGAGCTTCTGCAGGCCTTCGGCCGAAGCGCCGTGGGCAAGGTTCAACTGCTCAAGCGACTCGCTTGGCAGCGCCTGACGCAGGCCGGTGAGGTACGTGGTGACGAGGGACATGAGGGGCGGTTCCTTCCTGAAAGAGCACAGATGATAGCCAGGCTGGCGTAAATTCACCGGGATTGCGAGCGCTGCACGCTCGATCGCGGGCAAGACCCGCTCCCACAGGGTTTGTGCAAGACCTGTGGGAGCTGGCTTGCCAGCGATGCGGCCGGTGGGCCAGCTTTAGTGCGGCGCTCTTCCAAGCCCTTCTATCATTCGCATAGAATGATAGAAATTCTCATTTGCTCTTCGAGTCGCCATGACCGATTCCAACCCCGCCCTGCGTCAGCAGGTCAGCCACCTCTACCGGGCTCATCACCGCTGGCTGACCGGCTGGCTGCGCCCGCGGGTGGAATGCCAGGACCTGGCCGCCGACCTGGTGCAGGATGTGTTCGTCCGCGTGCTCAGCGCCGACGATGCCAGTGACCGCCTGCGCGCCGTGCGCGAACCCCGGGGCTACCTGGCGACCATCGCCCGGCGCCTGATGATCGATCATTTTCGCCGCGCGCGGCTCGAGCGCGCCTGGCTGCAGGCGCTGGCCGAGCAGCCCGAAGCCCTGGACATCTCCGCCGAAGCCCGGGCCATCCTGCTGGAAACCCTGTGCGAGCTGGACGGTATGCTTGCCGGCCTCGGCGCCCGGGTACGCAAGGCTTTTCTGCTTTCGCAACTGGACGGCATGACCTACAAGGCCATCGCCGAAACCCTTGGCATCTCGGTGGTTACGGTCAACCGCGACATCGCCAAGGCCCTGCACCATTGCACGCTGTACAGCCTGCAACACGAGGTCGACTGATGGCCGCCCTGGACTCGCGCCAGCTCGCCGCCCTCGAGCAGGCCGCCGCCTGGCGTGCGCGCCTCGGTGATGAAAGCGCCGGCAGCGCCGAACACGCCGCCTGGCACGCCTGGATGCAGGCCGACGAGCAGCACCGCTGGGCCTGGCAGCAGGTCGAACGGGTGCAGCAACGCCTGCAGCAGATGCCCACGCGCCTGGCCGGGCGCACCCTGGAACTGGCCGGCCAGCAGCCGGCGCTGGGCCGTCGTGGTGTACTCAAGGGGCTGGTACTGATGGCCGGTGCCGGTGGGCTGGGCTGGAGCGGCTATCAGCAGGCGCGCCAAGGCCCCTGGTTCGCCGACTACCACACCCGTACCGGCGAACGCCTGAGCCTGACCCTGGACGATGGCAGCCAGGTCCAGCTCAACACCGCCAGCGCCCTGGACGTACGTTTCGACCCTCAGCAGCGCCTGCTGGTGCTGCGCGACGGCGAGGTGCTGATCACTACCGCCAAGGACCCGGCCAATCGACCCTTCCGGGTACAAACCCGTCACGGCACGCTGCAGGCGCTGGGCACGCGTTTCTCGGTGCTGGCCGGCGAAAACACCACGCGCCTGGCCGTATTCGAAAGCCGTGTGCAGGTGCTGCCGGGCGAGCAGGGTGGCGGCGCGCTGCTGGAGGCCGGAGAGCAATGCCGTTTTGCCAACCCGGCGCTGGTGCTCAGTTCGCCGCTGGAAACCAACCTGGACGCCTGGAGCAAAGGCCTGCTGATCGCCAACGAGCAGTACCTGGGGGCGTTTGTCGCCGAGCTGGCGCGCTACCGCCGTGGCTGGTTGCGCTGCGCGCCGGAAGTGGTGGGGCTGCGCATCAGCGGCACCTTCAGGCTCGACGACCCGGCGCAGATCTTCCGCGCCCTGGAAAGCACGCTACCGGTAACGGTCAGCCAGCGCACGCCGTATTGGGTGACGGTAAAGGCACGCCAGTAAAAGTATTTTTCATGCAAATGATATTAATTCGTCTTGTCGTTCGACTTATGGAAGGCAGGCCCACTGCCTGAATGCCAACCAGAAGAGAACGCATCGAATGAGAACCCGCCGGATTCACCACGCCCTGCGCTGTTGCGCGCTGTTGTTGCCCTTGAGCATGGCCCAGGCCGAATCGGCCACGCGCAGCTACGACCTGGGGCAGGACGATCTTGGCCAGGTGCTGACCCGTTTTGCCGCCGAGGCGGGAGTGGTGCTGTCGTTTGACCCGGCGCTGACCCAAGGCCAGCGCAGCGAAGGCCTGCATGGCCAGTATGGGGTCGAGGAGGGCCTGCGCGCCTTGCTCGCCAGCAAGGGCCTGGCGGTGATCAAGGAAGCGGACGGGCGTTACAGCCTGGTACGGGAAGTGAGCGAGGCGGGTGCGATCAACCTCAGCGCCACCGAGGTCACCAGCAACCAGTTGGGTACCATCACCGAAGAGAGCCGCTCCTACACCCCCGGCACCATTGCCACCGCCACACGATTGGTACTGACCCCGCGCGAGACGCCGCAGTCGATCACCGTGGTGACCCGCCAGCACATGGATGACTTCGGCCTCAACAACATCGACGACGTGATGCGCCACACCCCGGGCATCACCGTCTCGGCCTATGACACCGAGCGCAACAGCTACTACGCGCGCGGCTTTGCCATCAACAACTTCCAGTACGACGGCATTCCCTCGACCTCGCGCAACGTCGGTTACTCGGCCGGCAACAGCCTCAGCGACATGGCCATCTACGACCGCGTCGAAGTGCTCAAGGGCGCTACCGGATTGCTGACTGGCGCAGGCTCCCTGGGCGCCACCATCAACCTGGTACGCAAGAAGCCCACCGCCGAGTTCAAGGGCCACTTCGCCCTTGGTGCCGGCAGCTGGGACAACTACCGCAGCGAACTGGACGTCAGCGGCCCGCTGACCGACAGCGCCAATGTGCGTGGCCGGGCGGTGGCGGCCTATCAGGACAAGCACTCGTTCCTTGATCACTACCAGCGCAAGACCAGCGTCTACTACGGCATCCTCGAGTTCGACCTCGACCCTGACACCTTGCTGACCGTTGGCGCCGACTACCAGGACAACAACCCCAAAGGCTCCAGCTGGTCGGGCACCGTGCCGCTGTACGATGGCAATGGCGACACCAACAATGTTTCGCACCACTTCAACAACGCGGCGAAATGGAGCAGTTGGGAGCAATACACCCGCACCGTGTTCGCCAGCCTCGAGCATCACCTGGACAACGGCTGGGTGGCCAAGGCCCAGCTCGATCACAAGATCAACGGCTACCACGCGCCGCTCGGCTCGATCCAGGGCTACCAGCCACGCAAGGACGGCACCGCCGGCATCTATGCGCAGAAGTACACCGGCGAGACCGTGAGCGACTCCCTCGACCTGTATGCGAGCGGGCCGTTCCAGTTGTTCGGCCGCGAGCATGAGCTGGTGATCGGCAACTCCTTCACCGCCTCGCGCTGGAAGGGCAACGACTACCGCAATGTCACCCATGCCAACAACAACATCGCGGACTTCCCCAACTGGGACGGCGACATTGGCGAACCCGACTGGGGCCCGGTGGCGGCGCGCACCGACGACAAGGTGCGCCAGAACGGCACCTACCTCACAGCACGCCTGCACCCGACCGACGACCTGACCCTGCTGCTCGGCGGGCGCCTGGTCAACTACAGCTACGACGGTCTCGAGGACAACAACAAGGAAAACGACCGCCTGGTACCGTACGTTGGCGCGGTCTATGACCTCAACGACACCTACTCGCTGTACGCCAGCTACACCGATATCTTCATGCCCCAGGACGCCTGGTTCCGTGACCGTACCAACCGCCTGCTGGACCCGGACGAAGGGCAGAACTACGAACTGGGTCTGAAGGGTGAATTCCTTGACGGCCGGGTCAACGCCAGCCTTGCCTATTTCGAGATCCATGAGAGCAATCGTACGGTCGAGGACAACCAGTACAACGGCAACCCGACCAACCCCGACGTGGCCTTCGCCTGGATGGGCGTGAAAGCCAAGACCAAGGGCTTCGAGGCCGAAGTCTCGGGCGAGCTGACGCCAGGCTGGCAGTTGCAGGCCGGTTACACCCACAAGGTGATTCGCGATGACGATGGCCAGAAGGTTTCGACCTGGGAGCCGCAAGACCAGGTCAGCTTCTACACCAGCTACAAGCTCAAGGGCGCACTCGAGCGGCTGACCGTCGGCGGTGGTGCGCGCTGGCAGGGCAAGGGCTGGCAGGTGCTGCACAATCAGCCCAAGGACATCGACGAGGAATTCGCCCAGGATCCGTTCTGGCTGGTGGACCTGATGGCCCGCTACCAGTTCACCGATAGCTTTTCGGCCACAGTGAATGCCAATAACCTGTTCGATAAACGCTATTACACCAATATCGGTTTTTATAATTCGATGTCTTATGGTGACCCGCGCAACTTGATGTTGACCACCCGCTGGGATTTTTGACTGGCTAAATAAAAACGCCCCCTGAACCCTATGTAAATACTGTCAGTAGGGCGCCTGCAGCTCCCACAGCAAATCTGTGTACGCCGTACCTGTGGGAGCTGGCTTGCCAGCGATGAGGCCGGTTCAGCCAACATCAGCCGTCGTCTGAATTGCGACGTTCGTGCTCCAGCAACCAGCGCTTGCGTTCAATCCCACCGCCATAACCGGTCAGCGCGCCGTTGCTGCCCACCAGCCGATGGCAGGGGATGGCCAGGCTCACCGGATTCAGTGCATTGGCCAGGCCTACTGCCCGCGCGGCTGCGGGGTTACCAAGCTGTGCGGCGATCTGCCCGTAGGTGCGGGTGCTGCCCACCGGGATCGCTCGTAACGCCGCCCAGACGCGCTGCTGGAACAGGGTGCCGCCAGCGTCAATGGGCACTGCATCAAACGCCTGCAATTGGCCCGTGCAGTAGGCCTGCACGGCATCGGCGAGCGCCGCCAGCCCCGCGGTTTCACGCAACTGCACGCCTGTGCCGAAGCGGCTACGCAGCAGCCGCAGCAGGCGTTTTTCGGGCGCATCGAATTCCAGTGCCAACAGTTGCTGGCCGTCACTGACGATCAGCACCTGGCCCATCGGCGCCGGCAAGTGCAGGCGGCGCAGCAGCAGTTCGCTCATCAGCATTCCTCGTTCAGGCGTGTTCGATCAGCATCACGGCCAGGGTGTCGGCGTCCAGCGCGTCGAACAGATGCGGGGTATCGGCCGAATAGCTCATGTAGTCGCCGGCCGCCAGTGTCACCGCCTGCTCGACCGGCCCCACTCGGGCGCGGCCGTGGCACAGGATCACATGCTCAAGGGTACCCGGTGGATGCGGTTTTGACAGCCGTGGCTCACCTGGCTGCACCCGCACCCGGTAAATATCGCGCTGAGCCCCCGCCGGGCAGGCGGCGAGCAAGGTGGCGGCGTAATTGGCCTGCTCGGCGTGGCTGGCGGCGCCTTCATTGGCGCGAATCACCTGCACATGCTGACGCGGCTGGCCCATCAGCCGGCTGACCGGCACCTGCAACGCGCCGGCCAGGGCCCAGAGGGTTTCCAGGCTGGGGTTGCCGACCCCGGACTCCAGCTGCGACAGGGTGGACTTGGCCAGGCCTGCGCGCTTGCCCAGTTCGGTCACTGACAGGCCCAGGCGCTCACGCTCGCGGCGGATGGCGCTGGCCAGCAAGAGGATGGGGGAGTGTGCTTCGATCATTTGTTCGCTATACCGGTCAATTGTTCGTCTTGACGAACGGTTTTCATCTGTTCAGCATAACGGACCTTTGTTCGATATGACAGGAGTCAGCTCGCCATGCACCTGAAAACACGCGGCACCCTGGAGATGACCGCCGCCATGCTGATCTCCGGCACGGTTGGCTGGTTCGTCCTGGCCGCAGACCAGCCTGCGGCCGCCGTGGTGTTCTGGCGCTGCCTGTTCGGTGCGTTGGCACTACTGCTGGCCTGTGCCGGGCTGGGTTTGCTGCGGCGAGGGAGGATTAGCCGGCGCCAGGCATTGGCGGCGGCAGTCGGCGGGGTGGCGCTGGTGCTGAACTGGGTGTTGCTGTTCAGCGCCTATGGGCATGCCTCGATCGCTGTGAGCACCGTGGTCTATCATACCCAGCCGTTTATGCTGGTGGGCTTGGGCATGCTGTTGTTCGCCGAGAAGATGACCGCTGGCAAAGCCGGCTGGTTGCTGGCGGCGTTCGCGGGAATGCTGCTGATCGTCATGGCCGGATCGAGCGCTGATGCGGTCGCCGGTGATTACCGTCTGGGCGTGCTAATGGCGCTGGGTGCGGCGTTTTTCTATGCGATTGCCGCCGTTATCACCAAGCGATTGCACGGTGTGGCGCCGCAATTGATCGTGCTGATCCAGATGCTGGTCGGTGTAGGGCTGCTGGCGCCCTTTGCGCAGGTGCCGGGGTTGACGCGTGCGCCCGCTACCTGGGCCTGGCTGGCCACCATCGGCATCGTCCACACCGGGCTGATGTCGACCCTGCTGTACAGCGCTATCCAGAAGATCCCCACCAGCCTGGTCGGCGCCTTGTCGTTCATCTACCCGGTGGTGGCGATCCTGGTCGACTGGCTGGCCCTGGGGCACCCGCTCAGTGCGCTGCAACTGGCCGGTTCCGGCTTGATTTTGCTGGCGGCGGCGGGGATGACCTTTGGCTGGACGCTGCGGATCACGACCGCTACGCGGCCGATCGCTGGCAAGGCCAGCTCCCACAGGGGGCGCTGAGCGTCCCAGGACTATCCCTCAGAACCACCGATCGTTGCGTTTGCGCCCACGGCTCAAGGCCGGCAGGATCAAGCCAGCGAGCAGGCCGGCACCGGCGATGCCGCCGCCGTAGACCATATAGCGCATCAGCACCTGCTTGTTCTCGTCACCCAGATGCGCCTGGGTGCTGCGCAGTTCCGACTGGGTATCGCCGAGCTCGGCATTCAGCGCCTTGTTGCGTGCTTCCAGCTCGTCGATCAGCGCCTTGCGCGAATCAAGCGTCTCCTGCATGCCTTGTACGCGGGTTTTCCAGCTGTCGTCGATGGTCTTCAACTGCTCGCTGAGCTGGGTCACCTGCCCGGTCAGTTGCGGCAGGCGTTCGGCCTGGCCGGGCACGGCCTGCAGGTCACTGCTGGTGATCCACACGGTGTCTCCGGACTCGCCGCGCACCTGGCTGTAGTTGCCCTGAGTGGTCAGCAAGGTGACCTTTTGCCCGGACTTGAGGTTGCCAACAATGCGGTGGCCATCGGTGGGGCCGCTGCGCACGTAGGTGGTCAGGCTGTCGCTGACCCAGCGTTCGCTGCTGGGCGCGGTTTCTTCGGCGTGCAGCGGGTGGGCAAGGACCAGCAGGGCGCCTATCAGGCTACCGCTCAGCAGGCGGCGCGCGCCCGGGGTGCAGGAGGAAAACAGCGCGGGCGCCGCAGAAACAGGACGAGAGATAGGCATGATGGTCTTCGCGTGAAATAAACAATAAAAGCCCGATGACTGGGCCGGTGAAGAGTCGGCGTGCGCGCAGGCCGCCAGCTGAAAGACCATATTTCTGCAGGCAGGTTCACTGAAGGGGGTAGGAAAATAGCAGCAAATGTTGCGGGCACTGGCTGTGCCCGCAAGCGGGGGAGGGGCTTGAATCAACTCACGACGCGGTAGCAGGGCACGTATTCGGCACCGCCCGGCAGCTTCATCCGGTGCTGGTCGACGAACGCCTGCAGCAGGTGGCCGAGGGGTTCGAGCACGGCACTGTCACCCTTGATTTCGTACGGGCCTTTCTCTTCGATCAGGCGGATACCCTTGTCCTTGACGTTGCCGGCGACAATCCCGGAAAACGCCCGGCGCAGGTTGGCGGCCAGTTCGTGCGGCGGCAGCTCGCGGCTGAGCTTGAGCCCGGTCATGTTCTCGTGGGTCGGGTCGAAGGGGCGCTGGAAGCCTTCTTCGATCTTCAGCAGCCAGTTGAAGTGGAAGGCGTCGTTGCGTTCGCGGCGGAACTGCTTGACCTCCTTGAGCCCGTCAACCATCTGCCGAGCCACTTCGACCGGGTCGTCGATGATGATCTGGTAGTGCTCCTGGGCCTTCTCGCCGAGGGTGGCACGCACGAACGCATGCAGCTGCTGCAGGTACGGCGCGGCGCTTTTCGGCCCGGTGAGGATCACCGGGAACGGCAGGCCGCGGTTGTCCGGGTGCATGAGGATGCCGAGCAGGTAGAGGAACTCTTCGGCGGTACCGGCGCCTCCGGGGAAGATGATGATGCCGTGGCCGACGCGTACGAAGGCTTCCAGGCGTTTTTCGATGTCCGGCAGGATCACCAGTTCATTGACGATCGGGTTGGGCGCTTCGGCGGCGATGATGCCCGGCTCGGTCAGGCCCAGGTAGCGGCTGCCGCTCATGCGCTGCTTGGCATGGGCGATGGTCGCGCCCTTCATCGGGCCCTTCATCACGCCCGGGCCGCAGCCGGTGCAGACGTCCAGCTTGCGCAGGCCCAGCTCGTGGCCGACCTTCTTGGTGTACTGGTATTCCTCGGTGCTGATCGAGTGGCCGCCCCAGCACACCACCATTTTTGGCTCGACGCCCGGGCGCAGGGTGCGGGCATTGCGCAGCAGGTGGAAGACGTAGTCGGTGATGCCCTGGGAGCTTTCCAGGTCGATGCGCTGGCTGGCCAGTTCGCTTTCGGTGTAGACGATATCGCGCAGGGCGCTGAAGAGCATTTCGCGGGTGCTGGCGATCATTTCGCCATCGACGAAGGCATCAGCCGGTGCGTTCAGCAGTTCCAGGCGCACGCCACGGTCCTGCTGGTGAATGCGCACCTCGAAGTCTTTGTAGGCTTCGAGGATGGTCTTGGCGTTGTCGACGTGCGCGCCGGTGTTGAGGATTGCCAGCGCGCACTGGCGGAACAGGGTGTACAGGCTGCCGGAACCGGCTTCACTCAGTTGCTGTACTTCACGTTGAGACAGTGTTTCCAGGCTGCCTTTTGGGCTGACAGATGCATTGATAACTTCACGTTGGGGCATTCTGGGTTTCCTGTGAGCGGGTAAACGTCCATCTTCAGAACACCACCATACCGACAATTTGTCGCAGCAACGAGTGCCTTTCGCTGTCAGGCCTTGTCGGCAACACCTGGGGCGGCTCGCCAGCCAGCGGCCTGCAGGGCATCGAGCAACTGCTCGGGTTTGAGTGCCAGTACCTTGCTGCCATGGGCTTCGAGGTCGGTGGCCGCCAGCAGGGCATTGACGATGGCTTCCTCCACGGCATCGGCCGCCGCGCTGAACAGCGCCGAGATATGATCGTTGTTGACCATCTGCACCGTGCTGGTCGGCGGCCCCGGGTGGCCAAAGTTGGCCGCCGGCAGGCTGTTGCCGGTCGAGAAAGCGATGAAGATGTCGCCACTGGAGTCTTCGGTGCCGCCGCCGACCCGTGCCAGCCCGACACTGGCCCGTTGCGCCAGGCGCGTGCACTGGTGCGGCAGCAGCGGCGCGTCGGTGGCCAGGGTGATGACGATCGAACCCATGCCCGGCTCGCCGACGTTGCGCGGTGCGCTAAAGGGCGAATGCACTGCACCCAGCACCTGGCCGACCGGGTAGCCGGCTACCCGCAAGGCGCCGCGCACACCGTAGTTGGCCTGCACCAGCACGCCGACGGTCCAGCCGCCGGCCGCGCTGTCCAGTACCCGCGAAGCGCTACCGATACCGCCCTTGAATTCGTGGCAGATCATCCCGGTGCCGCCGCCGACGCAACCTTCAGCCACCGGCCCCGATTGCGCAGCGGCAAGCGCCGCGTGGACATGCTCGGCAGTGACATGCTGACCCCAGATGTCGTTGAGCACGCCGTCGTAGGTTTCCAGTACCGTGGGCATGCACCAGTAGGTGCGCGCCTTGCCCATCTCGCGCTCGGCCGCCACCAGCGCATCGCGGACCACACCGACGCTGTGGGTGTTGGTGTAGGCAATCGGCGTGGTCAGCAAGCCGGCCTCGCGAATCCACTCAAGGCCAGTGGCATCGCCATTGCCGTTGAGTACGTGCACGCCGGCAAAGCACGGCTGCAGGCTGGCGGCCCGGGCCCGGGGCTCGATCACCGTGACCCCGGTGTTGACCGCGTTGTCGCCGCTGCCGCGCTGCACGGTGTGATGGCCGACACGCACGCCCGGTACATCGGTGATGGCGTTGAACGCGCCAGGGGTGCCCACGCCGATACGAATGCCCAGATCACGTACACGCATTGATTCACAGCTCCTGTAGGAAGGTTCGAAGGGCCCGCAATGGCCGTTGCTCGCACAGCATGACAAGTACTCGGGCAACGGCAATACTGCGTGCCGGTGTGCAGAGTCTAGGAACTCGACCTGCCGCTGGCGATTCCCCCCAATCGTTACCCCCTAGGAGTTACCGGTGAACCTGCTATTCGAAGCCGCCGCCCATCACCATGGCCTGGCCCGGGTCATCGACCAGCTGGGCAGGCCGGGGTTCTGGCACCAGCTGATTGTGCTGCTCGATCAACTGGTGCCTTGCGACACCGCCCTGGCCTTGCTGGTGGAGCGCGACGGTGCGCCGCGGGTGCTGGAGGAATTCGACCGTGGCTTTCGCGATGCGCCTGCGGCGGCGCCACTGTACCTGGGCGGCCTGTACCTGCTCGACCCGTTTATCCAGGCCATGCGCGACGGCCTGGCCGATGGCGTGTACCGCATGGAAGAGGTGGCGCCGGACGAGTTTCGCAAGAGCGACTACTTCAACAACTACTTTCGCGCCCTGGTCGGCGAGGACGAGCTGCAGCTGATCCTCAACCTCGAACCGGGCAAGGTCCTGGCCATTTCGTTGGGTGCCAACCAGCGTTACCAGACGGCGACCATCGGCCAGCTGACCCTGCTGGCGCCGTGGCTGCTGGCCCTGATGCGCCAGCACTGGCAACAGCAGCATCCACAGCAGGTCAGCGAGCATTCGACCCCGGTCGAGCGTGCCCTGGAGCATTTTGGCAGCGACACCCTGTCGGCCCGCGAACTGGAAACGGCCCGCCTGGTGCTGCGCGGCAACTCCAGCAAGGCCATCGCCAAGCGCCTGGACATCTCCCAGGAGACGGTCAAGGTGCATCGCCGCAACCTGTACAGCAAGCTTGGGGTGTCGTCCCAATCGGAGCTGTTCAGCCTGTTCTTGCAACACCTGGGACAACACCACCATCAGGAGTGAATGATGCTACGGATACTGGGCAAGGCTTCATCGATCAACGTGCGCAAGGTGCTGTGGACCTGCGCCGAATTGCAGCTGCCGTTCGCGCGCGAAGACTGGGGCTCGGGCTTTCGCTCGACCGCGGAGGAGGCGTTCCTTGCGTTGAATCCGAATGCCATGGTGCCGGTGATTCAGGACGGCGATTTTGTGCTGTGGGAGTCCAACAGCATCATCCGTTACCTGGTTTCGCAGTACGGCGGCCAGCAGCTGTACCCGGCCGAACCGAAGGCGCGGGCGCGGGTCGATCAATGGATGGACTGGCAGGCTACCGACCTCAATGGCGCGTGGAGCTATGCCTTTGTCTCGCTGGTGCGCAAGGCGCCGACCCACCAGGACCCTGAAGCGCTGGCGGCGGGTTGTCGCAACTGGGCGCGCAACATGACCCTCCTTGAGCGTCAGCTGGAGCGTACCGGAGCCTATGTGAGTGGCGCGGACTTCTCCCTGGCCGACATTCCCATCGGCCTGTCGGTCAACCGCTGGCTGCAGACCCCGCTGGAGCGTCCGGCGCTGCCGGCGGTCGAGGCTTACTACGATCGCCTGAACGAACGTGAAGGCTATCGCTTGCATGGGCGCAACGGTTTGCCTTGAGGTCAACTTTAAACCCTGCGTCGGGCCTGTGGGAGCCGGACTTGCCGGCGATCGAGCGCGCAGCGGTCGCAATTCAGGCAACGCTGGATGTGCTGGCTGCACCGGCTTCATCGCTGGCAAGCCAGCTCCCACAGGTCCGGTGTACACAAATCCACTGTGGGAGCGGCGGTGCGACGCCTCGACTTGCCCCGCGATTCTACTGATCCAAAGCCGTGAGGATCCGATGCGCCACCTTCACCCGCTCGGCAATCGGGTAGTTCTTGTTCGCCAGCAACACGATGGCAATGCGTTTTGACGGCACAAACGCCACGTAGGCTCCAAAACCATCGGTCGAACCGGTCTTGTTCAACAGGGTGTCGGCCGGCAGCGGCCGCGCCGGTTTCAACCAGGTCACAGGTTGCGGCTCCAGCACCATCGACGGCGCATTGCCGGCCTGCAACTGCTCAAGGCTAACCGGGTAGGCATACTGCTCCCAACCCAGGCCCTGGGTCATTTCACCGACCTGGTAATAGCCGGTCTGCGTCGTGGCGATGGCCCGCTGCAGCGGTTTGCTCAGGCTTTGCGGCTGGATGTTCAGGTCCAGGTAATGCAAGAGATCCACAGCCGTCACTTTCAAACCATAGGCTTCGGCATCCAGCGGCCCGGGGCCGACGCGCACGGGTTGATCCTGCTTGTTGTAACCCTGGGCGTAGTTGCCCATCTGCGCGGCAGGCACCTGCAGGTAGCTGTGCTGCAGGCCCAGTTGCGGTAGCAGCTGTTTTTCCATCAACTCGGCAAACGGCGTACCCAGGCTTTTGGCCGCGAGGTAGCCGAACAGGCCAAGGCTGGGGTTGGAATACAACCGGTGGGTGCCAGGTGCGTAGTCGGCTTTCCAGTGACCGTAGTAACCGGGCAGGTCGGCCTCGCCCTTGATCTCATCCGGGAACTGCAGGGGCAGGCCGCCGGCGCTGTAGGTGCCGAGGTTGAGCAGGGTGATGCCATCGAATGCCGTGCCTTTGAGCGCCGGCCAGTGTTTGCTGGCCGGGTCGCCGAGGCTCAGCTTGCCACTGGCCTGGGCAAAGCCTGCGAGGGTGGCGGTGAAGGTCTTGCTCAGCGAACCGATCTCGAACAGGGTGTCGGCGTTCACCGCCTGGCCGTTTTGTTTCGACGCTACCCCGTAGTTAAAATAGTGCTGTTGGCCATCGACGCTGATGGCCACGGCCATGCCGGGGATCGCCTGTTGCTGCATCAGCGGGCGGATGGCGCCGCTCACTGTTGATTCCAGCGGCGTCTCGGCAAAACTTTGCCCAGCGACCAGGCAAAGGGCAAGGGAGGCCAGAATCCCTGGCTTGAGGTTGGTTGTTTGGTGCATGATCGGCAACCTTTCCATAAGTGGACTGTTGTGAGCCTGGCTGCAGCAGGGAGCGCCAATCTAGGCGCTTTGCGCAGGTTGCACAAACGATGATATTTCGCAGCAGCCATTAGAAAAATTTGGGAGTCTGCATGATCCGACCGCACCTGCCCCTGAACGCCCTGCGGGCGTTCGAGGCTTCGGCCCGGCACCTTAGTTTTACCCGCGCGGCCATCGAGCTGTGCGTGACCCAGGCGGCGGTCAGCCATCAGGTCAAGAGCCTCGAAGCCCAGCTCAAGGTCACCCTGTTCAAGCGCCTGCCACGCGGGCTGATGCTCACCAGCGAAGGCGAGACCTTGCTGCCGGTGCTGCGCGAATGCTTCGACCGCATCGCCCAGACCCTCGACTGCTTCGACGGCGGCCACTACCGCGAGGTGCTGACCGTGGGTGCGGTGGGCACCTTTGCCGTTGGCTGGCTGCTGCCGCGCCTGCCCGAGTTCCAGGCCCTGCACCCGTTTATCGATTTGCGCCTGTCGACCAACAACAACCGCGTCGATGTCGCCGCTGAAGGCCTGGATTACGCCATTCGCTTCGGTACCGGCGCCTGGCATGGCATCGATGCGCAGCCGCTGCTGGAGGCGCCGCTGTCGGTACTGTGCGTGCCGTCGATTGCACTGCAGTTGCATACCCCCGCCGACCTGCTGCAACAAACCCTGTTGCGCTCCTACCGCAGCGATGAATGGGCCGAATGGTTCCAGGCTGCCGGGCTGTCTGGCGCCGTGCAGCCTTCGCGGACCATGGTCTTCGATTCGTCGCTGGCGATGATGGACGCGGCCCTGCAAGGCGCCGGGGTGGCCCTGGCGCCGCCGTTGATGTTCGAACGGTTGCTGGCCAGCGATGCCATTCGCCAGCCGTTTGCCCTGGGCATCAGCACCGGCAGTTACTGGCTGACGCGCCTGCAGTCGAAGGCCGAAAGCCCGGCGATGACGGCATTCAAAGCCTGGCTAGTGAAGGCGGCTACAGGCTGAAGCGTGACGGCCGGCAGCCGTGCAGCTCGGGCGCAAGCTGGCCATCGATCAGCTCTTGCGCAACCAGGCGACCGACCACCGCTGCCAGGGTCACGCCCGAATGCATCACCGCCAGGTACAGCCCGCTGACAGCGGGCAAGGCCCCGATGATCGGAATGCGATCATCCGGCATGGGCCGCCAGCCAACCTCGGTGCTGATCAGTTCAAGCTCCTGGCCGCCGTGCAAACTTTCCCGAATGGTGTGCAGCGCCCGCTGGGCAATGGCTTCGGGGCCGTCTTCGCCGTCGGCGTCGAGGTAGTCTTCGGCGGCCAGGATCAACTCAGGCGTCGGTTGGCGGATTTCCAGTTCGCTGCTGGCGATCAGCGTGTGCACCAGCCGCTCTTGTGCCCGCAGGCGGATCAGGATCGACGGCGACGGGTGCAGCGGCAACGCCACGCCCAGGGGCTGCAACAGGGCCTTGCACTCGGTGCCGGCCGCCACTACCAGGCGGTCGCAGGCGATCTGCCCGCCAGTCGTGGCGAGTGCCTCGACGGCGCCGCCACGGCACTCAATCGCCAGCACCTGCGTATTGCTCAGGACGTTGGCGCCGTTGGCCTGGGCGCGTTCCAGCAGCAGGCGGGTCATTGCTACCGGGTCAATGGAGCCTTCCTGCGGGGCGAAAAACGCTTGCTGCGGCGGCGCTTTGAAATACGGCTCAAGCTGTTGAACGCGAGCGGGTCCGATCCGCTCGACACCGGCAACCGGTGCTGGCGCCTGGCTGAACGACAGCGCGCCGATCCAGTTGATCGGCACCGTGCCCAGCTCGCTTTGCAGGCGGTGATACTCGGTAATCGCCAGGCCGCGCAGTTCGGCAAATTCGCCGGGTTGCGGCGCTGTGGCGTTGATCCAGCCAAAGGCCCCGGAAGTCACCCCCAAGCCTGGCTGGCCCTTGTCGATCACCGTGACTTGCGCGTGCTTGCTCAAGTGATAGGCAATCGAGGCACCGATGATGCCGGCGCCGATCACCACCACGCTCGGGCGTTGAATGCCTGTTGTCATTGGCGATTCTCCGGCCAGGTGGCGGTCGGAAAGTAGCTTTCCATGCCCGGCTCCTTGTGCTCGACGCCGTCGCGCTGCCAGTAGCAGGTCAGGCGCGCGTAGTTGTCCAGGTCACCGTGGATCAGGCAGGTCGAGCGGTGCCCGGGCCAGGTGAAACGCAGCACTTTGGCCTTGGCAATGGCCGCAACCTCGACCTGGCCGATGGCCGTCCGGGTCTTGCCGTCGATGGTCTTCGCCAGCACCAGTTGACCGTCCAGATAGCGCAGGGTGGCCCGGCCCGAATACGTGGCGCCGTTGTCCGGTTGTTTGCCGACCAGTGCATAAGGCCCGACCACAAAGCCGTAGAGCGGGTCCGGATAGTCTTCATCATCGGCCACGCAAACCGTGCCGATCAGTAAAAGGCTCAGCAGCAACAGCCTCATAGCGGCAACGCCTGCAGCACCACTGCGCTGACAAACGAAAGCAGCGCCAGGCTGATGCCGATCAGCGGAATTCTGAACCAGTAACGCCAGGCAAGCACGGCCATGCTGGCCAGGAACAGCACGCCCAGGCCCAGCAGGAAACCATCACGCAACAGCGCCAGCGGCGCCGCCAGGGCCAGGTAGCCATACACCAGACCAAACAGCATGGCGCCCAGGCTGTGACTGGCATTGAAGCCGACCCAGGCCCTCCACACCGTTGTCTGCCGGGTAATCACCGGAGCGACGTTTTGCATGTGCTCGGCCAGGGCTGAATCGCGCGGCTGGAACTTGTTGCTGGCGAAGGTGTAGAGCAGGTGTACCGTCCCCAGCAGCAGGACGATAGCGGCACTGGCGCAGATCAGCAGTTGGGCGATCATGGGCGGTCCTTGGCTTGAAGTGGTAAGGGTAATTGCGTTTCTACTGGGTTGGCACCAGATTGCTGGAAATCAATTGGGTGCAACCAAAGCTTGGTTTTACCGCCGCAGGATCGAGTGGAATAAGCACTGAGCCGCTAGTCAGCCCCGACCCAGCACGCCGTGTGCGATCCTTGGTAACAATGGGGGCGGGCCAACCCATCCTTGCATGATTGGCAAGCGCCACGGGGCTGGGATGGTGATGGGTATTGTCTTGACCAAGCGACAGGGTCAGATGTGCCGGCACCAAAGTGCTCGCTGCCGGCGGCATTCCGGCTCGTCCACCATGGTGACTGGCAACCAGGGAGACCAGATCGGGCCTAGGGTCCGGCCAGCGAATCTTGTCATACTCGATGTCACCTGGCAGCAGAGTGGCCGCTGCGCAGTTCGGGTAGTCCATCACAAACCAGGCTAGCCCCTGGTTGTTGCGATTGTGCGGAGTTCGGCTAGGGTCAGTGCGGGTGATGGTGCCAGCGCTGAAAGTGATCTGCTCGAGTGAATTGGGCCATACCAGCGGGTAGTACAAATGCGCAAAGAAGCGCAAATGAGAGGGCCCCAGCCCTGAGTTGTTACGTGGCGGTGGCGGCTGCGGAATAATCCAGGGCCGGCTCATAGCTTCAGGCTTGAACACCATGTTGGCTGCCTGTAGGCCGAAGTTGTAGTCCATGTTGCCTACCGCATAGCCCCAATGGTCGAAGTCCCAGTGAGACAGCACTACTGGAGCGAAGAGCTCGCCATCGTTGCAGCATCGATGATCAATCAGCAACGCTGGGCGATCGGCGGGGCGTGTGCAGGCATTGCTGCTCGTTGGCCAGCCCAGGTCATAAAACAGGCAAGGGTGGCCATGGACATCAATCAAGGCATTGGCATTGCCTTGACCGATGTCGTAGGCCACTACCCAGCGGGACGTACCGGCCTGGCGGGCGGCGGCATCAAGTACGCTATGGAGGGTTGCTTCATCTGCTGATAAACCGTGCAGATAAGCGAGTTGTTGAAGCTGGGGCTGTGCTGCGCGGATGCCGGTCAACGTAAATCGATGAGACGTTTGCTCCTGCAGCTCGGCCAAACTCAGAAACTCGGCAACCACCGCATTTTCAGGTGGCGGTGTGTTTGTGTGGTCAAGCGTGAATTTCAACCAGAAGCCGCGATAGAGCGGAGTGGGCTGATTGCGCCATACGATTGATTGAGTCAGATCCTGAATATCGACTGTTAGCAACAATGTCTGCTGCAGATATTCATTGTTGGGCCCCACGTTTGACCAGGTTTTATAGCTCAGCTGATCGACGGCGTTCCTAGTTATACAGTCAAGAACCGCTAGCGTTCTCGAGCCATCCAGCACAATATCTTCGATCATCGCGTAATGGGTGAACGTCATTCACTTTCCTTCCTTGGTAGTTCCTGCATAAGCGCCGATCAGTGTCTGTTCGGGTTCACTTCAAAGCCAGCTGCCGGGTAATGGTCGGGTCGCTGATCCTGTCGTCGTCGATCAGCAACATGGCCTTGGAGAGGATGATCGACAGCAGGGCATCGCCCTCGAACGGCAGGTACTGCGGCGTGGTCTGTTGGCGCGCCTTGGCGTCGGGGACGATGCACAGGTACTGATCGTTGGGCAGCATCAGGATATTGCCCGAGCCCAGGTGGATCTTGTAGCTGCGCAGCTTGCCGGTGACTTCCAGGAAGCGCCCGTGCAGGGCCCATTTGTCCTTGAGGCGGGTCATGCGCGGCAGCAGTTTTTCCAGCAGTTGCTTGCGCGTTTGTGCGGTGGCGCCCAGTTCGCCGAACGAATGGTTGTGCCAGTAATCGCGGTAGCGGCCGTCCGGCCCGCCGTCGGCCCACAGCGGGTCGTTGGCCAGCGAGGCGACGCCGACGAACAGGTCGACATCGCGCATCACTTCGCTGAGCACCAGCGCCGGCACCTGCTCCAGCGGCAAGGGCGCGGCGTCTTCGGCGTTGTCCCAGCGGTTCATGGCATAGCCGCCGCCACCGGCATGGGCACTACGCTGTGCGGCGTCGATGGGGTAGAAGCGTACCTGGTCGGTGCTCAGGCGCAGGAAGGCCCCGGCTTCGTTGGTGTCGACGCCGTAGTCGTCGCCCACGCCCTCGATCCAGAACTCGGCGCGCAGGCCCCAGGCCGGCAGTTCACGGGTGGCCGGCGGGTAGGTGTCATCGACCATCAGCCGCAGTTTGTTGCGCCAGCCGCGGGCGGCGGCCAAGGCGTGGAACTGGTGCTGACGCAGAATGTGCGCAGCGAAGCGGTTGGAATAGGTGGCGGTGTTGCGCTCGGCTTCGGTCAGCAGGTAGACCTCGCGGTGGGCCTGCTTGAACGGCTGGGTGATCTGCAGCGTTTCGATGCGCTCGCGCCAGGCGAGGATCTCTTCCAGCGGGCGGCCGATCGGGTGCCAGAGGCGCACTTGGGCGTCGCTGGAAGGGCTGATGGTGTTGCCCTCGAGGCTTTGCAGGCGGTCCTCGCTGAACACCACGGCGTGCTGCTGGCCGCTTTCGCTGATCACCCAGATCAGCCGCCGCGCCAGGGTGCCGATCAGCGGATGGTCAAGGTAGCGCTCCTGCCATTGGCCGAACGCCCAGTGCTTTTCCAGCAGGAACAGGCTGTCCAGGCGCTCGGCCTGGGCCGGGAGCATGGCGCCGATGTCCTTGACCGCACCTTGCAGCTCCTTGAGCTCCTCCTTGTAGTCAGCCTTGACCTTGGCCGGCACCGATTTCTGCGGCGTGCCGTCGGAGCGGAACCAGCTCAGGCTGGCGCTCTTGCCGTCGACTTTGAGTTCGGCGACAAAGGCGCCGTCATCGAAACTTTCGCGGCGCAGGCCGACCTGTTCCAGGCCGTAGGTCGGCACGCCGAGCTCTTCGATCTGGTCACGCGGCAGCTGCAGGGCTTCGGCGGCGCTGGTGAAGGCCTTTTCGATTTCCTTCTGCGCGGTACCGAACTTGACCCGCACCTTGAGCAGGGCCAGTTGCCCGACGGCTTCGCTGCTGGGGATCGACGACAGGGCGAATACCGCTGCGTTGCCGACCTTGGGCGCCCGCGGGCCGATGCCGCGCACCTTGCGGTAGGCGCTCAACGCGAGGCGGGCGATGGCCCGGGTCAGTTCGCTGTCGGCCAGCGGCGCGCTCATCCATAACAGGCCGCGCAGCACCGTGGCATTGCCATCGTGCATGCGCGCGCGGTCATCGCTGCTTTCCCAGCCAACGTTGAGCAGTGCACCGCAGCGCCCGGCATCGACCCGCGCAAACCAGCGCAGCAGGGTTTCCCGCAGCGAGGCTTCACCGACCTTGAGCAGCAGCGCCTGGGCGTTCTTCAGCCATTTCGCCGACGGCCGCGCCGAGGTCGCCGCAGCGGCCTGACGCAACAGTGCCAGCCAGTCTTCGCGCCCCTCGGGGCTGAGTTGTTCGAGGTCTTCGAGGGCCAGCTGGGTCCAGTGTTCGCACGGCGCCAGCACCTGCCAGGCGCCGTTGCCCAGCAGCGGGTCGAGCTTGGCCATCAGCTGTTCGCCGAAGTTGCCGTAGTGACCGAGGTCAGCGCACTGGCTGCGCAGCATGATCAGCAGGTCGCGCAGGTCGTCGGGCACTTGTTGGTAGTTTTGCGCAATGACCCAGTCAGTCACGGTCAGGGTCGGCAGGGTGCCGTAATAGGCAAAGCGGTAGCTGGTGAACCACTGCAGCACAGGCTCGGCCAACTGGCCGACGTCGGCGCCGTTTTCCATCAGCCAGGTCATCAGCGCCGGTAGCACGCCATAGTCGAAGATGTGCGAAAAGGCATGGCCGGCACTGGCCGTGCTCAGCTCACCGTTGTAGGCCACCACCCGTTCGATCAGGGCCAGGACCAGGCGCGTACGAAACGCCGGGTCGGCATCCAGGGCCATGATCGCCGGCAGTTTGCTCAAGGCAAAGACCATGGCATCGGGGCGGCCATGGATCTTCTGCACCAGCGGCAGCAGTTCGCTGATCAACTCATGTTCGTGGCGCAGTTCGGAGCCGGCCAGCAGCGGGTAGCCGTCCGGGCCGATGTGTTCGACCGGGCCCAGCTCGGATTGCGGGCGGTCATGGCGAAACGCCTGAAGTTGTTCGAGTGCCATGGTTCAGCCTCCTACCAGTGGGGTCAGTTTGATGAAATTGACCACGCTGTCGTGACGGATGGTCAGGACTTCGTCGAGGCTTTCGGCCTGACGCTCGTCGAGGAGGATGAAAAAGCCGTTGCGCTCGAAGGCGTCGCAGGCGATGTCGACCTGCTTGCGCCAGTCGATACTCGGGCGCTCAATCGGGCGCTCGCCATTGAGCGCGGCTTCCAGCGACTCGGGGGTGACCAGGCGCTGGCGCCGGCTGTGGTCGGTTTCATGGTTGCGCTGCTGGACTTCCTGATGGACCCGCTCGCGGATCAACTGGCGCACGGTGATGGTGTCGGTGGCAAAGTGCAGGGCGAAATCATCGAAGACTTCGCCCGAGACCGACTCGTCGCGGACGGTGAGCGTTGCCATGGGAACTCCTTTTCTGGCAAGAGGCAAAACGGATAGGCGCAAGGGTATCAGGCTGGCCAGGCGATTTCGACGTGCAGGCGCTTACTGATCGCTGCCGGTTCGCGCGCGAAAGAACTCACCCGGTGGCAAGCCGAACTGCTTGCCGAAGGCGGCGATAAACGCTGATAGCGACTCATAGCCGCAGGCCAGGGCCACGTCGGTGACCCGCTCGCCGCGCTCAAGGGCAGGCAGGGCGCTGAGCAGGCGCATGCGCTGGCGCCAGAGGCGAAAGCTCAGGCCGGTTTCACGTTGAAAACGGCGGCTCAGGGTTTTCTCCGAAACGCCTGCTTGCCGCGCCCAGTCGGCCAGCCCGGTAGGCGAGTCGGGTTGCGCCTGCAGGTGGCTGCACAGTGCGCGCAGGTCACGGTCGAGCGGCAGGGGCAGCATCAACTGCTGCTGTTCGGCGCTGTCCAGCTGGTCGAGCAACACCTGCACCAGGCGCCCGTCAGGGCCATCGCTGTCGTACTCCACCGGCAGTTCGCTGAAGGTGCGGATCAGCTCGCGCAACAATGGGTCGACCGCGATGACCCGGCATTGCGGGTCGCTCCAGCTCGGCGGCGCTGTTTCCAGGTAAAGGCTGCGCAGGCAGGTGCTGTCGGCACAACTGACCCGGTGCTGCACCTGCGCCGGTACCCACACCGCCCGCTGCGGCGGCACCAGATAGAAACCCAGGTCGGTGTGCACCTCCAGTACGCCGCGAATGGCGTAGGACAACTGTCCCCAAGGGTGCGAGTGGCGGTAGCCGAGCACCACGTTGGGCAGCGCCTGTACATGGCCATATACCGGGCGTGGCAGTGCGGTCAGCTGCTCCAGTGACTGCGGGGTGACTGCGGGGTGTTGTCCTTTTGGCGACACTGGCGGGGCGCTGGCGTTAGTGAAAGTCGGGCAAAGACCTTAACGTCTGCAACGCCACAATAACAAGCCGGGAGCGGCCATGAAGTACCTGCGGATGCTGTTCGACAATTTCACCCTGGCGTTGCTCGGGGTCATCCTCATTGCCACCCTGTTGCCTTGCGAAGGCAGTGGCGCCGTGGTGTTCGGCGGGCTGACCAACCTCGCCATCGGCCTGCTGTTCTTTTTGCATGGCGCCAAGTTGTCGCGCGAGGCGGTCGCCGCCGGTGCCGGGCATTGGCGCCTGCACCTGCTGGTATTTGCCTGCACCTTCGTGATGTTCCCGTTGCTGGGCATGCTGTTCAAGCCGTTGTTCCTGCCGCTGGTGGGCGATGAACTGTACCTGGGCGTGCTGTACCTGTGTGCCTTGCCGGCCACGGTGCAGTCGGCCATCGCCTTTACCTCGCTGGCCCGCGGCAACGTGCCGGCGGCGATCTGCAGCGCGGCCGCGTCGAGCCTGCTGGGCATCGTACTGACGCCGTTGCTGGTGGTGCTGCTGATGGGCGTCGAAGGTGACAGCGGCTCGAGCCTGGATGCAGTGCTGAAGATCGTTGCGCAACTGCTGGTGCCGTTCGTGGCCGGGCAACTGGTGCGGCGCTGGATCGGCACCTGGGTAGCGCGCAATGCACGCTGGTTGAAGCGCGTCGACCAGGGTTCGATCCTGCTGGTGGTCTACACCGCCTTCAGCGATGCGGTGGTCAGCGGCCTGTGGCATGCGGTACCGCCGTCGCGGTTGCTGGGCCTGGCGCTGGTCTGCTGCCTGCTGCTGGCCGTGGTGCTGTGGCTGACCAGCGCGCTGGGGCGCTGGCTGGGTTTCAACCTCGAAGACCGCATCACCATTTTATTTGCCGGTTCGAAAAAGAGCATGGCCACCGGCGTGCCGATGGCTCAGGTGCTGTTCGTTGGCGGTGGCATCGGCGCGATGATCCTGCCGCTGATGCTGTTTCACCAGATCCAGTTGATGGTCTGTGCGGTGCTGGCTCAGCGTTACGCCGCGCGCAGCGAAGCGTCGACGCTTACAACAGAACTCCTTTGACCGGTTGCAATTGCGCCGGTGCTGCTTCGCCTTCCAGTTCGCGCACGGCGATTTCCAGGTTGCGGCACATGGCATCCAGGGCCAGGTCGTTGGGCTGGGTGTCGAACGGGTCGGCAATCTGGTCCCCCAGGGCATCCAGGCCGAAGAAGGTGTAGGCCAGCACGCACACGGCAAAGGGCGTGAACCAGCCGATGCTGTCGACCAGGCAGAACGGCAGCAAAAAGCAGTAGACGTGGACGATGCGGTGCAACATGAGGATGTAGGGGTAGGGGATGGGCGTGTTCTTGATCCGCTCGCAGCCGCCCAGCACGTAAGACAGTCGGTTCAACTGCTGATCGAGGTTGGCCTGGATCACCTCGCCGGCACCGGCGTCGCGGGCCTGGGCCATGAAGCGCTGGCCGAGCACGCCGAGCAGGCGGCTGGCGGGCGCGTCGCTAGTGGCCAGGGCAGTGCGTGTAGACGTGTCGAGCAGGCGCTGGCGGTCGGCACTGGCCGGGGTGCCGCGTAACTGGTCGCGCAGCACGTAGGCGAAGGCGATCAGCGGGTCGAGCAGGGCGCGGCGCTGGCTGGCGTCTAGGTCGGGCAGCAGGCTCAGGGTCTGGCGGGTCAGGTTGCGGCTGACGATCAGCAGCTCGCCCCACAGCGTGCGCGCTTCCCAGAAGCGCTGGTAGGCCACGGTGTTGCGAAAGCCGAGGAAGATCGCCAGCGTCAGGCCCCAGAGGGTGAAGGGTGTGGCGGTGAGGATTACCTTGTACTCGAACAGGGTGCCGTGGGTGGCCACCACCGCCGAGCTGATCAACACGGTGTACAGCACCTTGCGCCAGATCGCCGGGATGATCGAGCCCTTGAGCGAGAACAGCAGGACGCGGATGGAGGGTTTTTGCGGCTGGATGATCATGCGAGGCAAGCCTTGGCAGTGGCGCGAAAATATCCGCGCCACTGTAAGGCAAAGGCGCCTGCGGTAGCTAGGCGCTGCAGAAGGTGAGGTGCCTACCAACTCACCTGGACAGGCTAGGCAGTTGTTAAGGTGAAGTTGTCGAGGTAGGCGTAGTCTCGGCAGATGACCACGATCCAGGCAATCTGTTCGCCGTCTGGAGCGTTGTATTTCACCTCATGGTGCCTGGGCTCTCCGGTGTATGACAAAGTGGTCAGCAGGTTGCCATGCAGCCCATAGAACTCGACCTCACCAGGAAATTGCCTCCAGGTCCAGAAGAACTTCAGCTCGGAGCACGGGAGCACGGGAGTGATCTGCAGTTTTTGCGGATTGTTCGGCTGATGGTGCTGTTGGCGTTGAAGTGTGATGGCTGGACCTTCTCGCATGCCGGGTTCTGCGGCTGTCGGTTCGATGAAGGCTTTGATGCCCAGAGGGTCTTCGAGGAGCTTGATGGTCATGGTCTTGCTTAGCAGTTGAACTTCCTCACCCTGGGAAATCGTTTGTGCAGGCTGGCCATCGAGGTTTTCGGTGATGGTAACTGGGTATATCTGGATATCGTCGAAGCTGAAATCCGCGCCATGGTCACTGCCGTTGCCGGTATCGTCACGACCGATAAGTTCGATAGCGTGGGAATGTTCGCGGGCGCGGAACTGCCAGCGAAGGATCTGCCATTCAGGTGCGGTGACAGCAAACTCGCCCTCGAGGGGGATGCCATCCAGCTCAAATGACAGGTGAGGGGTCTTGGAGCTGTTGCCGTTGCGTTTTACCCGCATCGACAGACGATAGACGGTGTCGGGCGCAAGGCCTGTCAGTTCCTTGCTGATCACCCTGCCCAACAGGTTACCGGCAAAATTTTCGAAGTGCGCCCAGTGGTTGGCGCCGTCGGAGGTCACCGCCAGGGTCTGGCCGTTGGGGCCTTTCTGCCAGCCGTTCCATGGGTCAATGCCGGGTTTGAAATCGGTGAGATCGATAAACAGTGCCATACGTCCTGCCTCCGGGGTGGTGCCTGTCGGTCGACAGGCCTCGGTGCATTCGAGCACCGCCAGGGCGTGCTGACTACTGGCAAAAATGCTAGGTGCCGCGGCTATTCATCGAGCCCTTGAGCGAGAACAGCAGGACGCGGATGGAGGTTTTTTGCGGCTGGATGATCATCAAGGCAGGCCCTGTACAGTAGCGCGAGGATTTCCGCGCGCTACTGTAGGGCAAAGCCGGGAGGGTTCACAGTCTGGCGTTGATGGAGCAGGATGGGCTCATACCATTGAGCACAACCTGTGCAATGGGGCTACAAGCTCCACAGGGTGAAATAGGCCAGCAATGAGGAGTCGTTGGCGTTCACTTCGATACGGGCGATATCAGTGTGCCCTGGCGCGGCATACTCAATCCAGTTGTTAACTGCGTTTCCGGAGGGGCGAGGAAGGGTTTGTGTATTTTGCAGGATGCCTTGAGCGTCATAGAACCTTACTTCGCCTCTTTCGTTGCGACTTCTCCACTCGAACCTGACTTTCTCGCACAGCCAGGCAAGGCTGATATTAACCTGCAGTGGCGAAGCCGGGGCGCCATCTACGTAGTGAATTGACAGGTACTGGTAGTCGTTCCCCGTAGGTAGAATGCCTGTTCTACCCCCCGGCTCAGCCTGCAAGCTTACGGTCATGGTCGGTAGCGGAAGGCTTTGGCCGTTGCTGATGTACTGGTTCGGGTAGCCATAGAAGCGCTCAGCGGTCTGCTTCGGGTAGATGCGGATATCGTCAAAGCCGAGGCCGTCTGCCAGCTCCCCCGTGATACCGTGCCCGAGCAGCTCCAGTCGGTGCTCTGCGCGGGCGGCCTGGAATGTCCAGCGCAGGGTCTGCCAGTGCTGATCACGCACTTCGAACCGCTCCTCCAGAGGCTCGCCGTCCAGCTCGAACCACAGGGTAGGCGTCAGCAGATTGTCGTGATGGCGTTTGACGCGCAGGGACACCCGGTATGTTTCTCCGGGTTCGAGTCCTGTCAACGTTTTGTTCAGGAGTCGGCTGGTGTTGTCAAAACTGACAAAGTGGTTCCCGTGATCGCGATTGATGATCAATTTGCTGCCGTCCGGACCTCTTTCCCAACCATTCCACGGATCCTCGGGAATTTCGAAACCGGTGTGCTCGATAAACAGTCCCATACGCCCTGCCTCCGGGGTGGTGCCTGTCGGTCGACAGGTCTCGGTGCATTCGAGCACCGACAGGGCGTGTTGACTACTGACAAAAATACTAGGTACCCCAGCTATTCATGGCAGCAGTGGGGTGGTTGGGCGGCACCTTCATAACGGTCGTGGTGGCGCACCCAGTCCATGGTGCCTTCCTCGTTGCGGCCCTTGGGCATCAGGTCGAGGAAGTTGTAGGTGCCGACCAGGATGTCCAGGCCCCGGGCAAAGCTTGAGTAGGTGTGAAACAGCGTGCCGTCGGCGTCGCGGTAGAACACGCTAAGGCCCGGCAGCTCGGTTTCCTCGCCCGCGTAGGGTTCATAGTTGTACTGATCGCTGCCCTTGCCGCCGACGCCGAAGTCCTGGTTGAAACTGCTGGCATGGGACGAGACCCAGGGAAACTTCCAGCCCATGCGTTGCCTGAACGCCTGGAACTGGGCGTACGGTGCACGGGATACCGCCACCAGCGACACATCGTGATGGGCCAGGTGCAGGTTGGCGCCGTCGAAGTGGTCGGCCAGGAACGAGCAGCCGGGGCAGCCTTCCTCCCAGCCTTCGCCGAACATGAAGTGGTAGACCAGCAACTGGCTGCGGCCGGCGAACAGGTCGCCGAGGTCCAGGCGGCCCTCGGGGCCTTCGAAGCGGTAGTCCTGTTCGACCCGTACCCAGGGCAGGGCGCGGCGGGCTTTGCTCAGTTCATCGCGCTGGTGGGTCAGGGCCTTTTCATGCAGCAACAGCTGGCGGCGGGCGCTGAGCCATTCGCTGCGCGAGACCACCTGGGGGTTTTGATGGTTGTCCATGGGTACGGCTCCGCTGGGGGATGTACTCATGGTCGATTGCCGGGTGGGGGATTCGACAGGGGTGAGTGCAGGGCTGATGAACGGTGGTGAAGCTATCGCCGGCAAGGCCGGCTCCCACAGAGACCTGTATGCACCGGGACCCTGTGGGAGCTGGCCTTGCCAGCGATGGGCGCGCCGCGGTCTTCAGCCAGACATCCGCCCGATCAACGCCCACAGCCGCTCATCCTCGAAATCCTTCACCACCAGTTGCGCACCGGCCTCAAGCAAGGCCTCGGGCCGCTGGCTGGTCGACAGCCCGACGGTGAAGATCCCCGCGCCACTGGCCGCCTTCACCCCCGGCACCGAGTCCTCGAACGCCAGCGACTGTGCCGCCCGCGCCTGCAGGCGCTCAAGGCCGGTGAGGTAGGGCAGCGGGTCGGGCTTGGCCCGGGCCAGTTCTTCGGCCACCAGTACATGTTCAAAGCGTTCATTCAGGCCCATGGCGCCGAGCATGTGCACGGCGTTGGCCCGCGGCGCGTTGGTGACCACGGCAACGCCGATGCGCTGGCGCTCGGCATGCTCGAGCAGGCGCAGCAGGCCGGCGGTAGGCTGCAAGGTGGGCGACAGGGCGCGAAAGCGCGCCTCCTTGCGGTCGGCAAACTGCTGGTGCTCGCTCACCGGCCGGTCAGGGAACAGGTAGCGGCACAAGTCGGCATTGGCCCGGCCGCTGACGTGGGCATCGAACTCCGCTTCGGTGAACACCCGGCCTTCTTCGAGCAACAGCTGTTGCATGGCCAGCAGGTGGAGTTTGTCGGTATCGGTCAGGGTACCGTCGAGGTCGAACAACAGGGCATCAAGCATGGTCGGCTTCCGCTGCGGTGGTCGAGCATGATAACCGGATCAGCGGGGCTGGCCAGATGCGTAGGAAAAGAGTACAAATGTACTCCATGAATAAACTATCGCCCAAACGCCGCGCTATCCTCGACTTCATTCGTCAGCGCATCGCCGATCAGGCCCAGCCGCCGAGCCTGGCCGATATCGCCACGGCCTTCGGTTTTGCCTCGCGCAGTGTCGCGCGCAAGCATATCCAGGCGCTGACCGAAGCCGGCTTCATCGCGGTCACCCCCAACCAGGCCCGTGGCATTCGCCTGGCCGGCGCCTTGCGCCGCCCCGAGGTGCTGGAGATCCCCGTGCTCGGCCAGGTCGCCGCCGGCCGGCCGATCGGCCCGGACGTGGATATCCACGAACAGCTGATGCTCGACGCACACTTGTTCAGCCGCTCCCCGGACTACCTGCTCAAGGTGCGGGGCGACTCGATGATCGACGACGGCATCCTCGATGGCGACCTGGTCGGCATCAAGCAGCAGGCCGACGCCCGTGACGGGCAGATCATCGTCGCGCGCCTGGACGGCGAGGTGACCATCAAGCGCTTCGAACGCGCCGGCGGGCATTACCGTCTGCTGCCGCGCAACCCGGCGTATGCCCCCATCGAGGTTGGCCCGGAGCACGACTTCGTCATCGAAGGGGTGTTCTGCGGCCTGGTGAGGCGCGGCTGATGGGCGCGGTGGTCAGCCTCGACGGCCTGCTCGACCAGCAACGGGTCTGGAAGGGCCGGCCGCAGGCCTTGCCCCAGGGCCTGCAGCCCACCGGTCATGCTGCCCTGGATGCAGCACTGCCCGGTGGCGGCTGGCCGGCCGGGGCACTGACCGAACTGCTGCTGGCGGCAGAAGGCTGTGGCGAGCTGCAACTGCTGTGGCCCAGCCTGGCGCGCCTGACCCAGGCCGGCGAGCGGGTGGTGCTGATTGCCCCGCCGTTCATTCCCTACCCACCGGCCTGGCAGGCGGCAGGGGTCGATCTGCAGTGGTTGGCGGTGGTCCAGGCGGGGCCAAGCGAGGTGCTCTGGGCCGCCGAGCAGTGTTTGCGCTCGGGCAGTTGCGGCGCCGTGCTGTGCTGGCCGCATAAAGCGGATGATCGCGCCTTGCGCCGCTTGCAGGTCGCTGCCGAAAGCGGCCAGACCCTGGCCTTCGCCTGTCGCCCGCAACAGGCCGCGCTCAACCCGTCGCCGGCGGCACTGCGCATTGCCGTCGATGCCCAGCCGGCCCAATGGCGGGTGCTCAAGTGCCGGGGCGGCCTGGCCCCGGCCACGCCCATTGCCTGTCCTGGGCGAGGCTGATGGATCATGCTCTGGGCCTGTATCCTGCTGCCGCAGCTGGCACTCGACGCCGTGCTGCGTGCTCGCGACGACGTCGACACGCCGCTGGTGCTGCTCAGCGGCCCGGCCCAGCGCCGGGTCTTGCAGGCGGTCAATCCACCGGCGGCCGCCTTGGGCCTGCGCGCCGGACAGTCGCTGACCACCGCCCAGGCCCTGGCCGGCAGTTTTACCTGCGTCGAGCACGACCCGGCGGCCATCGAGCAGTGGCAGCAATTTTTGGCCGCCTGGGCCTACCGCTTCAGCTCCCAGGTCAGCCTGCATTACCCGCGGGTGCTGTTGCTCGAAGTCGAATCCAGCCTCGGCCTGTTCGGGCCCTGGCCAGCCTTTGAAGCGCGGCTGCGTGCCGAGCTGAGGGCCCTGGGTTTTCGTCACCGTATTGTCCTGGCCAGCAACCCGGTGGCGGCGCGCATGCTCGCCAATGTTCACGATGGCCTGGCCCTGGAGTGCCCGCAGCAAACCCGCGTGGCGCTGGAGCAGATGCCCATCGACCGTGTCGGCCTGCCCGCCGAGGCCGCCAGCGCCTTTGCGCGCATGGGCCTGCGCCAGCTCGGCCAGGTCCTGGCCTTGCCTCGTGACGCCCTGGCCCGGCGCTTTGCCGCACCGGTGCAACTGCACCTGGACCGCCTGCTCGGGCGGCGACCCATGGCCCTGGAATTCTATTTGCCGCCGGACCGCTTCGATGCGCGCCTGGAACTGAACTTCGATGTCGAATCCCATCAGGCCTTGCTGTTCCCCCTGCGCCGGCTGATCAACGACCTTGCCGCTTTCCTTGCCGGGCGTGACAGCGGCGTGCAGCGCTTTGCCCTGCACCTGGAGCATGCCGAAGGGCCCGACACCTGCGTGTCGGTCGGCCTGCTGGCGGCCGAGCGTGACCCGTCGATGCTGTTCGAGCTGGCCCGTGGCCGCCTTGAGCAACTGCAGATTGCCGCACCGGTGCGCAACCTGCGCCTGCTGGCCGAAGACCTGCCGGCGTTTGTGCCACAACGCACCGAGCTGTTCGACCCGCGCCCACAGCAGAACCAGCCCTGGGAGCAACTGCGCGAACGCCTGCGCGCACGGCTTGGCGACGAGGCGGTGCGCGGTCTCACGGCCCAGGCCGATCACCGCCCGGAATGCGCCTGGCACAGCGGTAACGGGCCGCGTCAGGCGCCGCCATTGTCGAGTGCGCCGCGCCCGGGCTGGTTGCTGGTCGAGCCCCAGGCCTTGCCGGGGACTGGCGTGCACCTGCTGACCGGCGCCGAGCGCATCGAGTCCGGCTGGTGGGACGGCGGCGATGTGCGCCGTGACTACTACCGGGTGCGCACCGCCAGCGGTTTGCAGGGCTGGGCCTACCGCACCCTCGGTGAAGACGGCCCGTTGTGGCTGCAGGGCTGGTTCGCATGAACACGCCGGGTTACGCCGAACTGCATTGCCTGTCCAACTTCAGTTTCCAGCGTGGCGCCTCCAGTGCCCAGGAGCTGTTCCAGCGTGCCCGCCAGCATGGCTACCAGGCCCTGGCGATCACCGACGAGTGCACCCTGGCCGGTATCGTCCGCGCCTGGCAGGCGGCCAGGGCGGCGGACCTGGCGCTGATCGTCGGCAGCGAAGTGCGCCTGCACGACGGCCCCAAGCTGGTGCTGCTGGCGGAGAACCTCACGGGTTACCAGCACCTGTGCAAGCTCATCACCCTCGGCCGGCGACGGGCGAAGAAGGGCGAGTACCAGTTGCTGCGCGAAGATTTCGACAAACCCCTGGAAGGCCTGTTGGCGCTATGGGTGCCGGACGGCGCCGAGCATGACCTGGCCACCGGCCGCTGGTTGCGCAAGGTGTTCGCCGAGCGGCTATGGCTGGCGGTCGAGCTGCACCGTGGCCCGGATGACCCGCGGCGCCTGCAACAACTGCTGGCCCTGGCCGACAGCCTCGGCATCGCCGCGGTGGCCAGCGGCGATGTGCACATGCATGCCCGTGGCCGCCGCGCCCTGCAGGACAGCATGACTGCCATCCGCCATCACTGCAGCGTTGCCGAGGCCGGGCAGCGCCTGTTCGCCAATGGCGAGCGGCACCTGCGCCCGCTGGCGCAACTGGCCGAGCTGTATCCGCCGGCATTGCTTGAGGAAAGCCTGCGCATTGCCGCGCGTTGCCGTTTCGACCTTGGCCAGTTGCGCTATCAGTACCCCCGCGAACTGGTGCCTGAAGGCCAGACGGCCAGCGCCTGGCTGCGTCATCTGTGCGAGCAGGGCCAGCGCTGGCGTTGGCCCGAAGGTATCGGCGACAAGGCTCGCCAGTCCCTGGAGCATGAGCTGGAACTGATTGCCGAGCTCAACTACGAAAGCTACTTCCTTACCGTTCACGACATCGTCAACTTTGCCCGGGGCCAGGGCATTCTCTGTCAGGGGCGTGGCTCGGCGGCCAACTCGGTGGTGTGCTTCGTGCTCGGCATCACCGAGCTCGACCCGATGAAAAGCCACCTGCTGTTCGAGCGCTTTTTGTCCCGCGAGCGCGACGAGCCGCCGGACATCGACGTCGACTTCGAACACGATCGCCGCGAAGAGGTGCTGCAGTACGTGTTCCGCCGCTATGGCCGTCACCGCGCGGCACTCACCGCAGTGGCCAGCACCTATCACGCCGCCGGTGCAGTGCGCGATATCGCCCGGGTGCTGGGTTTGCCGGTGCAGCAGATCAACGCCCTGGCTGATTGCTGCGGGCGCTGGAGCGACCGCCTGCCACCACCCGAGCAACTGCGCGAAGCCGGTTTCGACCCCGACAGCCCGTGGCTGCGCCGGGTGCTGGCGTTGACCGGCGAGCTGATCGGTTTTCCCCGCCACCTGTCCCAGCACCCGGGTGGCTTCGTGATTTCCGAACAGCCGCTGGACAGCCTGGTGCCGGTGGAAAACGCCGCCATGGACGAGCGCACGGTGATCCAGTGGGACAAGGACGACCTCGACCTGGTCGGCCTGCTCAAGGTCGATATCCTTGCCCTGGGCATGCTCAGCGCCTTGCGCCGTTGTTTCGACCTGCTGTATCGCCATCGCGGCCGCGAGCTGACCCTGGCAAGCATCCCGGCCGACTGCACGGCGACCTACGACATGATCGGCCGCGCCGACACCGTCGGCGTATTCCAGATCGAGTCGCGGGCGCAGATGGCCATGCTGCCGCGGCTCAAGCCGAAGAACTTCTACGACCTGGTGATCGAGGTGGCTATCGTCCGCCCCGGGCCGATCCAGGGCGACATGGTTCACCCCTACCTGCGCAGGCGCCAGGGGCTTGAGCCGGTGAGCTATCCGTCCGAGGCGCTGAAGCAGGTCTTCGAACGCACCCTCGGTGTGCCGCTGTTTCAGGAACAGGTGATGGAACTGGCCATGGTTGCCGGCGGTTACTCGGCGGGCGAGGCCGACCAGTTGCGCCGGGCCATGGCCGCCTGGAAGCGCCACGGCGGCCTGGAGCCGCACCGCGAACGGCTGACCCGGGGCATGCTCGACAACGGCTACAGCGCAGCATTTGCCGAACGCATCTTCGAGCAGATCAAGGGCTTTGGCAGTTATGGTTTTCCTGAATCCCACGCCGCCAGCTTCGCCTTGCTGACCTACGCCAGTTGCTGGCTCAAGTGTCATGAGCCGGCGATCTTTGCTTGCGCGTTGATCAACAGCTGGCCCATGGGCTTCTACAGCCCCGACCAGATTTTGCAGGACGCCCGCCGCCACCGTATCGAGATCCGTCCGGTGGATGTCTGCCACAGCGACTGGGACTGCAGCCTGGAGCCGGGGGCAGGGCAGGCCCTGGCCATTCGCCTGGGCCTGCGCCAGGTGCGCGGCTTTCGTCAGCAGGATGCCCAGCGTATCGAACAGGCCCGGGCCGAGCGCGGCTGGCGTGATGTCAGCGACCTGTGCGAGCGGGCGCGCCTGGATGCCCGTGGCCGTGAGTTGTTGGCCGATGCCGGGGCCTTGCGTGGCCTGGCCAGCGACCGCTACCGGGCGCGCTGGAGCGTGGCGGCGGTGCAGGCGCAGTTGCCGTTGTTCGCCGGCATCGAGGCCCCGCTGGAAGAGCCGGTGGATTTACCGCAGCCGTCGCTGAGCGAGGACATGTTCGCCGACTACGCCAGCGTCGGCACCACCCTCGGCCCGCATCCGCTGACCTTGCTGCGCCGCCGCCTCAATGCCCTGGGTTGCCGCAGTGCGCAGGCGCTGGAGCAGGCCGGGCACGGCGACCGGGTCAGCGTGGCGGGGCTGGTGACCGGGCGTCAGCGGCCGGGGACGGCCAGCGGGGTGACTTTCGTCACCCTTGAAGACGAGTTCGGCAACGTCAACGTAGTGGTCTGGCGCGACCTGGCCGAGCGTCAGCGCCGGGTGCTGGTGGGCTCGCAACTGCTGCGGGTGACTGGGCGGCTGGAGTGCGAGAGCGGGGTGCGGCACCTGATTGCCCAGCGCCTGGAGGATCTGAGCCCGCTGTTGCAGGGGCTGGATGTGCGGAGCCGGGATTTCCATTGATTGGGGCTGCTACGCAGCCCATCGCCGGCAACGCCGGCTTGTGTCTTGAGGTAGGAATAGAATCAGAAGTGAGAGCGGTGAATGGCAAGCTGTACGCCGGTAGTGCTTAAAGCACGTGTGGGAGCAAAGCTGCCATTCACCTCTCCACTCTGGCCCGAGCCCGAACAGTTGATTGAGCGCCTCTCGAATCACAAGCGTGGGCCAAGCCAGAGCGCTCTCACAACTGAGTGTAAGAGGGTTCAGCCATGTTGTCTTCTGTTGGAATCGACACTGCCAAAGCCACTTTGGAAATCTGCATCAAGCCTCAGAAAATCCGCTTCGAAGTGGCCAACAACTCCGCAGGCTTCGAGGTGTTGCTTGAGCGTCTGAAGGACTTCAATATCAGTCGAGTGCTGATCGAAGCGACAGGCGGCTACGAGAAAGATGTGTTGATCGCCCTGGCCTCAGCAGGACTGGAAACCATCTGCATCAACCCAGCCCGTGCCCGAAAATTCGCCGATGCCATGGGTAAAAAAGCCAAAACCGACAAGATCGACGCCGAAGTCCTTGCGGACTTCGCTGCACACCTCAGCGCCCCTCAAGGCCAACCGGTCAGCCCTGAACGCGAAGAGCTGCGAGAGCTGGTGAAGCAGCGCGCCCAATTTGTGCAGAGCCGTGATGACGACAAGCGGCGTCGCCAGCAATGTCGCTCGGCAACAGTGATGGCCCACTTCGATGAGCATATAGAGCAGCTGAAAGTGCTGATCAAACGCCTCGACGAAGAAATTGATCAGGCGATGGTGCAACTGGACGATACCAGGGCGTGTCAGTTATTGGCAGTGACCGGAATCGGTCGAGTAACCGCCGCAAATCTGCTCGCCTCACTGCCTGAACTGGGGCAGTTGGACCGCCGTCAGATCGCCGCTCTGGTGGGCGTAGCGCCTTACAACAACGATAGTGGTAGCCATCGAGGGCACCGCCAGATATGGGGTGGTCGGGCCCATGTAAGGCGAGTGCTGTACATGTCGAGCTGGATCATCATCCGTCACAACACAGAATTTAAAGCACGCTACGAAGCACTTCGGGCACGTGGCAAGTGCGCCAAGGTGGCACTCGTAGCTTGCATGCGGGTGCTGATTGTCAGGC
>NZ_OPYO01000016.1:0-200890 GCF_900275665.1 Pseudomonas sp. JV241A
CTGGAGTGATGGCCTTCGCGCCGACCGGTGTTTGACCTTCTCGTTCCTGGCGCAGTTGCTCGACCCAGCGACGAAGCGCGGTCCGCCCTAGACCAAGGCTCTCGCAGACATCAGGGACTGACTCACCATCGTCCAGCACCATCTCGGCAGCTTTGATTTTGAATTCGTTCGAGTAAGATTTTCGCACTGATTTTGCCTCCAATTGGGCGCCATAATAGCGCCCGACGAAGGTGTCCAAAATCATTAGGCCAGTTCAGCTTGCCCCGCGATGAGGCCAGTCCAGCCAACACATCATGCGGCGCCTGGATTACGACCGCTGCGCGCTCGATCGCCGGCAAGTCCGGCTCCCACAGGATTGGCGGTGCTCCCAGGGGCAGTGCAAGACCTGTGGGAGCGGGCTTGCCCCGCGATGAGGCCAGTACAACCAGCACATCATGCGGCGTCTGGATTACGACCGCTGCGCGCTCGATCGCCGGCAAGTCCGGCTCCCACAGGATTGGCGGTGCTCCCAGGGGCAGTGCAAGACCTGTGGGAGCTGGCTTGCCAGCGATGAGGCCAGTACAACCAGCACATTATGCGGCGTCTGGATTACGACCGCTGCGCGCTCGATCGCCGGCAAGTCCGGCTCCCACAGGATTGGCTGTGCTCCCAGGGGCAGTGCAAGACCTGTGGGAGCTGGCTTGCCAGCGATGAGGCCAGTACAGCCAACACATCATGCGGCGCCTGGATTACGACCGCTGCGCGCTCGATCGCGGGGCAAGCCCGCTCCCACAGGGGCGGCGTACACAAACCCACTGTGGGATCGGGCTTTGTTGATTGCCGTCAACCACCACACCCCGCCACCGCGCTAGTGTCGAGCCCAGTGCCAGACTCACGCCGAGGCCCCGATGCTCTACCCGCTGCTGTTATCCCTGCACCTGTTCGCCGCGGTGATCTTCATCGGTACGGTGTTCTTCGAGGTGCTGTTCCTTGAACACATCCGCAAGCAGTTGCCGGCCAAGCTCATGCTGCTACTGGAACAGGCCATCGGCCAGCGCGCCCGGCAGTTGATGCCCTGGGTGCTGCTGGTGCTGTTCGGGGCCGGGGTAGGGATGGTCTGGCTGCGCTATGTGCCGCTGCTGGAGACGCCCCTGCGCTCGTCGTTCGGCACCTTGTTGCTGGTGAAAATCATGCTTGCCGCCAGCGTGCTGGGGCATTTTCTCGTGGCCATGCTGTGGTTTCGCAACGGGCAGATGAACAGCGGCCGGGTGAAGTTCATTCATCACAGTGTGTTCGTTCATCTGCTACTGATCCTGCTGCTGGCCAAGGCCATGTTCTACCTGACATGGTAGCCAGCCGCGCCGCGCTTGATGCAAATCAAGGCCCCTGGGCCGCTCCGGGCGGACACTGATGCTCCGTAGCCCGTCTCGGAGCCCCGCCATGCTTGACTCACTCCATCGCCACCGGCAGCAGATCACCCCGCACGGGCAGTGGCCGGGAGAGCCCGGCAGGCATGCCGATACCCGCAGGTTTCATGCCGGCATCGGCTCGCTGGATGTGTTGCGCGCCCTGCGCGCCAGCCGTCAGCAGCACCGGCCGTTGTCCTTGGGCGTGCAACTGCCCGCCGGGCTCGACAGTCAGGAGCAAGACGCCTATCTGCGCGGCCTGCAACGGGAGATCGCGCTGGTCGGCTGCCACCTGGGAGCCGACCAGAGCATTGAGCAGTTCCAGTTGAGCGGCGCTACCCCAGGGCCCGAGGTGCTGCAGCAGTTGATGGGGCAACTGCGCCAACGCTTCAATTTTCTGCAACACGAATTGGGTGACTACGGCGTTGAAGTCGATCTGCATCACACCGACTGGGCGACCATGGGCCTGTTGCGTGACCAGGGGTTCAACCATGTCAGCATCGGTGTGCCCGATGGCGGCCAGGGTGGTGTGCCGTCGGCAGCCCGTTGCCAGAACCCGGCGCCGATTCATTCGCTGATCGATGCTGCGCGCACCTTCGATTTTCGCTCGGTGAGTGTCGACCTTGGCTATGGCCACGCCTGGCAGACCCCGGACAGCTTCGCCCGCAAGCTTGCCACCCTGATCGAGCTCGAGCCCGACCGCCTGCAGGTGTTCGATTATGCCCAGGCGCCAGCGCGCTACGCCCACAGTGCCCGGCAAGCGCCCTGCAGCGAGCAGGACAAGGCGCTGATGCGGCGCATCTGTTTTGAGCAACTGCCGGCGGCGGGGTACCAGCACATCGGCCTGGGCCAGTTCGTGCGCGCCGACGACGATCTGGCCATCGCCCAGGAACGCGGGCGCCTGCGCCGCAATTGCCAGGGTTTTACCCGGCACGGCTACTGCGACCATGTCGGCTTGGGCCTGGGCGCGATCAGCCAGTTCGACGAACTCTATGCGCAGAATGCCCTGAGCCTCGCGCACTACCTGCAACAGCTGGGCAACGACCAGTTGGCCACCTGCCGAGGCTGGCGCTGCGAGGCGGATGACCAGTTGCGCCAGCGGGTAACCGAGCGCCTGGCCTGTGACCTGGAGCTGGATATCCAGGCCATCGAGGCCCGTTACGGCGTGGATTTTCGCCAGTACTTTGCAAGCGCCTGGCGCCAGCTGGAGGCCATGAGTCGGGCCGGGCTGGTCGAGTTGTCAGCGCGTTACATCAGCATATTGCCCGCCGGCCGGGTGGAAGTGGATGCCATCTGCCAGCTGTTCGAACAGAGCAGCCCGGGGCTTTCCCTCCATCAGCAATGGGTCGATCACGATGCCAGCCTTTGAATTCAACCGCGCCCTGGTGAAAAAGTACGACCGTCCAGGGCCGCGCTATACCTCGTACCCGACCGCGCCGCAGTTTCACCCGGCCTTCGCCGTCGATGACTACCTGCAGGCCGTGCAGGCCAGCAACCAGGCGCCGAGGCCCAAGCCGCTGTCGGCCTATATCCATATCCCGTTTTGCCAGAGCCTTTGCTATTACTGCGCCTGCAACAAGATCATCACCCGCAAGACCCATCGCGCGGCCGAGTACCTGGGCTACCTGAAGCGTGAGATTGCCCTGCAGGGCGCGCTGTTCGAGCGCAGTCGCAAGCTGACCCAGCTGCACCTGGGGGGCGGCACGCCGACCTACCTGAGCAACGCGCAACTGGCCGAATTGATGGACTGCCTGCACCAGGCGTTCAACCTCGATGACAGCGACGATCACGAGTTTTCCATCGAGGTCGATCCGCGCACCGTCAGTACCGGGCAAATCCAGATGCTGCGCGGCCTGGGCTTCAATCGCCTGAGTTTCGGCGTGCAGGATTTCGACGCCGCTGTGCAGGCGGCGGTCAATCGCCGGCAAAGCGAAGAACAGATCTACGCGTTGGTGGCCGCAGCACGCGAGGCGCGCTTCAAGTCGGTCAGCGTCGATCTGATTTACGGCCTGCCGCTGCAAACGGTGCAGAGCTTCGACGTGACCTTGGGCAAGATCATCGCCCTGCGCCCGGACCGCATCGCCGCCTACAGCTATGCCCACCTGCCCGAGCAAGTGCGGGCGCAGCGGATGATCCGCCGCGAAGACATGCCGCCGCCGGAGCGCAAGCTGGAGCTGCTGGAGCTGACCATCCAGCGCCTGACCGACGCCGGTTACGTGTACATCGGCATGGATCACTTCGCCTTGCCGGACGACGAATTGGCCCTGGCCCGGGCCAATGGCACCCTGCAGCGCAACTTTCAGGGCTACTCGACCCATGCCGACTGCGACCTGATCGGCCTGGGCGTGTCGGCTATCGGCAAGGTAGGTGACAGCTACAGCCAGAGCGTCAAGCTGCTGTCCCAGTACTATGCGTGGCTCGATCAGGGCCTGCTGCCGATCCAGCGTGGCTACCGCCTGAATGCCGACGACCTGCTGCGCCGCGAGGTGATCAACCAGCTGATGTGCCATGGCCGCATCGATTTTGACCGGTTCCAGGCCGCGCACGGTATCTGCTTCAACGACTACTTCGCCGAAGCCCTGGAGCAGCTGGCCGAGCAGGTGGATGACCAGTTGCTGGCGCTTGATCAACACGCCTTGCAGTTGCTGCCCCAGGGCCACTTGATGATGCGCAACACCGCCATGGCCTTTGACGCCTACCTGGGCGGTGGGCGTAAAGGCCAGTTTTCGCGCACCGTTTAGTGCGAAGTGCCCTCGGCGAACTCGATCTTGTTGCCGACGTTGTACTTGCCCGAGGGCTTGTTCATGGGAATGCGCTTGACCTCCTCGAGGGTCTGGCTGTCGTAGACGATCAGCGCGCCGTCGTTGGCCCAGATGCTCAGCAGCAAATAGCGGCCGTCGTGGCTGAACTCGACATGGGCAGCGGTCTTGCCCGGCATCGGCCGCAGGGTGTGGGCGATTTCCAGGGTCTGCTTGTCGATCAGGTGGATGGCGTCGTTGTCGGGGCCGAAGAACACATCGGTCCAGGCATAGGCCGAGTTGGCGTGGCTGCGCATGAAAAAGCCCGGGCCCAGGGTGGGGATCTCCTTGATCAGGCGCCAGGTCTTGAGGTCGATCACCGAGATCAGGCCCTGGCTGATGTTCGGCGTGGCGAACACCCAGTCGCCGTTGCGCCGCCACCAGGTGCCGGAGCCCAGGTGCGGCATGCCGGGCAGGGCAATGCGGCTGAGCACCTGGCCGCTATCGAGGTCAATCACCTGGCCGCCGTTGGCCTTGCGGGAGGTGGCCAGCAGTTGCCGGTAGTCCGGCGAGAAGGAGAAATCGTCGAGAAAATCCTCGGCCGCAATCCTTCGCGGCACGAAGTCGGGCTGGCCGGCGCTGGACAGTTCCCAGACCTCTTTCACGTCCTTGAGCGCCACGATGAAACTGTCCCGTGGCGGTGCCGTGTACACCGCGCTGACCCGCGACGGCGTGCCGTCCTGGCCAACCGCAGCGATGGTTTTCACTGGCGTCAGGTCGCGGGCATCGAGCAGCACCAGGTTGCCTGGCAGGTAGTTGCCCACCAGCACCCAGCGCCCGTCCTTGCTCACCGCCAGGTTGCGGGTATTGAGCCCGGCGCGCACCTCGGCGATCAGTTTCAGGTTGTGCAAGTCGTACTGGCTGACCCAGCCGTCGCGGGAGGCAAAGTAGACGAAGCGGCCATCGGG
Organism: Pseudomonas sp. JV241A; assembly: GCF_900275665.1. Lineage (NCBI taxonomy): Bacteria > Pseudomonadati > Pseudomonadota > Gammaproteobacteria > Pseudomonadales > Pseudomonadaceae > Pseudomonas > Pseudomonas sp. JV241A. The sequence goes on from NZ_OPYO01000016.1 coordinate 5,092, forward strand.
AGAGAACTTCGGACCGCCGTGCACGGCAAAATGCGAGGCAAAGCGTGCCAGCACGGTGAAGCGGTCGCCGTCGAGGATATTGATGTGGTGATCGCCGGCTTCAACGACCACGAACAGGTTCAGGGGGTCGGCAGCGTGCTGGGGTGTGCCTGGAAGACTGTCGACGGCATTGAGCACCTGGTGGCTGGCGCGGATCTCGGCATCGCTCCAGGTCGGTGGTGTGGCCGGGGGCTGTTGCAGGTAGGTCACCAGGCCGTCGATCCGGGCTGAGCTCAATACCTTGGCAAAGCCGCTCATCTGGCTGGCCGGGCGGCCGGAGGCGATCACCTGGCGAATCTCGGCGGGCTTGATCCGGCTCAGGCTTTCCGGCAGCAGGGCCGGGCCGCTGGCACCGAAACGATTGGCGCCATGGCACTGCTGGCAATGCTGCTGATAGTCCAGGGCGGCCTGGTCGAGGGCCGCGCTGCCCTGGGCCGAAGCCATCCATAACAGCGGGACAAGGGCCAGGGCTTTCATGGTGCGACCTCGGCGGCAAGCGCGGCACCGGCAAAGTGCGCCGGGTGGCGCAGCGCCTGTTCGGCGAACAGCCCGACCACCTTGCCGATCACCGTCAGCGTCGGCGTGGCGGCGGGGCATTGCCGCGCCAGCATTGGCAAGTGTGCGAGGGTGCCGCGCAGCACCTGCTGGTCGGCGCAAGTGCCGCGGCTGATCAGGGCCGCCGGGGTATCGGCGGCAAGCCCGGCAGCGATCAACTGCTCGGTGATCAGCCGCAGATTGGCCAGGCCCATATAGAACACCAGGGTCTGGCTGCTGTCGGCCAGGCTCTGCCAGGGCAGGTTGAGCGCGCCGTCGTGTTGCAGGTGGCCGGTGATGAAACGGCAGGAGTTGACCAGGTCGCGGTGGGTCAGGGGGATCCCGGCATAGGCGCTGCAGCCGGCGGCGGCAGTGATGCCCGGTACCACCTGACAATCGATGCCGTGCTGCAGGAGGAAGTCGAGTTCTTCGGCGCCCCGGCCGAAGATGAACGGGTCGCCGCCCTTGAGCCGCACCACCCGCTGGCCCTGGGCCGCCAGGTCGACCAGCAACTGGTTGATCTGTGCCTGGGGCAGGCTGTGGTAGCCGCTGATCTTGCCAACGTAATGGCGGCGGCAAGCGGGCGGGATCAGGGCCAGCAGTTCACTGCTGATCAAGCGGTCATAGACCACGGCATCGGCCTGCATCAGCAGGCTCCAGGCGCGCAGGGTGAGCAGGCGCGGATCGCCGGGCCCGGCACCGACCAGGGCGACTTCGCCGGGGCTGAAGGGCGAGTGCAGGGCGGCAGGTAGAACGGAGGCACAATGCATGAGGGCGTTCCTTGTTCCATCATCAGGGGCGCCGGGTCGCCGCCTGTGTCGGCGGCTTGCCCGGTCAGGTTGTCAATGCGTGACGCAAGGAATGCGCGCCGATGGCGGCAGGCCGATTTCTTCATCGCTCAGGTGGCAGCCGGGGTCCTGGCCCCAGAGGTCACCGGCGGCCCAGGCGCGGGTGCGGGTGTTGCCGTTGCAGATGCTCAGCCAATGGCAGGCGGCGCAGCGCCCGGTCACGGCCCGGGGATGCTCGCGCAGGCGCAACAGCAGAGGATCGGGCTGCTCCAGCCACAGGGTGCGGAACGGCGTGCGGCGCACGTTGCCTACCGAGTGCTGCCACCAGTAGGTGTCGGGGTGCACTTCGCCGGTGTTGTCGATATTGGCGATGGCGCAGCCCGAGGCATTGCCGCCCCAGGCGCGCAGCATCTGCTCCAGTTGCGGGTAGTGCTCGGGTAGATGACGCGCAGTCCACTGCAGCAACAGGATGGCATCGGCATCGTTGTTGCCGCTGACGAAGTCGCTGTCGCGGCCGTGCTGGATATCATCCCAGGCCTGATCAAACAGCAGGTTCATCGCCTCACGGCTCATCTGCTGCAGCGCGTCGAGCTTGCGGCTGCGCTTGCCGCGGCCGCTGTAGTTCAGGTGCGAGAGGTAGAACTTGCCCACGTCACAGTCGCGCATCAGCGCCAGTAAAGCCGGCAGCTGGGCGTGGTTGTCCTGGGTCAGGGTGGTGCGCATGCCGACGCGAATGCCCTGTTCGCGGCACAGGCGCATGGCCTTCAGCGAACTGGCGAAGCTGCCTTTGAGCTGGCGAAAGGCATCGTGGGTGGCCTCAAGGCCATCGATGCTGATGCCGACGTAGTCGAAGCGGGCCGCGCGAACCTGGGCGATGTTGCGCTCATCGATCAGCGTGCCGTTGCTCGACAGGGCGACGAACATGCCTTGGTCGCGGGCATGGGCACTGAGCAGGAACAGGTCGCCGCGCAGCAGCGGCTCGCCGCCGGAGAGAATCAGCACCTTGACCCCGGCATCGGCCAGGTCATCGATCACTTGCAGGGCCGCTTCGGTATCCAGCTCGTCACGAAACACGCTGTCGGCCGAGGTGGCGTAGCAGTGCTTGCAGGTCAGGTTGCAACGCCTGAGCAGGTTCCAGATCACCACCGGCGGGCGCGGGCTGCCCGGTGGGCTGGTGCGCGGGGCAGGGCCGTGGCCGGCCAGGGCGCGCAGGTACTGGCTGATTCTCAACATGCGACGCTCCTTGCTCAGTGGCTGGTGGGCAGGCGTAAACCGGTTTTCTTCAGGATGCGGCTGCTGACCAGCATGTCGTCGGCCCGGCAGGCATCACCCAGCAGGTAGCGCAGGTGTTCGCGGTAGCTGTCGATTTCGGTGGCGCTGCGGCCATGGACCATGGCGAACAGGTTGTAGCGCCAACTGCCGTTGCGCGGGCGCCGGTAGCAGTGGCTGACGAAGGGCTGGGCGCCGATAAGCCGGCCCAGGCGGGGCATCTGCGCGTCGTCGACATCCCAGACGGTCATGCCGTTGAAGCGATAGCCCAGGCGGTAATGGTTGGGCACGGCAGCGATGCGGCGAATGGCGCCGTCAGCCTGCAGGCGCTTGAGCAGGGCCAGGGTTGCCTCGACGCTCAGGTGCAGCTGCCCGGCCAGCCAGCCCCAGGGATCGTCCACCAGCGGCAGGCCGGCCTGGGTCAGTTGTACCAGGCGCAGGGCCAGGGCCTGTTCAGACCGGGAAGTACAAACCGACATGGTAGGTCTCCTCCTTGGGCAGGTTGAGCGGGGTCAGGCCGGTGCGCTGCTGGATGCGCTGCAGGGTCTGGTCCAGGTGCTCGAGGCTGGCGCAGCCGAGGACGAACCACATGTTGAAGGGGTGTTCGCGGCGGTAGTTGTGAGCGACTTCGGGCATCGCCGCAAGCTCGGCGGCAACGGCCTCGAAGCGTGCTTCAGGCACCGTCAGCGCCGCCAGGGTAAAGGCGCCGCCCAGCCGTTCGATGTCGAACATTGGCCCGAAGCGGGTCAGGGTGCCGTCGTCGAGCAGGCGTTGCAGACGTTCACGCAGTTGCTGGCTGCTGCTGCCCAATTCCTCGGCCAGCACCTGCCAGGGCTGGGGCACCAGCGGCAGGCCCAATTGCAGGCGGTTGATCAGGCGGCGGTCGAGTTCATCCATGGGCGCTTGCTCCGCTGCTGGCGGGGGCGAAGCGGCCACCGCACTGTTTGAAAGCCTGGGTGCTGAACAAGACCTGGTAGGGCAGGTCGCTGAGCAGGTGCTGCTCGAGCAACGCCGCGATCTGCGCCTCGACCCGCTCGCGCTGGCGGCCATGGACCATGCAGAACAGGTTGTAGCGCCATTGCGGCAAGCGCCGTGGCCGCTGGTAGCAGAGGCTGACCAGCGGCTCGCGGCCCAGGCGCTGGCCGACTTCGTCGATCAGGGCGTCGGGGATGTCCAGCACCAGCATGGCGTTGGCAGTAAAGCCCAGGGCGCGGTGGTTGAGCACCAGGCCCAGGCGGCGGAACAGGCCTTGCTGCTGCCATTGGTTGATCTGTGCCAGCACCTGCTGTTCTTCGGCGCCGATCTGCCGGGCGAGGTGCTGGTAGGGGCGCGCAAGCAGGGGCAGGCCGCTTTCAAGCAGGCGCCGCAGGGCCAGGCTTTGCGCGGGATCGAGAATACAGCTCATGGCGCGTCTCCCAGGGCAAAGCCGAGGTCGATGCGGTAGGCGGTGAGCATCGGCAGGTCGAGCGGGGTCAGGCCGGTATCGGCTTGCAGTTCGTCGAGGATGCGCTGCAGGTGCGGGCGGTCGGGCCCGGTCAGTACGAACCAGAGGTTGTAGTGGTGCTCGCGGGCATAGTTGTGGTTGACCTCGGGGTACTGGCTGATGCGCTCGGCCACCTGTTGCAGGCGCTCGGCGGGCACGGCCAGGGCGGCGAGGGTGCTGGCGCCGGCGCGGCGGTGTTCGAACACCGGGCCGATGCGCGACAGGCGGCCATGCCCGGCCATCCGCTGCAGGCAGGCGATGACCTGATCCTCGCTGCAGCCGAGCGCCTGGGCCATCTCCAGGTAGGGTTCGGCGCAGATCGGCATGCCATGTTGGTAGTGTTGGATGAGGCGCCGTTCGAGAGTGTCTAGCGGCATCTCAGTACCCCATCTGCTGGGCGCGGCTGCTGAAGAAGATGCCGCTGGGGGCGGTGGCCGGCAGGGTGGCGAGCCGCTTGAGGCTGTACGGGTCCCAGACCTGCACCTGGTTGGCGTCACGCACCGACAGCCACAACTGGTCGCCACGGGCGGTGAACTCCATGTGCAGCACGGCGGGGCCTGGCTTGAGGTCGGCAATGACGTTGTGGGTTTCGGTATCGATGACCTGCACCCGGTCATTGTCCGGGTAGGCGAAGTTGACCCACAGCTGGCGCCCGTCCGGACGGGCGCTGACGAACACCGGTTGCCCGGCGACGGCGATGGCGTCGGTCTGCTGCCAGGTGCGCGCATCCATCACCAGTACCTGATGGCGCCCGACCGCCGGCACGAAAGCCTGGTTATCGGCCACCGCCCAGCCTTCCAGGTGCGGCATCTTGTACACCGGCAACTTGGCCTGGCCGCGACCGTAGTCGCCGAGCACGCGCTTGACCCCATGCTCCGGGTGCCAGAGGTCGAGCTGGGCCATGCCGTCTTCGCCGAACAGCCCGGCCATGTAATAGCGGCCATCGGCGGTGATCAACGCGTCGTAGGGTTGCTGGCCGATACCTGTAAACCGGGTGATCTGCGGCGTATTGCCGTGGCTGAAGTCGGCGCTCCAGATCTCGCCGCTGTCGAACAGGCTGAACACGAAGCGCTGGCCGGGCGCGTCAACCAGGCCGACCACCCGCGAGCGCTTGGTGCCGTCGGCGAGCAGGGTGGCGGGGATGTCGGCGACCAGCTCAAGGCTGTGCGCATCGAAGACCTTGACCCCGCCAGGCACGTAGTTGGACACCGCGATCAGCTTGCCGTCCTGGCTGATCGCACCACCGATGCTGTTGCCGCCCTGGATCAGGCGTTTGTCGATGCGCTGCTGGAGCAGATCGACCTTGGTCAGGCCGCCGTCACGGCCGAACACATAGGCGTAGCGCTGGTCGCGGGAAAACACCGCCGAGGCATGGGACAAATCGCCCAGCCCGTCGATGCGCGCCAGGGCTTTGCCGGCGCTGCTGTCGATGATCTGCACGCTGGCGCTGGCGCGTTCCACCACCAGGCCCAGGTCGCCAGTGCCGCGCAGCGGAGCCTGGGTACAGGCGGACAACAGCAGCGCGCAGGTGGCGGGTAACAGTACGTGTCGGATCATGGGGCAGATGCTCCTTGCAAAAGATGATCGACCAGCCAGCCGATGTCGTCGGCGCTCAGCAGCGCCTCCCAGGCGGGCATCGCGGTGCCGGGGCGGCCCAGGCGCACGGTGGCGAGCAGACCATCGCGGGGTTTGCCGGCAAGGGCCGCCGGCGTCAGTTCCGGGCCCAGGCCGCCGGTCAGGTGCAGGCCATGGCAGGCGCCGCAGTCCTGGGCCAGCAGGTGTTCGAGCTGCGCCTGGCGCTGGGCGTCAGGCGCGGCGAAAGCAGGGGGAACAAGCAGGAGGGACGCCAGGCTCACAACACAGCGGTAAGTATTCATGACGCCCTCCGTGGGTGGGTTACTTGAGGCTCAAGACCCAGTTGGCCAACTGTTTTGCTTCTTCATCACTGACCGCATTGGCCGGCATCGGGATCGGCCCCCAGTTGCCTTGGGTACCGTTCTTGATATGGCTGGCCAGCGTATCGGCGGCGCCACTGATGCCGGCATTCTTTGCTGCCACCTCCTTGAGCGCCGGGCCTACCAGCTTGGCGTCGACGGCATGGCAGGCCACACAGGACTTGCTCTGGAACAACGCCAGTGCGTCATCGGCCAGGGCCGGTTGCAGGCTCAACGCAGTGGCCAGGGTGCAGAGTGAAAGCAGGGTATTTTTCATGACGACTCCTTGCGTTGATGAAGCTCAATAAATGTCGTGTTGGGTGTTGTAGACATTGAACTTGCCGGTCGGGGTGATCAGCCGCTTGTCCTTGATCACCTGCTTGAGCGCCAGGGTCTTGTCGTCGATCACCACCAGTGCCGACTCCTCGGTCTGGCCGTTCCACACCGAGAACCACACCTCGTCACCGGCCTTGTTGTACTCGGGCTGGACCACGCGCAGGGCGCCTTGCTTGATCCCCGAATACTCGGCAATCGGCAGCACCTTGTAGCCGGCATCGAGCTTGTCGATGTCGAACACCGCCACCGACTGGCTGAGCTTGGTGTCCGGGTTCAGGGTGGTGTCAACGTACAGGTGGCGCGAGTCGGGGTGGGTCTTGATGAACAGCGAGCCGCCGCCCTGGCCCTTGAGCGAGCCGACCTGTTTCCAGGCGTACTGCGGGTACTTCAGTGGGTCGGTACCGATCATCGAGATGCCGGCATCGCCCAGGTGGCTGGTGGCCCACACCGGGCCGAACTGCGGGTGCACGAAGTTGGCGCCACGGCCGGGGTGCGGGGTCTTGCCGACGTCGACCAGGGCGGTCAGGCGGCGCTCTTTGGAGTCGATCACCGCCACCTTGTTGGCGTTGTTGGCCGCGGTCATGAAGTAGCGATGGCTGCTGTCCCAGCCACCGTCATGCAGGAACGGCGCGGCGTCGATGCTGGTGATGGTGAGGTTCTTGATGTCTTCGTAGTTGACCAGCATGACCTTGCCGGTTTCCTTGACGTTGACGATGAACTCCGGCCATTCGTGGGAGGCGATGATCGCCGCCACCCGTGGCTCGGGGTGGTACTCCTGCTTGTCGACGGTCATGCCGCGGGTCGAGACGATCTGCTTGGGCTCCAGGGTCTCGCCGTCCATGATGGTGAACTGCGGCGGCCAGTAGGAGCCGGCGATGGTGTACTTGTCTTCGAAGCCCTTGAACTTGGAGGTTTCCACCGAGCGCGCCTCGATGCCGACCTTGATTTCGGCCACCTTGGTCGGCTCTTTGGGCCACAGGTCGATCATGTCGATGCGCGCATCGCGGCCGATCACCAGCAGATAGCGGCCGGACGCCGAGATCCGCGAGATGTGCACGGCGTAGCCGGTCTCGATGAGCTTGACGATCTGCTTGCTGTCGCCGTCGATCAGGGCGATCTTGCCGTCGTCGCGCAGGGTCACCGAGAACAGGTTCTGCAGGTTGAGCTTGTTCAACTGGTGAGTGGGGCGGTCTTCGGGTTTGACCAGCAGCTTCCAGGTGTTGCGGGTTTCGGCCATGCCCCATTCCGGCGGGGTGGGCGGGGTGTGCTGGATGAAGTGGGCCATGCTGGTGATCTGCGCCTTGGTCAGCGCATTGGAGGTGCCCCAGTTCGGCATGCCGGCCGGCGAGCCGTAGCTGATCAGCGCTTCCAGGTAGGCCTGGCCACGGGCCTGGGTGATGTCCGGGGTCAGCGGCTTGCCGGTGGCGCCCTTGCGCAGCACGCCGTGGCAACCGGCGCAGCGCTGGAAGTAGATCTCCTTGGCGGCATCGAAATCGGCCTGGGTCATGTCCGGCGCGCCGGCCGTGGTGACCATGGCCGGTTGCGCGGCAGCGCTTTTCTGCTCGGCGCCGACGCTGGTGGGCAACGCCAGCGCCAGCGCCGAACAGAGGCTGGCGAGGCTCAGGGCAAAGGTTTTTCGGTTACTGATCAGCATTCCTTCTCTCCTCAGGCTAGACCTTTGCGATGTGCTGGAATGCCAGGACAGAGCGCAGGTTCTTGGTGCCTGGAAAGGCTATGCCGGAGCAGGCCGCGGACCGCTTGACGGCGATCAAGTTTGCCGGCCATGGCGCTTGCCAGGTTGTCGCAGGGGCTCTTAGCGTGGTCGTCGAACCCGCTGTCTATCCAGGTAAGCCATGGACCTCACAGAACCCCGCTGCGAACCCTTCTACCAAGCGCAAGGCAACGAACTGGCATTGTTCGAACAGGCCTGGCGCCACGGCATGCCGGTGCTGATCAAAGGCCCCACCGGTTGTGGCAAGACCCGCTTTGTCCAGCACATGGCCCATCGCCTGAAACTGCCCCTGCACACCGTGGCCTGCCACGACGACCTCAGCGCTGCCGACCTGATCGGCCGCCACCTGATCGGCGCCCAGGGCACCTGGTGGCAGGACGGGCCATTGACCCGGGCAGTGCGCGAGGGCGGCATCTGCTACCTCGACGAAGTGGTCGAAGCACGCCAGGACACCGTGGTGGTGCTGCACCCGCTGGCCGATGGCCGCCGCGAGCTGTTTCTCGAACGCACCGGCGAAGTGCTGCAGGCGCCGCCGTCGTTCATGCTGGTGGTGTCCTATAACCCCGGTTACCAGAACCTGCTCAAGGGCATGAAGCCCAGCACCCGCCAGCGTTTCGTGGCCCTGCGGTTCGACTATCCGCCCGCCGCCGAAGAAGCGCGCATCGTGCGCCGCGAGGCCGGGGTCGATGGCGCCCTGGCCAACCAGATCGTCAAGCTCGGCCAGGCCTTGCGGCGCCTGGACCAGCATGACCTGGAAGAGGTGGCCTCGACCCGCCTGCTGATTTTCACCGCACGGATGATCGGCGCCGGCATGAACCCGAGGCAGGCCTGCCTGGCTTGCCTGGCCGAGCCGCTCAGCGATGACCCGGTGACGGTGGCGGCGTTGATGGACGTGGTCGATGTCCACTTCGGCTGAGCAACTGCCCCGGCAGTTGCCGGGCGACCTGGCGATGTGGCTGTTCATCCTCGCCGAGCTGTCGGTGTTCGCCATCCTGATCCTGGCCTTTGCCGTGACCCATCACCTCAAGCCGCAGCTGTTTGCCGCCAGCCGCGCCTTGCTCGACGCCTCCACGGGCCTGGCCATGACCCTGAGCCTGCTCAGTGCCGGGGCGCTGGCGGCGCTGGCCCAGGTGCAGGTGCGCCAGGGGCAGCCGAGGCGGGCGGCATTGTTGCTGCTCGCCGCCTTACTGGTCGCCTGCGTCTACGTGTGGCTCAAGCTCGGCGAATACCGCCACCTGCTCGGCGCTGGGCTGGGCATCGAGCGCAACACCTTCTTCACCTTGTACTGGATTCTCACGGGCTTTCATTTTCTCCATGTGCTGCTCGGCATGCTGATCCTGGCCTGGCTGGCGCTGACGGCCTGGCATCGCGGCTATGGCCCTGGCCAGTGCAGCGGCTTCGAATCCGGGGTGCTGTACTGGCACATGGTCGATCTGGTCTGGGTGCTGCTGTTCCCGCTGGTTTACCTGCTGGGTTGAGGAGGGCGCATGCCCACATCGATAGTTCTTTTGCTGTGCTGGCTTGCCCTGGCGTGCCTGAGCCTGGGCACGGTGATGCTCGGCCAGGGCACGGTCATCCTGCTACTGGCGGCGGCCAAGGCCTGGCTGATCACCGACGGCTTCATGGAACTGCGCCACGGCCCGCAGCGTTGGCGCTGGCTGTTGCTGAGCTGGGCCCTGGTGCTGGCGGCGCTGGTGGGCCTTGGCCTGCACCTGCGCGGCTAATACCTGAGTAAAACCATCGGCGTTTCTTGATCGCCATCAAGCAGGTTTTTGCCCCGCGCTTTCTATCATGGCCAGGCCAAGCAATGAGGAAGCGACCATGTCAGAGACCTTCACCAAGGGCATGGCCAGGAACATCTATTTCGGGGGAAGCGTGTTCTTCTTCCTGATATTCCTGGCTTTGACCTACCACACCGAACAGACCTTTCCCGAACGCAGCAACGTCGCGCAATTGACCGACGCGGTGGTGCGCGGCAAGACGGTCTGGGAGCAGAACAACTGCGTCGGCTGCCACACCCTGTTGGGCGAGGGCGCGTACTTTGCGCCGGAGCTGGGCAACGTGTTCAAGCGCCGCGGCGGCGAGGAGGGCTTCAAGCCGTTCATGCATGCCTGGATGAAAATGCAGCCGCTGGGCGTGCCCGGCCGCCGGGCCATGCCGCAGTTCAACCTGAGCGAACAGGAAGTCGACGACATCGCCGAATTCCTCAAATGGAGCTCGAACATCAATACCAATGGCTGGCCGCCAAACCAGGAGGGCTGAGTGATGAACGTTGCCAATCCGCATCTTAAATTTGCCTCCCAGGCCGTTGCCAAACCCTACTTCGTGTTCGCCCTGATCCTGTTCCTCGGCCAGGTGCTGTTCGGTTTGATCATGGGCCTGCAATACGTGATCGGGGACTTCCTGTTCCCGGCCATTCCGTTCAACGTGGCGCGCATGGTGCACACCAACCTGCTGATCGTCTGGCTGCTGTTCGGCTTCATGGGCGCCGCCTACTACCTGGTGCCGGAGGAGGCCGACCGCGAGCTGCACAGCCCGAAGCTGGCGATTTTGCTGTTCTGGGTGTTCGCCGCCGCCGGGGTGCTGACTATCCTCGGCTACCTGCTGGTGCCCTATGCCGGCCTTGCGCGGCTGACTCACAACGAGCTGCTGCCGACCATGGGGCGCGAGTTCCTCGAGCAGCCGACCATCACCAAGCTGGGCATCGTCGTGGTCTGCCTGGGCTTTCTCTACAACATCGGCATGACCCTGCTCAAGGGCCGCAAGACCACCGTGAGCATGGTGATGATGACCGGCCTGATTGGTCTGGCGGTGTTCTTCCTGTTCTCCTTCTACAACCCGGGGAACCTTGCCCGCGACAAGTTCTACTGGTGGTGGGTGGTGCATCTTTGGGTCGAGGGCGTGTGGGAACTGATCATGGGCTCGATGCTGGCCTTCGTGCTGATCAAGATCACCGGGGTCGACCGCGAAGTGGTGGAAAAATGGCTGTATGTGATCATCGCCATGGCGCTGATTACCGGCATCATCGGTACCGGCCACCACTTCTTCTGGATCGGTGCGCCCGAGGTGTGGCTGTGGGTCGGTTCGATCTTCTCGGCGCTGGAGCCGCTGCCGTTCCTGGCCATGGTCATGTTCGCCTTCAGCATGGTGAAAAACCGCCGCCGCCAGCACCCCAACCGCGCCGCCACATTGTGGGCCAAAGGCACCACGGTGACCGCGTTCTTCGGTGCCGGGGTCTGGGGTTTCCTGCACACCCTGGCACCGGTCAATTTTTACACCCATGGCACGCAACTGACCGCCGCCCACGGCCACCTGGCCTTCTACGGTGCCTACGCGATGATCGTCATGACCCTGATCAGCTACGCCATGCCGCGCCTGCGCGGGCTCGGCGAGGCCGCCGATGAGCGTTCGCAGACCCTTGAAGTGTGGGGCTTCTGGCTGATGACCCTGTCGATGGTGATGATCACCTTGCTGCTCACCGCCGCCGGCGTGGTCCAGGTGCTGTTGCAGCGCTGGGCCGAAGACGGCACGGCCTTGCCGTTCATGTCCACCGCCGATCAGTTGCGCGGGCTGTTCTGGGCGCGGCTGGTCAGCGGCGTGGGCTTTCTCGCGGGCCTGTTGTGCTACCTGCTGAGCTTTCGTCAGCGCGGGCGTGCAGCGCTGCGCGCGCCAGCCAGGGTAGTGCCGTCATGACCCCGGCGGTTGCTTGATCATGTGCGGCCCGGCTGATCCAGCGGGCCGCTTTCTGCTTTGTGCAAAGGAGGCAACATGGCCTTCACGGTTGAAATGGAAGAGTGGGTTGGCAGTGTCTGGCATCGTTTCATCACCCGCCGGGCGAGTGCCGATTTCCCCGCGGCGCAAGTAGCGCTGGCGCCGCGACAACGGGCCCTGGCCCTGTTGTTCAGGGCCATGGGCGGGGCGGGCGGCATGGGGGTGGAGGCGGCCAGCGAGCGTGACCTGCTGCTGCGCCGCAGCCTGTTGCAGCAGATCGCCGGCACCTGCAAGCAGGCGCCGCTGGCCTGGTGTGACGGGCATAATCTGCGCTTGCCGGCGCAGCTTGCGGTGTTCGCAGATGCTGCCTTGAACCAGGAGCTGTACCGCTGGCTGGCCATGCTCGCGGCGCAATCGGGGCCGATGCGTCATTGGGGGCGGGACAATCAGCGCTGGACGCGCGAGCTGCTGCAACGCTTTCCGGGGTTGGTGGGCCGTTACCAACGGCTGGTCGATGCCCACCTGCAACTGCGCCCGGATCCGGCCGCGCTGAGCGCCGATGAAGCGCGGCTTGAGCGCGCCTTGCGCCAAGCCCTGCGCGAGCCGGGCAGCGTCGAGGATTTTCCGCGCAGCGAACGGGCGGCCTGGCCACTGCCGCTGTGGCTGTATCCACCCCTGCAGCTTGCCAGCACCCAGGCTGGCGACCTTGAAGACGCCCAAAACGAGCTGCCCAATACCCCCGGCGAGCAGCAGGGCGGACGCAAGCGCGCCACCCGCATCGAGGAGCGCCCGGCCAAGGGCGGCCTGTTGATCGTGCGCCTGGAGAACCTGTTCAGCTGGACCGAACACGTCGACCTCGACCGCTGGGCAGATGACAGCCAGGACCCGGATGCCGCCCGGGTGGCCGAGGACCTCGATCAGCTGACCTTGTCGCGCACCCGTATCCGCAAGGGCGGCGGCCTGAAACTGCACCTGGACCTGCCGCCGGCCCAGGTCGACGACATTCCCCTGGGCGACGGCATCAAGCTGCCGGAGTGGGACTATCGCCAGGGGCGCTTGCAGGCCAACTTCGTCAACCTGCAACTGCTTGAACCCCGCGACTGCGAGCCCCAGCCACTGCCAGCACGGCTGCAAACCTCGGCACGGCGCTTGCGCCGGCAGTTCGAGCAACTGCGCACCGATCGCCAATGGTTGCGCCAGCAGCCTCAGGGCAGCGAGCTGGATTTGCAGGCCTGGCTGGATTTTCATGTCGAGCGCGTGCATGGCCAGTGTGCCGAGCGCGGCTTGTTCATGGAACAGCGCCACACGCGCCGGGACCTCGCCTGCCTGCTGCTGGCGGATGTGTCGATGTCCACCGATGCGCACCTGAACGATGAACAGCGGGTGATCGAAGTGATCCGCGACAGCTTGCTGCTGTTCGGCGAAACCTTGTCAGCAGTGGGGGATGACTTTGCTTTGTACGGCTTCTCGTCGCTGCGTCGCCAACAGGTGCGCCTGCAGCAACTGAAAGCCTTCGAGCAACGCTACAACGATGTCACGCGCGGCAAGATTCAGGGCCTCAAACCCGGTTACTACACCCGCATGGGCGCGGCGATTCGCCAGGCCAGCCAGTTGCTCGGCGGCTGCAAACGGCGGCGCAAGCTGTTGCTGCTGCTCACCGATGGCAAGCCCAATGACCTGGACCTCTATGAAGGGCGTTATGGCGTTGAAGACACCCGCGAAGCCGTGCACGAAGCCCGGCGCATGGGCTTGACGCCCTTTTGCATCACCATCGACCGCCAAGCCGGTGCTTATTTGCCGTACATGTTCGGCAGCAACGGCTACGCGCTGATTCGCCAGCCTGAGCAACTGCCGCTGCGTTTGCCGCAGCTGTATCGGCAGTTGACCCAGCCTTAGCGCGGTAACCAGAACACCATCGCCACGCAGAACAGCGTCAGGCCGATGCAAAACCACAGAAAGCGCAGTTGCTGGCGTGCCCCGGCCAACGCTGCGGTGGCCGGCAGCGGCATGCCGCAGTGCTCGCAAGTGCTGGCCCGGGCCGGGTTGGTGTGTTCGCAATACAGGCATACGGGCAGGGCGTTCATTCGAATTGCTCCAGCCGTGGCCGATCGAGAATGACGATGCGCCGCCCCTCCTGGGTGATGATCTTTTCATCGATCAGGCGGCGGATGATTCTTGAGAAGGTTTCCGGCTGGATCGACAAATGCCCGGCGATCAGCTGCTTGGCCATCGGCAGTTCGAACTGGCGTTCCACCGGCTGCGCGTGCATCAGTTGCGTCAGCAGGTAGCGCACCACCCGGTGGGTGGCATTCTTCAGCGACAGCGTTTCGATTTCATTGACCCGTTGGTGCAGGCGTACGCACAGCTTGCCGAGCAGGGCGAAGGTCAGCCGGCTGTTGCTCTGCAGCAGGCGCATGTAGGTGCTGGTCGACAGCCGATACAATTGCGATTGCCCGACCGCTTCGGCCGATGCCACATAGTTGGGGGTGTCCATCAGCATCATCGCTTCGGCAAAGGTCTGCCGCGGGCCGATGACTTCGAAGACCTTCTCCTGGCCGTCCGGGGTCAAACGGTAGATTTTCACCGCGCCGGCGATCACGAAGTAGAACGCCTCGGCCGGCTCACCCTGGCGGAACAGCGGCTCGCCCTTGTCGACGCTGAGCAGCTGGCTGTTGCCCATCAGTTCGTCGAGCTGCTCGTCGTTCAACGGTTCGAACAAGTGGTGGCTGCGCAGGATCTGGTGGTGGACGCGGTGAAGCACCATGGCGATTCATCCTCAAGCGGGAAAGGGGCACGGACCAGGAGGTTCTGATCGAGCAAGAGCCGGGCCAGGCGACGAGCCCCGGGTTTTCTGACGCGCTGATGCTGGCGGGTAAAAAATACCCTGGGCAAATGGGTTGAATTGACCATTCAAGGGTCATTTCTACCCTTGTTCTATCGACTTCAGCCTGCAATCACGTCAGGGCACAACCCTTGCACTAGCGTATTCAACAGCGATTGGCAGCCTACGCCGTTACACGCCGCGCGCCTTGACGTGCGACAAGGGCGGCAGCCTGCCGATGGCAGATGATGACGCCGGTTCAGTACCACCCGGCAACAAGGTAAGGAGAGGCTTGATGCAAGTACTTGATCGCCGTAAAGCGCTGGCCATCGTGCCGCTCTTGCGCCTGGCGTTCCGGCCGATGTTCCTCGCGGGCTGTGCGCTGGCAGTGCTGGCGATACCGCTGTGGCTGGCGGCCCTGAACGGCGCCCTGGGCAACTGGCAGCCGGCCGGCGGCTGGCTGGCCTGGCACCGCCATGAACTGGTGTTCGGTTTTGGCCTGGCGATCATTGCCGGCTTTCTGCTCACGGCGGTGCAGACCTGGACCGGGCAGCCGGGCCTGAGCGGCAAGCCGCTGGCGGGCCTGGCGTTGTTGTGGCTGGCGGGGCGAGTGGCGTGGTTGGCGAATGTGCCCTGGCCGTTGCTGGCGCTGCTGGAGCTGGGTTTCCCATTGCTGGTGGCCGTATTGATGGGCCGCACCCTGTGGCGGGTGCGGCAGAAGCGCAATTACCCGATAGTGATGGTCTTGCTGCTGCTGACGGTGGTCGATGGCCTGGCGGTGTATGGCCTGGTGCAAGGCCACGATGGCTGGCAGCGCCAGGGCGTGCTCGGCGGCATCTGGCTGGTGGCGGCGATGATGGGCCTGATTGGCGGGCGGGTGATTCCGTTCTTCACCCAGCGCGGGTTGGGGCGGACCGAGGCAGTCGTGCCCTGGCCCTGGCTCGACTGGCTGTTGCTGGCAGGGTCGGCGCTAGTGGCGGTGTTGTATGCGGTGGGGCTTGCCTTGACGGCGAATGCCGGGATTGGCCTGTTGTTTGCCGCCCTGGCGCTCGGGCATGTAGTGCGCCTGTGGCGCTGGCATGACCGCGGGATTTGGCAAGTGCCGCTGCTGTGGTCGTTGCACCTGGCCTACGCTTGGTTGGCCCTGGCCTGCCTGGGCATGGCCCTGTGGCATTTCGGCGTGCCATTGAACCCGAGCCTGGCGGTGCATTGCCTGACTATCGGCGCCATGGCCGGGTTGATCCTGGCGATGATTGCCCGCGTCAGCCTTGGCCATACCGGGCGGGCGTTGCTGCCGCCGACGGGGATGACCCTGGCGTTCGTTCTGCTCAACCTGGCGGCTGTCAGCCGGGTGGTGCTGGTGCTGTGGATGCCACTGGGCGGCTTGTGGCTGGCGGGTATGTGCTGGGTACTGGCGTTTGCCTTGTATGCCTGGCGCTATGCACCGATGCTGCTGCGCGCCCGGGTTGACGGGCACCCTGGTTAAGCGCCTGGAGGCGAAGGATGTGGTATCCGTATTTACTGGTGATTCATCTACTGGCGGCGATTGCCTTTATCGGCACGCTGTTTTTTGAAGTCGTCATCTGGCAGACGGCGCGGCGGCAAGTGCCGGCTGCGGCGCAGGCCGGGGTCGACCAGGCGCTGTCGGTGCGTTCGCGCAAGGTGCTGCATGGCGTGGTGTTGCTGCTATATGGCGCCGGTGTTGGCCTTGCCTGGCATCACCGCGCGGCCTTGAGCCAGCCGTTGGCCAGCAGCTTTGCCAGCCTGCTGAGCCTGAAGATCGTCCTGGCCCTGAGCATCATTGGTCATTACCTGTTGCTGGCGTTCTGGCTCAAACGCGGACGCTTGAGCGAGGGGCGTGCACGTTGGATTCGCTGCAGCATTCTTGGCCATATGTTGGTGATCGTGGTACTGGCCAAGGCGATGTTCTATTGGCATTAGCCTGCGCCGTACTCAGGCGGGTCCTACTTGTAGGAGCGGGCTTGACCCGCGATGAGGCCAGTACAGCCAGTACATCAGGTGTCGTCTGGATTGCGACCTCTGCGCGCTCGATCGCTGGCAAGACCAGCTCCCACAAGTCCGGCGTACACAGATCCACTGTGGGAGCTGGCTTGCCAGCGATGAGGCCAGTACAGCCAGTACATCAAGTGTCGTCTGGATTACGACCGCTGCGCGCTCGATCGCTGGCAAGGCCAGCTCCCACAAGTCCGGTGTACACAGATCCATTGTAGGAGCGGGCTTGACCCGCGATGAGGCCAATAAAGCCAGTACATCAAGTGGCGTCTGGATTACGACCGCTGGCAAGGCCAGCTCCCACAAAGGCCAGCCATCAAGCCAGTGCGCTGACGAACAGCACATCGTTCTCCAGATGAATATGCTGCAGCAAATCCTCGCGAAATTCCGCCAGCCCACGGTACAGGGTACGCCATGTGTTGCAGGCACCTTCCGGCGCGCTGATGTCGTCGGTCAGCAAGCTCAAACGCTCCAGCGCCTCGCCATGCTGGTCATGCTCCAGGCGCATCACCTGGATCGGCGCCGAAGCCTGGCGACCCATGCCTCGTTGCAGTAAAGGGAACAGCACCTGTTCTTCCTTGAGCATGTGCCCTTCAAGTTCCTGCTGCATGTCCTGCAGGTGATCGGCCAGGCCGTTGGGGCACTGGTCGTGGCCGCCGTGGACCTGCTCCACACGCCGGGCCAGGCGGATCAGTTCCGGCAGTTGCTGGCGGTGGCGGTCGTGGTAGCGCGAGAGAATGTGGGCGATCAGTTCGCTCGGGGACAGTGTCGGGTTCATCAGGGTTCCTGCTCTGGTTGCAAAGGATCCCCAGGGTGATTGCATCGCCCATGCCAGCTTTAATTGCCCGAAATCAAGGGCCATTACTGCGGTTGTGGTGAAATGTACCCGAATACCTCAGGGTAGCGATAACCACAGAGGGTGATGACTACCATGCTGCGTGAAAGCCTGGCCGCCGACCTGATCGTCGAGCTGCCCAATGCTGTGCGCTTGCAACGTCTGGTACAGACGCTGCGCGAATACTTCAACTGCGGCGCCGTCGGCCTGTTGCGTCTGGAGGGCGACAGCCTGCGCCCGCAGGCCTGCGTCGGCCTGGTCCACGAAGCCCTCGGCAGGCGCTTCGTGATCGCCCAGCATCCGCGCCTGGCAGCCATCATGGCCTCGCGCGAGCCGACCTGGTTCGAGCCCGACAGCCGCCTGCCGGACCCCTACGATGGCCTGCTCGACACGGCACTGCACGAACCCCTGGCAGTCCACGACTGCATGGGCGTCAGCCTCTATGTGGAGGGGCAGGTCTGGGGCGCGATCACCCTCGATGCGCTGCAGCCCGGAACCTTCGACAGCGATGCCCGCGATGAGCTCAAGCGCTGCACCCTGCAGATCGAAGCCGCCCTGCGGGTCACGCGTCTGGAGCAGGAAAACCGCAGCCTGCGCCTGTCGCGCAGCGAACCCCAGGACCTGCGCAGGCCCGTTGAAGAGGGTGAGATCCTAGGCCACAGCGCCGTGCTGCAGCAGTTGCTCAGCGAGATTGAAGTACTGGCCGACGCCGAGTTGCCGGTATTGCTGCTGGGCGAGACCGGGGTCGGCAAGGAGCTGTTCGCCCGTCGTCTGCATCGCTTGTCGCGGCGCAGCCACAAGCCGCTGATCCAGGTCAACTGCGCGGCCTTGCCCGAGTCCCTGGCCGAGAGCGAGTTGTTCGGCCATGTCAAAGGCGCATTCTCCGGCGCCAGCAGCGACCGCGCCGGGCGCTTCGATGCAGCCAATGGCGGCACGCTGTTTCTCGATGAAGTCGGCGAGCTGCCGCTGAGCGTTCAGGCCAAGCTGTTGCGCACCCTGCAGAACGGCGAGATCCAGCGCCTGGGCGCCGACAAGCCGCTGCACGTGGATGTGCGCATCATCGCCGCCACCAACCGGCACTTGCCGGACAGCATTCGCGACGGCCTGTTTCGTGCCGACCTGTACCATCGCCTGTCGGTGTACCCGTTGCCGATCCCGCCGCTGCGCGAGCGTGGCAA
The DNA here is from genome assembly GCF_900275665.1 of Pseudomonas sp. JV241A. Taxonomy (NCBI): domain Bacteria; kingdom Pseudomonadati; phylum Pseudomonadota; class Gammaproteobacteria; order Pseudomonadales; family Pseudomonadaceae; genus Pseudomonas; species Pseudomonas sp. JV241A. The sequence goes on from NZ_OPYO01000016.1 coordinate 23,765, forward strand.
CGATGTGCTGATGATTGCCGGGCAGTTTCTCGAGCTCAACCGTACCCGCCTGGGCTTGCGTGGTTTACGCCTGTCGGCAGCGGCCGAGCGGGCGCTGCTGGCCTACCACTGGCCGGGTAATGTGCGCGAACTCGAGCATGTGATCAGTCGCGCCGCGCTCAAGCAACTGAGCCGTGAGGGCAGCCGCAACCTGATCATCACCCTGGAACCGCAGGTGCTTGACCTGGACAGCGCGCCGACAGTGACGCCGCAGCCGGACCCACAGGCAGAGCCCGGTCTGCCGTTTGCATCCCTGAACGATGCCGTCGACGCCTGCCAGCGCCAGGCCATTGTCCAGGCCCTGCGCCTGAGCGGCGACAACTGGGCCAGCGCCGCGCGCTTGCTGGCGGTCGACCCGAGCAACCTGCACAAACTGGCCAGGCGTTTGCGCCTCAAGTAACGCCGTTAGCGTTGATGGTGATCAAGGTGCGGGCACGGTGGTGCTTACAGACTGCGCACAACTTCACAGGAGATCACCGCCATGCCGCTGTCCCTTGCCCAGATGCGTCGCAACTACACCCTCGGTGGCCTGCAGGAAGCTGAAGCGCCGCTCGACCCGCTGGCCCTGTTCGCGCAGTGGTTGCAGCAGGCGCGCGAAACCGAGCGCGAGCCGGTGGAGGCCAACAGCATGCACCTGGCCACCGTCGACCGCGAGGGCCGGCCGCACTGTCGGGTGCTGTTGCTCAAAGGCTTTGACGAGGGGGGCTTTACCTTTTTTGGCAATTACCAAAGTGCCAAGGGCCAGGAGCTGGCAGCCAACCCCTATGCGGCGATGACCTTCTTCTGGCCAGGGCTGGAGCGCCAGGTACGCATTGAAGGGCCGGTGACGCGGCTTGATCCGCAGCTCAGCGATGCCTACTTCGATTCGCGCCCCGAAGCCAGCCGCCTGGGTGCCTGGGCTTCGCCGCAAAGCCGGCCGCTGGCCGACCGCGGCGAACTGCAGGCCTTGCTGGCGCAGACCATTCGCCGCTTCGTCGAGCAACCGCTGCAGCGCCCCGAACACTGGGGCGGCTATTGCCTGACGCCTGAACGCATGGAGTTCTGGCAGGGCCGTGCCGACCGCCTGCATGACCGTCTCGACTACCGCAGCCGGGGCGGGCAATGGGCGCGCCAGCGCCTGGCACCCTGAACCCGAAGAGATACCTCCAAGGAGGAATAGGTTCGCCCAGGCTTTAGGTTCAGGCTTGGGCCCATCCACATTTCACGGGAAGCCCAGGCCATGGCCCATCTGGCGCAACGCACGTTTGAACCCCTGAACATCGCCGTGCTGACCATCAGCGACACGCGCACCTTCGACACCGACAGCTCCGGGCAGACCCTCATCGATCTGCTGCAGGCGGCTGGGCATGTGCTGGTCGAGCGCGACCTGGTCAAGGACGATATCTACCAGATCCGCGCCACGCTTTCGCGCTGGATCGCCGACCCTAAAGTGCAGGTGGTGCTGACCACCGGTGGCACCGGCTTTACCGCCCGCGACAACACCCCGCAAGCGGTACTGCCATTGCTCGACAAACACGTCGAAGGCTTTGGCGAGTTGTTCCGCCAGGTCTCGCTGGCCGAAATCGGCATGTCCAGCCTGCAGTCCCGTGCGTTGGCGGGCATGAGCAATGGCGTGCTGGTGTGCTGCGTGCCGGGGTCGCCCGGCGCCTGCCGCACCGCCTGGACGCAGATCCTGCATAGCCAGCTCGACAGCCGCACCGGCCCGTGCAATTTCGCCCCGCACCTCAAGGCCCAGGCCGAGCAGGTCATCGAGGCCTGTGGAGCGCGGCCATGAGCGGCCGGGTATGCGACAGCGGCAAGCTGATCCCGGTCGACCAGGCCATCCGCCATTTGCTCGAACAGGCGCCACCGCCGCCCGCCGCACAGATGGTGTTGCTGGACAAAGCCCTGGGCCGGGTGCTGGCGGTTGATATCCATGCCCCGCGCAGCCTGCCGGGCTGGGACAACAGCGCCATGGACGGTTTTGCCTTCAGGGCGGCCGACCTGCCAGCTGCTGGCGGCTGCCTGAACCTGGCCGGGCGCATCGCCGCCGGCCAGCAGGCCAGCACCGCGTTGCAGGCGGGGCAGGCGGTGCGGATCTTCACCGGTGCACCCTTGCCGCCTGGCGCCGACACTGTCGCCCCCCAGGAGCTGTGCCGGGTGGAAGGCGAGCAGGTCTGGCTGCCGGCCGCGAGCCTTGGCGATCACGTGCGCAAGGCCGGCGAGGAGGTGCGCGAGGGCCATCTGTTGCTGCAAGCCGGCAAGCGCCTGCGCGCCCAGGAACTGGGCCTGCTGGCGGCCTCGGGCGTCGCCTGGGTCGAGGTTCATCGGCCCTTGCGCATCGGCCTGCTGAGCAGCGGCGACGAGCTGCGCGAACCCGGCCAACCCCTGGCCCCGGGGCAGATCTACAACAGCAACCGCTATTGCCTGACGGCCTTGTTGCACGGCTGGGGCGTGGAGGTGCATGACTACGGGGTGATGGCCGACGAACTGGCGGCCAGCAAGCACGCGCTGAACCTGGCTGCGGCCGAGTGCGACTTGCTGCTGACCTCCGGTGGTGTTTCGGTGGGTGAGGAAGACCACCTCAAGCAGGCCATCCAGGACCTGGGCAGTGTCGACTTCTGGCGCCTGGCGATCCAGCCGGGCAAGCCCCTGGCCTTTGGCGAGGTGGCGGGCCGGCCGTGGATCGGCATGCCGGGCAACCCGGCAGCGGCACTGATCACTGCGCTGGTGGTGGTACGGCCATTCTTGCTGCGCGCCCAGGGCGTGCGCGATGTGCTGCCACGGCCCGTGGCGCTGCCGGCGGGCTTCGACTGGCTGCAACGCAACAAGCGCCGCCAGTACCTGCGGGCGCGCTTGCTGCCCGAGGCCAACGGCCAGTCCAGCGTGCAACTGCACCCGCAGCAAAGCTCGGCGATGCTCAGCGCCGCCTGCTGGGCCGATGGCCTGGCGGTGGTGGAGTGCGAGCAACAGCTGCACAAGCACGACAGCGTGCAGTTCCTGTCATTTGCCGAGCTGATGCAGTGAGCGACCTTGATTGCCGTCAAGGCTCTACTGGGTGCGCTGGCTAGACTGGCAGCGCTTTTTCCAGTGCTCCGGGCCTGCGCGAATGTTTACCGCGCAGGCCAGTGGAGATAGGTTTCTTTGATGAGGAAAACCCATGCAACTGGTCTGCCCGGCAGGCAACCTGCCTGCGCTCAAAGCCGCGGTGCGCCAAGGCGCCGATGCGGTCTACGTCGGCTTTCGCGATGACACCAACGCCCGGCATTTCGCCGGCCTGAACATGGACGACAAGCAGTTCGACGCGGCTGTTGCCCATATCCGCCAACACCAACGCAAGCTCTATGTCGCGGTCAATACCTATCCGCAACCCCAGGGCTGGGAGCGTTGGCAGCGGGCGGTGGACCGCGCCGCCGACCATGGCGTCGACGCGTTGATCGCCGCTGACCCCGGCGTGCTTGGCTACGCGGCCCAGCGCCACCCGCAATTGAGCCTGCACCTCTCGGTGCAGGGTTCGGCCACCAATGCCAGCGCCCTGGCGTTCTACGTCCAGCACTACAACATCCGCCGCGCCGTGTTGCCGCGGGTGCTGTCGCTGGCCCAGGTGCGCCAGGTGGCGGCCAACAGCACGGTGCCCATCGAGGTCTTCGCCTTCGGCAGCCTGTGCATCATGGCCGAAGGGCGTTGCCATTTGTCGTCGTACATCACCGGCGAGTCGCCGAACCTGTGCGGCGTCTGCTCGCCGGCCAAGGCCGTGCGCTGGAGCGAAGACGCCGAGGGTTTGAGTGCGCGCCTGAGCGAAGTGCTGATCGACCGCTATCAAGCAGATGAACCCGCCGGTTACCCGACCCTGTGCAAGGGCCGTTTTATGGTCGATGGCAAGCGCTTCCACGCCCTGGAAGAGCCCACCAGCCTCGACACCCTCGACCTGCTGCCGGAGCTCGCCGCCATGGGCGTCGAGGCGGTGAAGATCGAGGGCCGCCAGCGCAGCCCGGCCTATGTCGAACAGGTCACCCAGGTCTGGCGCGCCGCGCTCGACGCCCATCGCCTGGCGCCGCAACGCTTCACGGTCAAGGACCAGTGGCGCCAGGTGCTGGCCGGTTTGTCCGAAGGCAGCCAGACCACCCTGGGTGCTTACCATCGATCATGGCAATGAGGGACTGGACATGAAGCTCAGCCTGGGACCCGTCCTGTATTACTGGGACAAGGAACAATTGGGGCGTTTCTACAGCGAAATGTCGGCCTTGCCCCTGGATGTGATTTATCTGGGTGAAACCGTGTGTTCGAAGCGCCGGGCGATGAACCTCGACCACTGGCTTGGCCTGGGCCGCGAGCTGCAGGCCTGTAGCCCGGCGCAGATCGTGCTGTCGGGCCTGACCTTGATCGAGGCCGCGTCCGAGCTCTCCAGCCTGCGCCGTTTGTGCGACAACGGCGAACTGCTGGTGGAAGCCAACGACATGGGCGCGGTGCAGTACCTGGCCGAGCGCAAGCTGCCATTTGTGGCCGGGCCGGCGCTCAACCTGTACAACGGCCACGCCCTGGCCAAGCTGCTCGAGTGTGGGATGATCCGCTGGGTGCCGCCGGTGGAGTGTTCGGCGGCGCTGATCCGCGCGGTGCTCGACCAGGCCGCCGAGCTGGGCTGTGAACTGCCGCAGGTTGAAGTCTTTGCCTATGGGCATCTACCGCTGGCTTACTCAGCGCGCTGCTTTACCGCGCGGGCAGAAAACCGGCCCAAGGACGATTGCCAGTTCTGCTGCATCAATTACCCCGACGGCCTGGCCCTGAGCAGCCAGGAAGGCCAGGCGCTGTTCACCCTGAACGGCATCCAGACCATGTCGGCCGAGGTCACCAACCTGCTGGCCGACTATCCGGGCCTTGAAGCCTGCGGCGCCGACCTGTTGCGCCTGAGCCCGCGGGCCCAGGGCATGGTCGAGGTGGTTGAGGCTTTTGCCCGGGTGCGCCAGGGCGAGGCGCCGCCGTTGTTTGTCGAGGGTTGCAACGGCTACTGGCACGGCCAGGCGGGCATGTTGCGGGTCGAGGAGGTGGGCCTGTGCTGAACCGCACGCAATGGCTGTTGAAAGGTGCCGACCGGGTGCTGCCGCTGATCCGCCGGGTGCCGTTCGTGATCCAGCGGGTGGCCCTGCAGCAGGCGCTTAACCGCTGCCTGGCCGAGCCTTTGCGCGACGGCGAGTTCGACCTGCTGCGTGGGCGCTGGTTGTGCCTGCGCATCCCCGACCTGGACCTGGCCTGGTACCTGACCCGCAACCGCGATGGCCTACAGATCGCCGAGCGGGCCAAGGCCGACGTGACCATTCGCGGCAACTGGCGCGAGTTCCTCTTGCTGGCCAGCCGTCAGGAAGACCCGGACACGCTGTTCTTCCGTCGCCGCCTGGTGATCGAGGGCGACACCGAGCTGGGCCTGACCCTGAAGAACCTGATCGACAGCCTCGACCCCGAGGTGTTGCCGGTGTGGTTGTGGCGCAACCTGGAGCGGGCCGGCAAGGGCCTGGCGGCCTGTTGAGGGCAGGGCCGGCTACCCCGGGCTATCCCGAGTAGTCGGCCAGCTCATCGGCGGCGAGGATATGGATGCTGCGCCGCTCCATGGCGATCAGGCCGCGCTCCACCAGGCGATGCAGGGTGCGCGAAAAGGTCTCCGGCTGGATGCCCAGTTTGGAGGCCACCAGGCGCTTGGACACCTGCAGCTCGACCCGGCCACTGTCCGGGTCGCATTCCTGCAGCAGGAAGTTGATCACCCGCCGGCTGGCACTGGCCGAGGTCAGCGTGTCGATGTCCTTGAGGCGCTGGTGCAGGTGGATGCTCATGCTCGCCAGAATGGCCAGGCACACCTGCGGCTGGTCTTCCAGAGCATTACGGTAATGGCCGCCGTCGATGCTGATCAGCACGCAGTCCTTGAGCGCCGTGGCCGTCACCGGGTAGCTGCGCGCCTGGCTGAACAGCAGCGCTTCGGCAAAGGTCTGGCCCGGCTGGATGATCTCCACCAGGTGCTCCTGGCCCTCGGCACTGAGCCGGTACAGCTTGATCTGGCCACTGACCAGCAGGAAAAAACGCTTGGCCGGATCGCCCTGGTGCATGAGCGTGTCATGACAGCTCAGGCGCCGGAGCATGGCCAGGCCGCAGACAGCTTCGAAGACTTTGTCCGGCAGTTGGCTGAACAGGTGGTGGCGACGTAAAACCAGAACGGTAGAAGGGTGGGTCAGCATGGCGTACCTCCGCTGGCGCCTATGGTAAAACCCGCGGCGCCGGCGGCCTATGCCTCTGCCGGTCTACCTCCAAAGGGGCAGTCGGCAAAAGGGGCTCAGGCGCTTTGGCGCAGGTGCTCCATGGCCCACACCGCCGCTTCCACCCGCGAGCGCAGGCCGAGCTTGTGCAGCAGGTTCTTCACATGCACCTTGACCGTACCTTCGGTGATGCCCAGCTTGTGCCCGATGACCTTGTTGCTGTAGCCGCTGGCGATGGTTTTCAGTACCTGGCGCTCGCGTTCGGTCAGCTCTACTTCCGGCTGGCGCGGTGGTGAGCGCAGGGCCTGGGCCATGACCCGGGTCAGGCCGGGGCTGATCACCAGGGCGCCGTTCATGGCGTCGCGGATGTACTGGATCAGCAGCTCCGGTTCCATGTCCTTGAGCAGGTAGCCGTCGGCGTCCAGGCGCAAGGCATCGCGAATGTCGTCTTCGGCATCGGACACGGTGAACAGCAGTACCTTGCCGGCAAAGCCCTGGCTGCGCAGGTGGCGCAGGGTTTCGATGCCGTTCATCTGCGGCATGTTGTTATCGAGCAGGACCAGGTCCGGTTGCAGTGTCGGGATCAAGGCCAGGGCTTCTTCGCCGTGGCTGGCTTCGCCGACGATTTCGAAGTCGTCTTCCAGTTCGAGCATCTGGCGAATGCCGCGGCGCATCATCGGGTGGTCGTCGACCAGTAATATCCGGTAGCGCGGGGAGGGGGTCATACAGGGTTACCTTCTGTCAGGTGCCCGAGAAACTCCGGGCGAAATTCCATCTGGACCCGGGTGCCTTGCGGCTCCCGGCCAACAATCTGCAACTGGCCGCGCAGGCTGCGGGCGCGTTCGTCCATGATGTTCAGGCCGTGGTGTTCGCGCAGGTCGTGGGTACCGCTGAAGCCGCGGCCATCGTCCTCGATCGACAGGCAGACGTTCTCGCCATGCTGGCGCAACTGCAGCCAGGCGTTCTGCGCGTGGGCGTGGCGCAGGCAGTTGGACAGCGCCTCGCGGGTGATCTGCAGGATGTGGATCTGCTCGCTGGCCGACAGTTCGAAGGCCAGGCTGTCGACATGCAGGTGCACCTGGAATTCGCCCCGGCGGGAGAACTCCTCGGCGGTGTCCTTGAGCTCCTGCACCAGCCCGGCATCGTGGATCTGCAGGCGAAAGGTGGTGAGCAGTTCGCGCAACTGGCGGTAAGCGTTGTTCAAGCCTTCGCGCAGCTCGGCGGTGACGTTCTCCAGGGTCGCCACCGGCTCGCCACGGCGCATCAGCGTTTGCATGCGGCTGACTTGCAGCTTCATGTACGACAGCGCCTGGGCCAGGGAGTCGTGCAGCTCGCGGGCGATGATTGCGCGCTCTTCGAGCAGCACCAGGCGGTGGTCCTGTTCGCGCTGGCGTTTGAGCGACAGCGAGGTGCCGATCAGGTTGGCCAGGGCCTGGATCAGTTCGGTCTCCCAGGCTTGCGGCTCGTGGCCGTCGATAAAGTGCGCCTTCAGCTCGCCTAGGGTGCTGCCCTGGTTGCTGATGCTGAAGGTGTGGCGGTTGGTGCGCTGGTGCCGTTGGCAACTGGCGCAATCGCTGCTGGCGCAGATCTTGCGGCTGTCGGCGCCATGCAGGGCCAGCAGTTGCTGGGCCGGGGCCTGCAACTGGCCTTGCAGGCACAGCGACAGGCGCAGGCCCGGCAAGCGCTGCTGGAAGCGGCGGATCAGCTCATCGAGGCCCTCGGCGTTGGCCAGCCGCGTGGCCAGGCTGCGGCTGCTTTGGTACAGCAGCTCCAGGGCGGCGTTGGCCTGCTGCAGGTTGAGGGTTTTATGCTGCACCTGGGTTTCCAGGGTGCGGTGGGATTGTTCGATGGTTTCGGCCATGGCGTTGAAGCTGGTGGCCAGCTCGCCGAGCTCGTCTTCGGACTGGTGATTGACCCGTGCCTGGAACTCGCCGCGGCGAAAGCGCTGGGTGGCATCCACCAGTTCCTTCAACGGCGTGATCACGTTGTATTGCAATTCATACAGGCCGAACAGCAGGACGATCATGGTGGTGAACAGCGCCGCACCCTGGATCACTTGCTGCCAGCCCTGTTTATGTTCGCTCTGGCGTTGCAGCAGGCTGACGAACTGGTTGAGCTGGTTGACGAAGGGCAGGGTGCTGGCCTGAAAGCCGGCGGCGTCGCCACGCTGCAAGGCGGGCAGCAAGGTTTGCTGCCAGTAGTCCTGCAATTGCTGGTAACTGGCCTGCAGCTCGAGGTTCTTGCCGTCTTCGAGCACCGCTTCCAGTGCCGGGCTGTTGAGCCGCTGCTGCAGGCTGTCGCGGATGCGCTCGAGCTCGACGGGTTCGGCCCCGGCGGCCAGCTTCCAGCTCAGGTGGTAGGTCTCCATGCGCACGGAACCGGCGGTGTTGATCGCCGCCGCATCGCCTTGGCTGAACCAGGCGATCAATCCGGCGCTGAGCGAACTGGCCAGGGCCAGCACGGCGATCAGGATCACCGCCAGGCCCGCGCGCGCGGGCAGCGAACTGCGCAGCCAGCCGATCATGGACGGCAGCCGGGGGCAAGAAGGGGAAAACGGCACATGGAGCACTCCAAGGTGTTGCAGCTGATCGTTTCGCAGCCTGTCCCTGGCGCTCTACCTCTAAAGAGTTTGCAACTGCCAGTTTTACCGCCAAACCAGGTGGAAAACTGACAACACCCTGATAAACAAAGGGTTTAGAGGTTTTTCGGCTCTACCTCGTTGGAGGTAGGCAGTGCAAGCATAGGCCTATGAGCGCCAGGGCTTCTTTGATCGGCGTCAAGTTTTATCGGGGTTTGCCTCTCTAGTCTGCGGGCCATGGCTACCTGACTGGAGACCCGAGATGACTCAACCGCGAATACGCCAAGGCCTGGTGCTGGGCATGAGTACGCTGGCCTTCACCGTCTGCTTCATGGTCTGGATGATGTTTGCCGTGCTAGGCGTACCGATCAAGGACCTGCTCCAGCTCAACGAAACCCAGTTCGGCCTGCTGGCCGCCACCCCGGTGCTGACCGGCTCGCTGGTGCGCCTGCCGCTGGGCATGCTCACCGACCGCTTCGGCGGGCGCAGCGTGTTCTTCCTGCTGATGCTGGCCTGCGTGCTGCCGCTGTACCTGATCAGCCACGCCACGGCTTACTGGCAGTTCCTGGTGCTGGGCTTGTTCGTCGGCCTTGCCGGCGGCTCGTTCTCGGTGGGCATTGCCTACGTTGCCAAGTGGTTCGAACAAGACAACCAGGGCCTGGCCATGGGCATCTTCGGCGCCGGCAACGCCGGGGCGGCGGTGACCAAGTTCCTCGCCCCGGCGCTGATTGCCGCCGGCAGCTGGCAGTTGGTACCGAAAGTGTTCAGCGCCATCCTGTTCATCACCGCCGTGCTGTTCTGGTTTCTCAGCGCCGAAAACAAGGCCCATCGCAGTGCCAGCGGCGCGAGCCTGAGCGAACAGCTCAAGGCCCTGGCCGAACCTGCGGTGTGGCGCTACTGCCAGTACTACTCGATCGTCTTCGGCGGCTACGTGGCCCTGGCGCTGTGGATGACCAAGTACTACGTCCAGGAATATGGCTTCAGCCTGCAAAGCGCAGCGCTGCTGGCCGCCTGCTTCTCGTTGCCGGGCGGCGTGCTGCGCGCGGTCGGCGGCTGGATGTCGGACCGCTGGGGCGCGCAGAGCGTGACCTGGTGGGTGCTGTGGGTGAGCTGGATCTGCCTGTTCCTGCTGTCGTACCCGCAAACCCAGCTGCAGGTGCAGACCATCAACGGCCCGCTGGACTTTCACATTGGCCTGAACCCGGCGCTGTTTACCGTGCTGCTGTTCGTCATGGGCATCGCCTTCGCCTTCGGCAAGGCCTCGGTGTTCAAGTACATCGCCAACGACTACCCGCAGAACATGGGCGCAGTGTCCGGCATCGTCGGCCTGGCCGGTGGCCTGGGCGGCTTCATCCTGCCGATCCTGTTCGGCGCGCTGGTCGACCTCACCGGCGTGCGTTCCTCCTGCTTCATGTTGATGTACGGCGTGGTCTGGGTGTCGCTCACCTGGATGTACTTCAGCGAAATCCGCAAGCGCCCGCTGCTGGGCAAACAGCCTCCAGCGGCCGCCTCCCCGTTTTCCAGCATTGCCCAAGGAGAAGACCATGTCGGTTCTTAACACGCCTGACAAAGGCCCGGTGATTCACGACTGGCGCCCGGAAGATCCCGCGTTCTGGGGCCGTAGCGGCAAGAAGACCGCCACCCGCAACCTGTGGATCTCGATTCCCGCACTGCTGCTGGCCTTTGCCGTGTGGATGGTGTGGAGCACGGTGATCGTGCGCCTGAACGCCATCGGCTTTACTTTCAGCACCGACCAGCTGTTCTGGCTGGCGGCCTTGCCGGGGCTCTCGGGGGCGACCTTCCGGGTGTTCTATTCGTTCATGGTGCCGATCTTCGGCGGCCGGCGCTGGACCGCCCTGAGCACCGCCTCGCTGCTGGCGCCATCGCTGTGGATGGGCTTTGCCGTGCAAGACCCGAGCACGCCCTACAGCGTGTTCGTGATGATTGCGCTGCTGTGCGGCTTTGGCGGCGGCAACTTCGCCTCGAGCATGTCCAACATCAGTTTCTTCTACCCCAAGTCGCAGCAGGGCACGGCCCTGGGCCTGAATGCCGGCCTGGGTAACCTCGGCGTCTCGGTCATGCAGTTCTGCGTACCGCTGGTGATCACCTTCGGCCTGTTCGGCGTGCTCGGTGGCCAGCCGCAGGTGCTGGCCGATGGCGGTCAGCTGTGGCTGCAGAACGCCGGTTTCATCTGGGTGCCGTTCATCATCATCGTCACCTTGCTGGCCTGGTTCGGCATGAATGACCTGTCCAGCGCCAAGGCCTCGTTCAGCGAGCAGGCGGTGATCTTCAAGCGCAAGCACAACTGGCTGATGTGCTGGTTGTACCTGGCCACCTTCGGCTCGTTCATCGGCTTCTCGGCCGCCTTTCCGCTGCTGATCAAGACCGCCTTCCCGCAGGTCAACGCCCTGACGTTCGCCTTCCTCGGCCCGCTGGTCGGCGCCCTGGTACGGCCGCTGGGTGGCTGGCTGGCGGACAAGCTCGGCGGCGCACGGGTGACCCTGTGGAACTTCGTGCTGATGATCGTCATGGTCTTCGGCGTGCTGGCGTTCATCCCCCAGCAGGGCGAGAGCGGCAACTTCTACGGCTTCCTCGGCATGTTCATGCTGCTGTTCATCACCACCGGCATCGGCAACGGTTCGACCTTCCGCATGATCCCGGTGATCTTCCGCACCCTGCACGAACAGGCTGCCAGCGGCAAAGGCGCCGCCGCCCGCGAACAGGCGCTGAAAAACGCCGGCAAGGAATCGGCCGCGGTACTCGGCTTCAGTTCGGCCATGGGTGCCTTCGGCGCGTTCTTCATTCCCAAGACCTTCGGCACTTCCATGGCCCTGACCGGTAGCCCGCAGATGGCCTTCTACATGTTCGTCGGTTTTTACCTGAGCTGCATCGTCGTGACCTGGTGGTGGTACGCGCGCAAAGGCGCCGCGACGCCCTGCTGACAGAACCCCGAATTCACACCTTGCACGGGCGGGGCACAGAACCCCGCAGCAGCAAGCCTGAGAGGAAAGCACCATGAGTCATCTACTGGATCAACTGCGGTTCTTCAATCGCAAGCAAGGCGAGTTTGCCGACGGTCATGGCGAGACCCGCAAAGAGTCGCGCGACTGGGAGAACGTCTACCGTTCGCGCTGGCAGTACGACAAGATCGTGCGCTCCACCCACGGGGTCAACTGCACCGGCTCCTGCTCGTGGAAGATCTACGTGAAGAACGGCCTGATTACCTGGGAAACCCAGCAGACCGACTACCCGCGTACCCGCAACGACCTGCCCAACCACGAGCCGCGCGGCTGCCCGCGGGGGGCCAGCTACAGCTGGTACATCTACAGCGCCAACCGCCTGAAGTACCCGAAGATCCGCAAGCCGTTGCTCAAACTGTGGCGCGAGGCGCGCCAGAGCCTGGCGCCGGTCGAAGCCTGGGCGAGCATTGTCGAGAACAAGGCCAAGGCCGACAGCTACAAGAGCAAGCGCGGCATGGGCGGCTTCATTCGCTCCAGCTGGGATGAAGTCACCGAGATCATCGCTGCCGCCAACGTCTACACCATCAAGCAGTACGGCCCGGACCGGGTGGTGGGCTTCTCGCCGATCCCGGCGATGTCGATGGTCAGCTACGCCGCCGGTGCCCGTTACCTGTCGCTGCTGGGCGGCACCTGCCTGAGCTTCTACGACTGGTACTGCGACCTGCCGCCGGCCTCGCCAATGGTCTGGGGCGAGCAGACCGACGTGCCGGAGTCGGCCGACTGGTACAACTCCAACTACATCATCGCCTGGGGCTCCAACGTTCCGCAGACCCGTACCCCCGACGCGCATTTTTTCACCGAGGTGCGCTACAAGGGCACCAAGACCGTGGCCATCACCCCCGACTATTCGGAAGTGGCCAAGCTCACCGACCTCTGGCTCAACCCCAAGCAGGGCACCGACGCCGCCCTGGCCCAGGCCTTCAACCATGTGATCTTCAAAGAGTTTCACCTGGACCAGCCAAGCGCCTATTTCACCGATTACGCCAAGCGCTACACCGACCTGCCGGTACTGGTGCTGCTCAAGCCGATGCTCGGTACCGCGCCGGGCAACGGTTACCAGCCGGACCGCTTCCTGCGCGCCTCGGACCTGGCCGACAACCTTGGCCAGGACAACAACCCGGAATGGAAAACCATCGCCGTCAATGCCGACGGCGAGCTGGTCTCGCCCCAGGGCTCGATCGGCTACCGCTGGGGCGAGCAGGGCAAGTGGAACATCCTGGCCCGTGAAGGCGGCGAGGGCCGCGAGATCGACCTGACCCTGAGCCTGATGGGTGGCGATGTTGCCGAAGTGGCCTTCCCGTACTTTGCCGGCGAAAGCCACGAGCACTTCCAGCATGTCGCCGGTGACGCCGTGCAGTACCGCCGCGTACCGGTGCGCAGCCTGACCCTGGCCGACGGCAGCCAGGCCAAGGTGGCCACGGTGTTCGACCTGTCGGCGGCCAATCTGGCCATCGACCGTGGCCTGGGCGGCGCCAACGTGGCCCGCGACTACGATGACGCCAGCGTGCCCGGCACGCCGGCCTGGCAGGAGCAGATCACCGGCGTCAGCCGCGAGAAAGCCATCCAGATCGCCCGCGAGTTCGCCGACAACGCCGACAAGACCCGTGGCCGCTCGATGATCATCGTCGGCGCGGCGATGAACCACTGGTACCACATGGACATGAACTACCGCGGGCTGATCAACATGCTCATGCTCTGCGGTTGTGTCGGCCAGACCGGTGGCGGCTGGGCCCACTACGTCGGCCAGGAGAAACTGCGCCCGCAGTGCGGCTGGCTGCCCCTGGCCTTCGGCCTGGACTGGAGCCGGCCGCCACGGCAGATGAACGGCACCAGCTTCTTCTACGCCCACAGCTCGCAATGGCGCCACGAGAAGATGAGCATGCACGACGTGCTCTCGCCGCTGGCCGACAAGCGCGAGTTCCCCGAACACGCCCTGGACTACAACATCCGCGCCGAACGCGCCGGCTGGCTGCCCAGCGCGCCGCAGCTCAACACCAACCCGCTGCACATCTGCCGCGACGCCGCCGCTGCCGGCATGGCGCCCAAGGACTACGTGGTCAAGGGCCTGCACGAAGGCAGCCTGCGCTTTGCCTGCGAGCAGCCGGACAACCCGGTCAACTTCCCGCGCAACATGTTCATCTGGCGTTCCAACCTGCTGGGCTCGTCGGGCAAGGGCCACGAGTACATGCTCAAGTACCTGCTGGGCACCCGCAACGGCGTGATGAACGAAGACATCGGCCAGGTCGGCGACTGCAAGCCGCAAGAGGCCGAATGGGTCGACGAGGGCGCCATCGGCAAGCTCGACCTGGTCACCACCCTGGATTTCCGCATGTCTTCGACCTGCGTGTACTCCGACATCGTCCTGCCGACCGCAACCTGGTACGAGAAGGACGACATGAACACTTCGGACATGCACCCGTTCATCCACCCGCTGTCGGCAGCCATTGATCCGGCCTGGGAATCGCGTTCGGACTGGGAGATCTACAAGGGCATCGCCAAGGCCTTCTCGGCCATGGCCGAAGGGCACCTGGGCATCGAGCAGGACCTGGTCACCGTGCCGCTGATGCATGACAGCGTCGGCGAACTGGCCCAGCCGTTTGGCGGCACCGACTGGAAAACCGCCGGTGTCGCCCCGCAGCCGGGCAAGAACGCGCCGAACCTGCAGGTGGTCGAGCGTGATTACCCGAACATCTACAAGCAGTTCACCTCGCTGGGCCCGCTGCTGGAAAAACTCGGCAACGGCGGCAAGGGCATCAACTGGAACACCGATGAGGAAGTGAAATTCCTCGGTGAGCTGAACTACCGCGAAGTCGAGGCGGGCATCAGCCAGGGCCGGCCGAAAATCGACACCGCCATCGACGCCGCCGAGGTGATCCTCTCGCTGGCGCCGGAAACCAACGGCCATGTCGCAGTCAAGGCCTGGGCGGCACTGTCGCAGTTCACCGGCATCGACCACAGCCACCTGGCGCTGTCCAAGGCCCACGAAGCGATCCGCTTTCGCGATATCCAGGCGCAGCCGCGCAAGATCATCTCCAGCCCGACCTGGTCGGGGCTCGAAGACGATCACGTCAGCTACAACGCCGGCTACACCAACGTTCACGAGAACATCCCGTGGCGGACCATCACCGGCCGCCAGCAGTTCTACCAGGATCACCCGTGGATGCAGGCGTTCGGCGAGCAGTTGATGAGCTACCGGCCACCGGTCAACACCCGCACCATCGCCGGGGTGAAAGGCAAGCGCAGCAACGGCGAGACCGAGATCGTTCTCAACTGGATCACCCCGCACCAGAAGTGGGGCATCCACAGCACCTACAGCGACAACCTGCTGATGCTCACCCTCAGCCGTGGCGGGCCGATCGTCTGGCTCTCGGAAATCGACGCGAAGAAGGCCGGCATCGAGGACAACGACTGGATCGAGTGCTTCAACGCCAACGGCGCGCTGACCGCGCGGGCGGTGGTCAGCCAGCGGGTCAAGGAGGGCATGGTGATGATGTACCACGCTCAGGAACGGATCGTGAACGTGCCGGGCGCGGAGACCACCAAGACCCGCGGCGGCCACCACAACTCGGTCACCCGCGTGGTGCTCAAGCCGACCCACATGATCGGCGGTTATGCCCAACAGGCCTATGGCTTCAACTATTACGGCACGGTCGGCTGCAACCGCGACGAATTCGTCGTGGTGCGCAAGATGGCCAAGGTCGACTGGCTCGACGGTTCGCGCGGCGATGAGCTGCCAGGTCCGCTGCCGACCGAGATGGAATAAGGAGTGCTGTCATGAAGATCCGTTCACAAATTGGCATGGTCCTGAACCTGGACAAATGCATCGGTTGCCACACTTGTTCGATCACCTGCAAGAACGTCTGGACCAGCCGTGAAGGCATGGAGTACGCCTGGTTCAACAACGTTGAATCCAAGCCCGGGGTCGGCTACCCGAAAGAGTGGGAAAACCAGGACAAGTGGAAGGGCGGCTGGGTGCGCAACGCCAACGGCTCGATCAACCCGCGCATCGGCGGCAAGTTCCGGGTGCTGGCGAACATCTTCGCCAACCCCGACCTGCCGAGCCTGGATGACTATTACGAGCCGTTCGACTTCGACTACCAGCACCTGCACACCGCGCCCCTGGGCGAGCACCAGCCGACGGCGCGGCCGCGCTCGGTGGTGTCCGGCAAGCGCATGGAGAAGATCGAGTGGGGCCCGAACTGGGAAGAGATCCTCGGCACCGAGTTCGCCAAGCGGCGCAAGGACAAGAACTTCGACCAGATCCAGGCCGACATTTACGGTGAGTACGAAAACACCTTCATGATGTACCTGCCGCGCCTGTGCGAGCACTGCCTGAACCCGGCGTGCGCGGCGTCCTGCCCGAGCGGGGCGATCTACAAGCGCGAAGAGGACGGTATCGTCCTCATCGACCAGGAAAAATGCCGCGGCTGGCGCATGTGCATCAGTGGCTGCCCGTACAAGAAGATCTACTTCAACTGGAAGAGCGGCAAGTCCGAGAAGTGCATCTTCTGCTACCCGCGCATCGAGGCCGGCATGCCCACTGTGTGTGCCGAAACCTGCGTGGGCCGTATCCGCTACCTCGGTGTGCTGCTGTATGACGCCGACCGCATCGCGGAAGTGGCGAGCACCGCCAACGAGCACGACTTGTACGAGAAGCAGCTGGAGATCTTCCTCGACCCCAACGACCCGGCGGTGATCCGCCAGGCCCTGGAGGACGGCGTACCGCAGTCGGTGATCGACGCCGCGCAACGCTCGCCGGTGTACAAGATGGCCGTCGACTGGAAGCTGGCGCTGCCGCTGCACCCGGAATACCGCACCTTGCCGATGGTCTGGTACGTGCCGCCGCTGTCGCCGATCCAGAACGCCGCAGCTGCCGGCACCGTGGGCATGAACGGGGTGATCCCGGATGTCGACAGCCTGCGCATCCCGCTGCGCTACCTGGCCAACCTGCTGACCGCCGGCGACGAAAAACCGGTGAAGCGCGCCCTCAAGCGCCTGCTGGCCATGCGCGCCTACAAGCGTGCCGAGCAGGTCGAAGGCGTCCAGGACCTCAAGGTGCTCAGCGACGTCGGCTTGAGCGTGAACCAGGTCGAGGAGATGTACCGCTACCTGGCCATCGCCAACTACGAAGACCGTTACGTGGTACCGAGTGCCCACCGCGAAGAGGCCATGAGCGACGCCTTCGCCGAGCGCTCCGGTTGTGGCTTCAGCTTCGGCAGCGGCTGCAGCGGCAGCTCCGACACCAACATGTTCGGGGCGAAGAAGGCCAACCGCCGCGACATCCTCAAAACCGTACAGCTGTGGGAGGAATGAGCATGCGCATCCTTAAAGTGATTTCGCTGCTGCTCGATTACCCGAGCGAAACCCTGGTTGCCGGCCGCGACGAGCTGGAGCAGGCGATCATCCAGGCGCGGGAAATCAGCCCGCGCCAGCGCGGCGCCCTGTTCGAGCTGCTGGAGCTGATCTGCAACAACGACCTGATGGATGGCCAGGAACACTACGGCGCGCTGTTCGGCCGTGGCCGTTCGTTGTCGCTGTTGCTGTTCGAGCATGTGCATGGCGAGTCCCGCGACCGCGGCCAGGCCATGGTCGACATGCTCGCCCAGTACGAAGACGCGGGCTTTGCCATCGGCGTCAAGGAGCTGCCGGACTACATCCCGCTGTACCTGGAATACCTCTCGACCCGCGAAGACCTCGAGGCCCGCGAGGGCCTCGCCGATGTCGCGCACCTGCTGGCGCTGCTTGCCGCACGCCTGGAGGAGCGCGAGAGCGCCTACGCCAGTTGCTTCCGGGCGCTGCTGCAGATTGCCGGTGCCGAGCCGCACCAGGCGGTGGCCGACCTGCGCGAACAGGTGGCCGCCGAGCAACGCGATGACTCCCTCGAAGCCCTGGACAAGATCTGGGAAGAAGAGGCGGTGGACTTTCTCAAGGCTGAGCAGCAGGAGCGCTGCAGCTCAATGCCAAGCGCGCCGGGCAAGGCCCGGGAAGAGAGCGCGGTACCGCTGCACTGGGTCGATTTTCAGCATCAGGGCCAGGCCAGCGCGCCGGCCGGGGAGGTGAGCAATGTCTAAGTGGAACCTGTTGTTGTTCGGGGTGTATCCCTATGTGGCGCTGGCGATTTGCTTGCTTGGCAGCTGGGCGCGATTCGACCTGTCGCAGTACAGCTGGAAGGCCGGCTCCAGCCAGATGCTCGACAAGCGCGGCATGCGCGTGGCGAGCAACTTCTTTCACATCGGCGTGCTGTTCGTCCTGGCCGGGCATTTTGTCGGCCTGCTGACCCCGGCGTCGGTCTATCACCATGTGATCAGCACCGAGCACAAGCAGCTGCTGGCAATGGTCTCCGGGGGCTTCTTCGGCCTGCTGTGCCTGATCGGCCTGATCATGCTGCTGCACCGGCGCCTGACCGAGCCGCGGGTACGCGCCACCTCCAGCACCTCGGACATCCTGATTTTGCTGGTATTGCTGGCGCAACTGGTGCTCGGCTTGCTGACCATCGTCGCCTCCACCGGCCATATGGACGGCTCGGTGATGGTGATGCTCGCCGACTGGGCGCAGAACACCGTGCTGCTGCGCCCGGTTGAAGCGGCGGCAGCGATTGCCCCGGTCAGCCTGGTGTACAAGCTGCACGTGCTGCTGGGCCTGACCCTGTTCGTGCTGTTCCCCTTCACCCGCCTGGTGCACATCGTCAGCGCGCCGGTGTGGTACCTGGGGCGGCGCTATCAAATCGTTCGGCAGAAAGCCTGAGGAGGTTGCCATGACTAGCGGATGTGGATGTGGTGGCGGTAACGGCGGTGGCGGTGGTTGCGCGTCTTCGACGGTCCTTGAAACCGCGCCAAGTGCCCTGGCGGTGGAGCTCGAGCCGCCGGCGCAACTGATCGCCAGCAGTGAACAGGAATGGCCGATCATCAGCGTCAACGGTGTATCCCTCAGCCCCGAGGCGTTGGCCCAGGAGCTGCAATACCACCCGGCAGCGGATCGCGAAGAGGCGGTGTACATGGCCGCCCGCGCGTTGGTGATCCGCGAGCTGATGCAGCAGCGGATTGCCGAGCTGGGGCTGCAATTGCAGGTCGGCGCCGGCGAGAACCAGGAGGAGGCGGCCACCCGCTTGCTGCTGGAGCGCGAAGTGCAGGTACCGGTGTGTGACGAGGCCACCTGCCAACGCTACTACCACAGCAACCGCGCGCGCTTTCACAGCGCGCCGCTGCTGGCGGTGCGGCACATCCTGCTGGAGTGTGCGCCGGATGATGCCGAAGCGCGCAGCCTGGCGCTGGCACAGGCCGAGATCCTCCATGAGCGCCTGATGCAATTTCCCGAGCAGTTCGCCGAGCTGGCGCAGAAGTATTCGGCCTGCCCGTCGAAGGCCCAGGGCGGTGAGCTGGGGCAGATCAGCAAGGGCCAGACCGTGCCGGAGCTGGAGCGCCAGCTGTTCACCCTGGCCCCGGGGCTGGCCGGCAAGCCGCTGGAAAGCCGCTACGGCTGGCACCTGGTCAGTGTCGACCTGCGTATCGAAGGCCAGGCCTTGCCTTATGAGGCGGTGGCCACGGCGATTCGCACCCAGTTGCAGCAGGGCGTGTGGCAAAAGGCCCTGGTGCAGTACCTGCAAACCCTGATCGGTGCCGCCGATATTCGCGGCATCCGCTTGCAGGGCGCCGATTCACCGCTGGTGCAATAAGGGGAAGGTGATGAGCACTGTGATGCAGGACGGCTTCGGGCGGCAGATCGATTACTTGCGCATGTCGGTGACCGATCGCTGTGATTTTCGCTGTGTGTACTGCATGGCCAAGCACATGACCTTCCTGCCACGCCAGCAGGTACTGACCCTGGAGGAATTGCAACGCCTGGCCACGCTGTTCGTTGGCCAGGGCGTGCGCAAGATCCGCCTGACCGGTGGCGAGCCGCTGATTCGTCCGGGCATCGTCGAACTGTGCCGTCACATTGCCGCCTTGCCGGGCCTGCGTGAACTGGTGATGACCAGCAACGGCTCGCAACTGCAGCGCCTGGCCCGGCCGCTGGTAGACGCCGGGGTCAAGCGCATGAACATCAGCCTCGATAGCCTGGACGGCGAGCGCTTCCGGGCGATTACCCGCAATGGCGACCTCGACCAGGTGCTGTGCGGCATCGAGGCGGCGCGTGATGCCGGGTTCGAGGGCATCAAACTCAACTGCGTGGTGATGAAAGGGCGCAACTTCGATGAAGTGCTGCCTTTGCTGCAGTACGCCATCGACCAGCGCATCGACATCACCTTCATCGAGGAGATGCCCTTGGGCGAAGTCGGCCGTTCGCGCGGCGAGTCGTTCTGTTCCAGTGATGAGGTGCGGGCGTTGATTGCCAGGCGGCATGCCCTGCTCGACAGCGCCGAGAACAGCGGTGGGCCGGCGCGCTACATGCGTCTGGCGCGGCATCCCGATACGCGTATCGGCTTTATCTCGCCCAACAGTCACAACTTCTGCGCCAGCTGCAACCGGGTGCGGATGACCGTGGAAGGGCGCTTGTTGCTGTGCCTGGGGCAGGAGGATTCGCTGGATTTGCGTGGCTTGTTGCGCCGCTATCCGCTGGATGACCAGCCGATCATCAACGCCCTGCAACAGGCGTTGCGGCGCAAGCCGTTGCGCCATGATTTCAGTGCGCAGGGGGAGGTGCAGATCTTGCGGTTCATGAACATGAGCGGCGGGTGAGGGTGGCCGTCAGGGCCTTATCGCGGGGCAAGCCCGCTCCCACCCTGTAGGAGCGGGCTTGCCCCGCGATTCTTGATATCGATCAATTTCTTCCACCCGCTTTACCCGTAGCCTTCACTGCATATTGTGTTTCCAAATTAATAAACATCTATATGTAGTGTCCGGAGGGCAAATGCACAGCACGCTGATCAGGGTAGGGCATAACCGGTTGCACAAGCGCGACGGCAGCCTGGTGGCCTTCGACGCGGACAAGATCCGCCAGGCGTTGATCGCCGCCGGCAAGGCCACTGGCGAGTATGCCGAAGCTGAGGCAGACGGTTTGCTTGAAGCAGTCCTTGCCCACCTTGAGGGCTACTCCAAGCTGCACGTCGAGCAGATCCAGGACCGGGTCGAGCGGGTGCTGATGGACGCCGGCCACTTCCTTTCGCTACGCGCCTATATCGTCTACCGCGAACAGCATGGGCGCTTGCGCCGTGACCGCAAGACCCTGGTCGAAGTCGCGACCTCGATGAACGAATACCTCAACCGCGAAGACTGGCGGGTGCAGGCCAACGCCAACCAGGGTTATTCCCTCGGCGGGCTGGTGCTCAACGTCTCCGGCAAGGTCACTGCCAACTATTGGCTCGACGAGGTCTACAGCGAAGCCATCGGCCGCGCCCACCGCGAGGCCGACCTGCACATCCATGACCTCGACATGCTCGCCGGCTACTGCGCCGGCTGGTCGCTGCGCAGCCTGCTGCACGAGGGCCTCAATGGCGTGCCCGGGCGGGTTGAGGCCGGGCCGCCCAAGCACCTGAGCAGCGCCCTGGGGCAGATGGTCAACTTTCTCGGCACCCTGCAGAACGAATGGGCCGGGGCCCAGGCGTTCAGTTCGTTCGACACTTACCTCGCGCCCTACGTGCGCAAGGACCAGCTGAGCTTTGAAGAGGTGCGCCAGGCCATCCAGGAGTTCATCTACAACCTCAACGTGCCGTCGCGCTGGGGCACGCAAACGCCCTTTACCAACCTGACCTTTGACTGGGTCTGCCCGCAGGACCTGCGCGAACAGATCCCGGTGATCGGCGGCGAGGAGATGCCCTTTGCCTATGGCGAGCTGCAGGCCGAAATGGACCTGCTCAACCGGGCCTACATCGAGGTGATGCAGGCCGGCGACGCCAAGGGCCGGGTGTTTACCTTCCCGATCCCGACCTACAACATCACCCATGATTTTCCCTGGGACAGCGACAACGCCGAGCGCCTGTTCGAAATGACCGCCCGCTACGGCCTGCCGTACTTCCAGAACTTCCTCAACTCGGACATGCAGCCCAACCAGGTGCGCTCGATGTGCTGTCGCCTGCAGCTGGATGTGCGCGAGCTGCTCAAGCGCGGCGGCGGCCTGTTCGGCTCGGCCGAGCAGACCGGCTCGCTGGGCGTGGTTACGATCAACTGCGCGCGTCTGGGCTACCTGTTCAAAGGTGATGTCAGCGGCCTGCTGCAGCGCCTGGATGCCCTGATGGAACTGGCCATGGAGAGCCTGGAGGTCAAACGCAAGGTGATCCAGCATCACATGGATGCCGGTTTGTACCCGTACACCAAACGCTACCTGGGTACCTTGCGCAATCACTTCTCGACCATTGGCGTCAACGGCCTGCACGAGATGCTGCGCAACTTCAGCGACGACCAGATGGGCCTGCACAGCGCCCAGGGCCGGCGCTTCGCCCTCAACCTGCTGGACCACGTGCGTGCCACCCTGGTGCGCTTCCAGGAAGAAACCGGCCACCTGTACAACCTCGAAGCGACCCCGGCCGAAGGCACCACCTACCGCTTCGCCAAGGAAGACCTCAAGCGCTTCCCCGACATCCTCCAGGCCGGTTGCAGCCAGGCTCCGTACTACACCAACTCATCGCAGCTGCCGGTGGGCTACACCGACGATCCGTTCGAGGCTCTGGAGCTGCAGGACGAGCTGCAATGCAAGTACACCGGCGGCACCGTGCTGCACCTGTACATGGCCGAGCGGATCTCCTCGGCCCAGGCCTGCAAGCAACTGGTGCGCAGGGCCCTGGAGCGCTTCCGCCTGCCGTACCTGACGATCACCCCGACGTTTTCCATCTGCCCGGTACACGGCTACCTGGATGGCGAACATGAGTTCTGCCCCAAGTGCGACGAGGCGCTGTTGCTGGCTCAGCAGCAGGGCAGCGTGCATTGACCCCGCTTTACCCCCAACTGCAAGGAGCTTCAACATGACTGCACAGCAATCCCTGCCCGTGGCGCAACGCCAACGGTGCGAAGTCTGGACCCGGGTCATGGGCTATCACCGCCCGGTGTCGGCGTTCAACCCCGGCAAACAGTCCGAGCACCAGGAACGGCTGCATTTCAATGAGGGCGCGGCAACGGCCGGGCACCGATGAATCGAGTGCTGCGGGTCGGGGGCATGGTGCCCCTGACCACCCTCGATTACCCCGGCAGGCTGGCCTGTGTGCTGTTCTGCCAGGGCTGCGCCTGGCGTTGCCGTTATTGCCACAACCCGCAACTGATCCCGCCCCGGGGTAGTGATGAACTGCCCTGGGCGCAGGTGCTGGAGTTTTTGCAGCGGCGACGGGGCCTGCTCGACGCCGTGGTGTTCAGTGGCGGCGAACCGACCTTGCAGGACAGCCTGGCAGAGGCCATGGCCCAGGTGCGGGCCATGGGCTTTGCCATCGGCCTGCACAGTGCCGGGATCAAGCCCGAGGCCTTTGCCCGGGTATTGCCCGGCACCGATTGGGTGGGCTTTGACGTCAAGGCGCTGGCCGAGGACGGCCAGGCGGTCACCGGCGTGCGCGGCAGCGGCCAGGCCAACTGGCGCAGCCTCGACTACCTGCTGGCCAGCGGCGTCGACTATGAATGCCGCACCACGGTGCACTGGCACCTGATCGATCCCCTCCGACTCATCACCCTGGCCCGGCGCTTGAACGCGCTCGGGGTCAAACGCTTCGTCGTGCAGTTGGTGCGCACGGCACGCATGCTCGATGCGCAATTGCCCAGTGCTTCGGCACAAAGCTTGCTGCCCGAGCTGTGGGGCACCCTCCACGCGCTGTTTCCCGTGTTTGAAGTACGCGACTAGTAAGGCTTTGAAATGACCAGATTGACCACAGCACAACGTATCCTCATCGGCTTTGCCATCGCGCCCCTGGCGCTCCTTGGCCTGGCTTTCTATGCACTGCACGATCTGGCCACGCTCAAGGAGCAGGCGGTGGTGATCGTCAAACAGGACTGGCCGAAGATCGAGCCGATCATGGTCATTGCCACCGGCGTGCGCGACAACGCGCGCAACACCCGCGACCTGCTGATCGACAAGGACAACCTGCAGGTGCAGCAGGCCATCGACACCACCAAGCAGCGCATCAGCCAGGCCCTGGCGACGCTCGAGCCGTTGTTCTACCTGCCCGAAGGCAAGGCCGCCTATGCCGCGCTGAAAGCCAGCCGCGAAGCGTATGTCGCTGCCTTCACCCAGGTGCAGACCCTGATTCGCCAGGGCGATGGGCAAGCGGCGATGGCCCAGCTCAAGCAGCAGGTGGTGCCCGCCGAGCGCGAGGTCTACAAGAACCTGGAAACCCTGATGGCCCTGCAGGGGCAGATTTTCGTCGAGCGCGAACAAGCTGCGCAGGCGCTCTACAACGATGCCCGGCTGAACATGCTCGGGCTGTTCGCGTTGTGCCTGGTGGCGGTGCTTGCCGCCGCGCTGGTGGTGACCCGCAGTGTGACCCGGCCGCTGGGTGGCGAGCCGGATACCGCCGCACGGGTGCTGAGCCAGATCGCCCAGGGCGACCTGACCATCGAGGTACCGACCCACGCCAGCGCCGACGGCAGCGTGATGCTCAACATGCATGAAATGCAGCAGAGCCTCAATGGCATGGTCAAGCACATCGCCGCCTCGGTGGAGCGCGTTGCCAGCTCCTCCGAGGAGCTCAGTGCGGTCAGTAGCCAGACCAGCAGCAGCCTGCAGTTGCAGGGCCTGGAAATCGAGCAGGCAGCGGCAGCGGTCAACGAGATGACTGCTGCGGTGGACGAGGTGGCGCGCAACGCGGTGAGCACCAGCGAAGCCTCGAAGGTCTCCGAGCAAACCGCCCAGCGTGGTCGTGAACAGGTGCGCGAGACGGTAGCCTCGATCACCGCCCTGGCCGATGACGTCAACGATACCTCCGGGCGCATCCAGCAACTGGCCGGGCGCGTGCAGGACATCAGCACCGTGCTGGATGTGATCCGCAGCATTGCCGAACAGACCAACCTGCTGGCGCTCAACGCTGCGATCGAAGCGGCCCGGGCCGGTGATGCCGGGCGCGGCTTTGCCGTGGTTGCCGATGAGGTGCGGGCCTTGGCCCATCGCACCCAGGTCTCGACCCAGGAGATCGAGCAGATGATCGGCAATATCCGCCAGGACACCGGCCAGGCGGTGACCGCCATGCTCAGCAGCAGCGAGCGGGTACACACCACCCTGGAGGTGGCGCAGCGTGCCGGTGAAGCGCTGGAGGCGATCACCCAGTCGATCTCGCAGATCAACGAGCGCAACATGATGATCGCCAGCGCCACCGAAGAGCAGGCCCTGGTGGCCCGCGAAGTGGACCGCAACCTGGTGGGCATCCGCAACCTGTCCGAACAGGTGCTGCTCGGTGCGCAACACACCGACACCGCCGGCCAGGACCTGGCGCAGATGGCCGGCAGCCTGAGCCAGACCGTGGCGCGCTTCAAGGTCTAGCTCCAGCCCCAGAACTGCAACCACCCGCCATAGCCCACTGCGGCGACGGCCAGCAACAGGCAAGCGCTGGCGCCGCAACGGCGCCAGCCACGGATATGTTGCGCTGCCAGCAGCTTGCTCGCCAACAGCAGGCTCCAGCCCAAGGCCGCGATCAACAACGTGGCCCTGGCCGGCTGTACCCAGTCCAGCAGCAAGCCCTCAAAGCGCAGCAACTTCACCGTGGTGGCCGACAAGCCAAGGAACAGCCCTGCACCACCCAGGGGCGTCAGGCACAGGCTCAGGGGCCAATACAGGGCAGGATTGCCCGCCAGCCGCGCGGCCAGGCGCAGCAGGATCAGCAGCCCGCCGCCGAGCAGCAGGGCACTGCCACACAGGTACACGACGATACTGAAGCCGTCGAGCCAGCTGAAACTGTCGTTGAGTTGCGGGTAATGGGTCAGCAGCCACCAGGGCGCGTTGTCCTGTAGCGGCCAGAGCAGCTCATGCTCCACCAGCCAGTTGGCCAGCCATTGCTTGAGGGCGATGAACCAGGGGCTGACTGTCCATTGGAAGGCGCCCATGGCCAGGCCGATCACCCCGAACAGCAGCAAGCGGGTGTCCCAGGGCGAGGGGGTGTGGGTGGCCGATTCAAGGATCTCCTGGTTGCTGGAGCGGGCGATCAGTTGCACCGCGCCGCGTTGCCCGCTGCAGCGGCCACAGGCATGGCAATCACGGGCGCCGCGCATCCGCCGGATGTCCAGCAGCGGGGCGCAGTTGGGCGGTGGCAGGCGTGGCCCGGCGTTGGCTTGCCAGCGCTGTTCATCGACCTGAAAGTGCACCGGCGCCAGCCGGGCGAGCAGGGCGAAGACCCCGCTGACCGGGCACAGGTAGCGGCACCAGATGCGCTTGCCACGCACGAACAGCACACCGACCAGCACCGCCGCCAGGGTCGAGCCGCCGAGAATCAGCAGCGCCGCCTGGGCGTAGTCATAGACGCTGATCAATTGGCCGTAGAGGGTGGTCAGGCAGAACGCCAGGGTCGGCCAGCCACCCCAGCGCAGCCAGCGTGGCACGCCCATGCCCCGGCCATACTGGCTGGCCCATTCGCTCAGCGCGCCTTCCGGGCAGAGCACGCCGCACCAGAGCCTGCCGAACAGCACGATCGACAGCAGCACGAATGGCCACCAGATACCCCAGAACAGGAACTGGGCGAGCAGGGTCAGGTTATCCAGCATGCGTGCCTGGCTGTTCGGTAAAGGTAGAAATGCCGGCAGCACTAGCAGCAGGGCGTAGAACAGCACAACCGCCCATTGAAGTACCCTGATCACCCCGGCGTTGCGCCGCATGCCGTCGCCCAGGCGTTGTAGCCAGCGATTGTGCAAGCTCAGGCTGGACATGCTTGGGCGCCTGTCCTGCGCTGCAGCAACCAGCAGCCGACACTCAGCCAGTAGCCGCAGAGCACCAGCAGGGTGAGCGCGCTGGGGCTCGCCCGGTAGCCGGCGAAACCTGCGAGAAAACTGCCCGGGCCGTGACTGTCGCTGAGCCAGGCGCTGCTGTCCCAAAGGGCGTCGCCGACCAGGCTGTAAGCCATCTCCGGCAGGTCCCAAGCCAGCAACTGGCCGCCGATGCGTTCGCTCGCACTGACCAGCAGCCCGGCAGCCAGCAGCAGCAACAGCGCTTCGCTGATGGCAAAGAAACGCCGCCAGGAAACAAATCGCCGGCTGCTGTGCAGCAGGGCGATGGACAAGCCCGACAACACCAGCCCGGCAACCCCGCCGATGGCAAACAGGCCCAGTTGCGTGCCGTGCAGGCGTGCGCCGGCCCCATACAGAAAGACCACGGTTTCGCTGCCTTCCCGGCTGACTGCCAGCATGGCCAGAAGCAACAGGCCGATGCCGCCCTGGCGCGCCAGTTGCCGATCAGCATGGCGGCGCAAGTCATCCTTGAGTGAGCGGGCGTGGCGATGCATCCAGCCGACCATCTGCACCATCAGCAGACTGGCGACCAGCGCCATGCCGGCCTGGAACCATTCGTTGCCGGCGCCACTCATGGCCTCGCCGGCAAACAGGATCAGCAGCGCCAGCAGCGCCGACAACAGCAGGCCCAGGGCCACGCCAGCCCACAGAAACCCCAGCAGGCGCTGAGCGCGTTGTTGCTGGTCGGCCCAGGCCTGGAGAATGCCGATCACCAGCAGCGCCTCGACGCTTTCGCGCCAGACGATGAACAAGGCTTGATTCATGGAAACTCCCTGCAGCAGCGTTATTTGGCGAGGATGCCGCCCTCGGGCAACTGCGGATTGAATTCGTCGAAGAACGGATAGTGGCCGGGGCGCAACGGGTGAATGACGACAAAGCTGGTCACCCCGGGCGACAGCACTTTTTCCACCCGCAGCGGCGTGCTTTCGAATTCCGCCGGGCCCTCGCCGAGGTTTTTCAGGACGATCTTGAAACGCTGACCGGCCGGCACCTCGAGCAGCGCAGGGGTGAAGTGGCCGTCGCGCAGGATCAGCTCGAAACTCGGCAGCGGCGCGGCGCTCAGCGGCAAGGCCGCACAAGCGAGCAACAGGGCCATGGCCTTCATTCAATAACCGCCTTTCTTGCCGATCCCGGCATAAACGAATTCGTAGTGCAGTTCGCAGCGCTCGAACCAGGGGTCGACGCCGGTTTCCTTGTCGGTATGGCGTCCGAGCGAGCCGTGGCCGGCCGGCGGCAGCAGGGTGAAGGTCAACTGGTATTTGCCTGGCCCCTGCAGCTTGACGTTATCGCCATAGTGCGGCCCGTCGTTGGCGACCATGGCGTGGAAGTTACCGCTGATGGGCGTGTGGCTGCCCTGTTTCTGCAGGCTGAAGGCGACATTCAGGTAGGGTACGAAACTGCCTTCCTGAAAGCCCTGGCGGTTGTTTTCAGTGGCGCGCACGTCGGCTTCCAGGTGGATATCGGAGTCGACGGTCGCGCGCATCATCCCGGCCGGGGCCATTTCGATCGGCTGCAGGTACACCGCGCCGACTTCAAGGCCCGGGCACAGTTGCGGCTCGCCGATGGGGTATTCCTTGGCGAACGCCTGCGGGGTGATCAGGAGCAAGGCGAGTGACAACGAGAGGGGCGTACGCATGATGGCTTCCGGGGCTGGGCAGTGGGAGCCCGAGTCTAGGAAGCCTTTGCGCGAATAATAATGATTATTATCAATTTTACCGACGATCCGGCCGCACCCTTGATCTGCATCAAGGGCAGGACTTTAGCTGCGCAGTAGCGTGGAAGCTCGCCCATTGCCCGTCCGAGGCATCTCATGGCCAAGCCTTTTCCCATCAGCCCCAAGCACCCCGAGCGCATCTGCTGGGGTTGTGACCGCTACTGCGCGGCCAACGCCCTGGCCTGCGGTAACGGCGCCGACCGCACCATGCACCCGGCGGAAGTGTTCGGTGATGACTGGAACGAGCAAGGTGATTACGGGCTGGCGTTGCCGGAGCAGCAGGGCCCCGCTCAGGATCAGGGGGCCACATAGGTGCACGGTTGTTCAGTCAAAACAGCTGTTGACGCTTATCCAGTTGCTGGTCGACCAGCCATTTGCCGTGCGCCAGTGATGCATGTTGGGCGTTATCAAGGTCGGCCAGGTAGGCCATCTTCACCGGCAGCGACAAGCGCCGGCTGGTGTGGCCCTCGGGATCGGTAATCAGGCATCCGGCGTTGAAGGGCGTGGGAATGCCCGGGTGGGTTTCGACGCTTGCGGTGATGGTGTGGTTGCGATGCACGCATTGAAGGGTTTTCATCATCCTTACCTCGCTGCTGTGGTATCGAAAGCGCATCAGTCAGGTTGCTTTTTTGGGTATACCACAGCGTCGGCCCGGTTGGATCCGGGCCGACGAACGTGACGGTCAGCGGAACGCCGGCACCACTTCGTTGATAAACAGCGCCAGCGACTTTTTCTTCTCGGCGTGGGACAGGCTGTTGTCGCACCAGAAGCTGAATTCGTCGACCCCCAGTTGCTGGTAGTAACGAATGCGCGCGATGATTTCTGCCGGGGTGCCGATCATGGTGTTCTTGCGGATGTTGTCCAGTTCGAACTCCGGGCGTTCCTTGAATTTCTCTTCCGGGCTGGGGGCCAAAAAGCCGTTCTCCGGCACTTGCTTGTTGCCGAACCAGGCATCGAAGGTCCGGTAGAAGCGCGAGATGGCCTGGGCGCCGACTTTCCAGCCGTCGGCGTCATCCGCGGCATGCACGTGGGTGTGGCGTAGCACCATCAGTTGCGGGCGCGGTACCTCGGGGTTGTTGGCCAGGGCCGCATCGAATTTGTTTTTAAGGTCGAGGACTTCTTCATCGCCTTTCATCAGCGGCGTGACCATCACGTTGCAGCCGTTCTTGACCGCGAAGTTGTGCGAGTCCGGGTCGCGCGCGGCGATCCACATCGGCGGCATGGGCTTGTGCAGCGGCTTGGGCACGCAGGTCGAGGTGGGGAACTTCCAGATCTCGCCGTCGTGGGCGTAGTCGCCTTGCCACAAGGCACGGATCACCGGGACCATCTCACGCAGGGCCTTACCGCCCTCGGAGGCGGGCATGCCCCCAGCCATGCGGTCGAACTCGAACTGGTAGGCGCCGCGGGCCAGGCCGACTTCCATGCGGCCGTTGCTGATCACATCGAGCAGGGCGCATTCACCGGCCACCCGTAGCGGGTGCCAGAACGGCGCAATGATGGTCCCGGCACCGAGGTGGATGGTCGTGGTGCGCGCCGCGAGGTAGGCCAGCAGCGGCATCGGGCTGGGCGAGATGGTGTATTCCATGGCGTGGTGTTCGCCGATCCACACGGTGCTGAAACCGCCGTCTTCGGCCATCAGGGTCAGTTCGGTGAGGTCTTCGAACAGCTGGCGGTGGCTGACCTGTTCATCCCAACGTTCCATGTGTACGAACAACGAAAATTTCATGACGCATTCCTCGGATCTTGTTGTAGGTCGCCTGTCGAGTCAGGCGGCATGACTCTCGACCTGCGCCTGGCGCCTGTCGTAAGAATAGCGGGGCTCAGGCCAAGGCTGGCAGTTCGGCCATCTTGCCGCGGCAGTACACCAGCGGGCTGGGGGCCTGCTCGGGGACGATGAGGTTTTTCACTGCGCCGACCATGATCGCGTGGTCGCCGCCTTCATATTCGCGCCACAGCTCGCATTCGATGATTGCCGTGGCGTTGGCCAGCAACGGATTGCCCAGTGCGCTCAGGGTCCAGTCGATGCCCTGGGCCTTGTCCTTGCCCTTGCGCGCAAAGGCATAGGCTTCGGCCTGTTGGGCGCCGGACAGCAAGTGGATGGCGAAGCGCTTGTTGCGGATCAGCACCGGGTAAGAATCGGAGCTGTAGTTGGGGCAGAACAGTACCAGCGGCGGGTCCATGGACAGCGAACTGAAGGCGCTGGCGGTCAGGCCGACGATCTGGCCGTCGTCGTCCAGGGTGGTAATCACCGTAACGCCGGACGGGAAGGAGCCCAGGACGTTCTTGTAGACGGTTGCGTCGATCATGGCGTGGTCCTCGGAAGCAGCGGTGGTCCGCGTTTTTGTTTGGTGTGTCTGATGGTATACCGTAATACCTAATTTGCAAGTGGAATTTTCAGCCGGGACGAACGGCCCAGCATTGCCTTAAGCGCCCGCAAATACGGGGGTTTGAGCGAATATGGAAGGAAGAGGGCGAGCAAAAAATCAGATCAGTTGCAGGCAAAGCGGCCGGATCAGTCTTGTGAAAAAGATGGAATACCATAATATGGTGCGCAGCTAAGTTGCTCGTTTCGAGCGCTCCGCAAGCGGTTTCCTACAAAGATAAAAACAGAACCTTTCGAGCTTATTGCCCATGTCCCAGCCGTCTTCGCAACAGCAGTTGATCGAAAACCATACGGTCGATTACGTACCGCCCGCCGAGCGCCATGGTCAGGCGCGCGATCTGTTCACCTTGTGGTTCAGCACCAACATTGCGCCGCTGCCGATTGTCACCGGGGCCATGGTGGTTCAGGTGTTCCATCTCAATTTGTTCTGGGGAATGCTGGCCATTGTCCTCGGCCATATGCTCGGAGGTATTGTCATTGCCCTGGCCTCGGCCCAAGGGCCGCAGATGGGCATTCCGCAGATGGTCCAGAGCCGTGGTCAGTTCGGCCGTTATGGCGCGCTGCTGATCGTGTTCTTTGCCGCCATCATCTATGTCGGCTTCTTTATTTCCAACATCGTCCTGGCCGGCAAGTCGATCCACGGTATTGCGCCGAGCGTGCCGATGCCGGCGGCGATCATCATCGGCGCCCTCAGCGCCACCGCCATTGGCGTGATCGGCTACCGATTCATCCATAGCCTCAACCGCATCGGTACCTGGGTGATGGGTACGGCGTTGCTGGCGGGCTTTGCAATGATCTTCGCCCAGGAGTTGCCGGCCGATTTCTTCAGCCGTGGCGGCTTCAACCTGTCGGGCTGGGTTGCGACCTTGTCGCTGGGGGTGATCTGGCAGATCAGCTTTTCACCCTACGTGTCCGACTATTCACGCTACCTGCCGCGTGAAGTGGGTATTGCACGGCCGTTCTGGGCAACCTATTTCGGCGCTACCCTGGGCACTATTCTGTCGTTCAGCTTTGGCGTCGTTGCCGTACTGGCGGTGCCGGAGGGGACCGAGGCGATGGCGGCGGTGGAGCAGGCCACCGGCTGGTTGGGGCCGTTCCTGATGGTGCTGTTCCTGCTCAACATCATCAGCCACAACGCCCTTAACCTGTATGGCGCGGTGTTATCGATTGTCACCTCGATCCAGACCTTTGCCAGCCGCTGGACCCCGAGCATCAAGGTGCGTGTGGTGCTGGCCAGTGTGATTCTGTTGGGCTGCTGCCTGGTGGCGTTGAGCGCCTCGGCGGACTTCATTGGTCATTTCATCGGCCTGATCCTGGCGCTGTTGCTGGTACTGGTGCCCTGGGCGTCGATCAACCTGATCGACTTCTACCTGATCAAGCGCGGTAGCTACGACATTGCCTCGATCTTTCGTGCCGATGGCGGCGTCTACGGGCGCTTCAATGCCCATGCGATCATCGCTTATGCCTGTGGGATCCTGGTGCAACTGCCGTTTGCCAATACGTCGCTGTATGTCGGGCCGTATGCCAATCTGGTGGAGGGTGCGGACTTGTCGTGGCTGGTGGGGCTGTTGGTGACGTGCCCGTTGTATTACTGCCTGGCGACGCGGGGGCGGGGTCAGTTGGTACAGATCCAATGCAGGAGCGGGCTAGACCCGCGATGAGGTGTCTGGATTGCGACCGCTGCGCGCTCGATCGCCGGCAAGGCCAGCTCCCACAAGTCCGGCGTACACAGATCCATTGTGGGAGCTGGCTTGCCAGCGATGAGGCCAGTACAGTATCGAAAGGCCTTGATCAGAACGCGGTCGGCTGAATGATCTCGACCCAGTAATCATCCGGGTCCTTGATGAACGCCAGGTGCTTCATGCGGCCGTCGCTCAGGCGTTTCTGGAAGGTGACGCCCAGTTGCTCGAAACGCTCGCAGGCTGCACGGATATCCGGCACCGAGATGCAGATATGACCGAAACCACGCGGGTCGGTGTTGCCGTTGTGGTAGGCAAAGTCGGCGTCGTTCTCGGTACCGTGGTTGTGGGTCAGTTCGAGGATGCCAGGGATCGACTTCATCCACTCGGTGCGCTTGGCGGCGTCAGCCGGGATTTGCGCCTTGTCGACCAGGGCAAGGAAGTACAGGCTGAACTCGGCTTCCGGGAAGTCGCGTTTTTCTACCAGGCTGAAGCCCAGCACACGGGTGTAGAAGTCCAGGGACTTGGCAACGTCCTTGACCCGCAGCATGGTGTGGTTGAAAACGAAGTTGTGGGTCGCGGCATCCGGTTGCGCGGTGACACCAGGGAGGGTGTCGAGATGGTTCAGGCTCATGGGCTCTCCGCATTTGAGGCTGGCAACAGTGCTGCCAGCAAAACAGTCAGGGCGTCATGATACGGAACTGAAGCGATTGCGCAAACGATTTGCGCCCCGCCTTTACAGGGCGGGGCGCAAGAATTAGAAGCCCGCCGAAGCGGGCGTATGGGGCGCTAGTCCGTTAGCAGCCTTCATCCTGAGCCAGTCGATGTGAAAAAAGTGTGAAGGTGTTTTTCACTTACGCAACCAGCTGTCGACTGTCTTGGCGCCGTACTGTTCCTTCCAGGCTTTCAGGCCCCGGTGGTTGCCGCCCTTGGTCTCGATCAGCTCGCCGGTGTGCGGGTTTTCATAGACCTTTACGACCCGCGCGCGGCGCTGTTTCGGCGCGCTGACCGGGCCTTTGTGGGACGCTTTTGGATCGAGGATGGCGATAATATCGCGCAGGCCCTTGTCGTAGTGTTTCATCAGGTCGACAAGTTTCTTTTCGAACTCGATTTCGCGCTTCAGGCCGGCATCCTTTTTAAGCGCCTCCAATTGCGCCATTTGTTCCTGAAGGGCCTTTTCGGCAGCGCGGAACTCTGCAAGTCTGGACACTGTCATCACTCCTTTAAGTCTGCAGTGGCCCGGCATGCGTGAAGATCAGCAACATTCTGTATAACGCAGCCGCCACCGGGTTGGGTACAACATCGCACTAATAAAGAGTGTAGTAGTCTGTACGAGGCGGGTAAACATTAAACTTTTATATTACCGCTTATGGAACTTTCTTAATTAACCCCACACCGTGGCCAAAGAACTAGTCGACACTGTGCCTGGCGCCTTAGACCATGGTCCAATGGGCCGGTCTAGAGCGGTTGCGAGATGATAGGCGGTCACCGTCGACTGCCATCGGCGCTGGGAGCACTGTCGGCGCCGGGACCGGCGCCGGTTGTTTTTTGCCTTTCTTTCGGATTTCGCTTCTCATGTTTGCCCCATACCCTCTCGCGCCCGGGCGCAGCCTTATCGGCCTGCTCGCGATGTTTGCTGCTGTATCGACTCAAGCCGCTGGTTTTCTTGAAGACAGCAGCGCCAAAGTCGAAGCACGCAACGTCTACTTCAACCGTGACTTCCGTGATGGTCATACCAGTTCCAGTCAGGGAGCCTCGAAACGCGAAGAGTGGGCCCAGGGCTTTATTCTCAATGTGCAGTCCGGCTACACCGAAGGCACTGTAGGATTTGGTGTTGATGCACTGGGCATGCTCGGCTTCAAACTCGACTCCAGCCCGGCCGACAGCAACAGTGGTCTGTTGCCGTCCAGCGGACATGACCCGCGCGGTTCGGTAGACCAGTACGCGAAGATGGGCGTGGCCGGCAAGATGCGTTATTCGCAGACGGTGCTCAAGGTCGGCTCGATGATGCCGGAAATGCCGCTGCTCAAGTACAACGACGGGCGTTTGTTGCCGACGATGTTTCAGGGCACGCTGCTGACCTCCGAAGAAATCAAGGGCCTGAAGTTCACCGTTGCCCGCCTGGACAAGTACACCGCGCGGGATTCAACCGACCGTCAGGACATCCGCGTTCATTGCAAGAACAAACGCTACGCCTGCAATACCACTGCCGACCATTTCGACATGGCTGGGGTCGACTACAAGTTCAATGACCGCCTGAGTGCGCAGTACCAGGTGGCCAAACTTGAGAACATCTACCGCCAGCACTTCCTGGGCCTGGTGGCCAGCCAGCCGTTGAGCGTCGGCAGCCTGTCGGCCGACCTGCGCCTGATCAAGAGCGACGACATCGGCCGTGCGCGCGCGGGCGATATCGATCACCGCGCCTTGAGCGGCATGCTCGGTTATAGCCTGGGTGGGCACAAGGTCAGCGCCGGCTGGCAGCGCATGTATGGCGAGAACGCCATGCCGTACCTGGATGGCAGCAACCCGTACCTGGTCAACTACGCCCAGGTCAACGACTTCGCTGCAGCCCAGGAGCGCTCCTGGCAACTGCGCTACGACTACGACTTCAAGGCCATGGGTGTACCGGGCTTGAGTTTCTTTACCCGCTACATCAACGGTGACCATATCAAGGTCCCGGGCAGCCTGGCCGAGGGCAAGGAGTGGGAACGCGACAGCGAGCTCAAGTACCAGATCCAGGGCGGCACCTTCAAGGATGTCAGCGTGCGCCTGCGTAACTCCACCTACCGCAGCAACTACGAGAAGTATGCCCGCGACATGGACGAAACCCGGGTGATCGTCAGCTACAACTTCTCGATCTTCTAAACAACAGTACGTTGCCATTGTGCTTCGGCCAGCCGACTATAGGGGCTGGCCGGGCCATGGAAGCGACTTGCAATGAAACAACTGCTGTTGATTGGTATCGGGCCGGGCAATCCGCGCCAGATCACCCTTGAAGCCATCGACGGGCTGAACCGTGCCCAGGTGTTCTTCGTGCTCGACAAGGGCGCGGTCAAGGATGAGTTGCTGCAACTGCGCAAGAACATTCTCGAACGTTACATCGATCAACCCGGGTATCGCCTGGTGCAGGTCGATGACCCGCTGCGCGATGGCGCGGCCAGCGACTATGTCGGTGCAGTGCAGGACTGGCACCAGCAGCGTGCGGCGCTGTACGCCAGCCTGATCGAAAACGAACTGGCGGACGGTGAATGTGGCGCTTTCCTGCTGTGGGGGGAGCCGACCCTGTACGACAGTACCCTGCGTATTCTCGATCTGGTGCAGGCCCGAGGCGTGTCACTGGCGCTTGAAGTGATCCCCGGCATCAGCAGCGTGCAGGCCCTGGCCGCCGGCCACCGCATTGCCTTGAACCGTATTGGCGAGCCCCTGACCGTGCTGCCCGGGCGGCGTCTGGCCGAACAGCCGCGCATCGACAATCTGGTGGTCATGCTCGATGGCCAGTGCGCCTTCGCGGCGCTGGATGATCCGCAGTTGCACATCTATTGGGGCGCTTACCTGGGCACGGCAGACCAGATCCTGATTGCCGGGCCGCTGCTCGAGGTCAAGGCGCAGATCCTCGCCGCCCGTGAACAGGCACGGGCGCGCAAGGGCTGGATCATGGACACTTATCTGCTGCGTCGGCCGCTGTAGCCAGGCGATTCTTGGCCTCGATCCACTGGGCCATGTACTGGGTGCTTTTGTGCTGGTGGTGGCGGAGCATGGCGCCGGTGAAGTTGAACAGGCGGTGCTGGTCGAGGTCGGCCAGGGCGTATTCGATGCGTTCGACCAGGGCGTTGGCGTGCTGGCGACGGTCGTAGCGAGCGCTCAACAGCCGGCGCGCGTCCTGCTGCGCCTGGTTCCAGCGCGCTTCGTCGCTGTATAGCGTCGCCGCGGCTTCGGCCAGGCCTTCGGCGGTCTCGGCGATCGCACCGGGCCAGGGCAGGGCGCCGTGCATGGCTTCGGCGCCGATCGGCGTGGTCACGCTGGGCGTGCCGCATTGCATGGCGTCGGTGAGCTTGCCCTTGATCCCGGCGCCAAAGCGCAGGGGGGCCAGGCAGATGCGCGCATTGCTCATCACTTCCAGGGCGTCTTCGGCCCAGTTCATGATGTGAAAGCCCTCGGCCGGTTTGTGCAGCGCCGTGGCCTTGGGCGGGGTGTAGGCGCCGTAGATGTGCAACTGCGCCTGCGGCAGGCGCCGACGGATCATCGGCCACAGGCTGTTCTTCATCCACAGCACCGCGTCCCAGTTCGGCGCATGGCGGAAGTTGCCGATGCTGAGGAAGTGCGCGCGCTCGGCGAACGGTTTGAACGGCTCGCTGGGCGCGTCGAGCATCAGCGGGCACCAGTGCAGCAGGTGCTCGGGCACGCCGAAGCCGTTGAGCAGCAGGTCGATCTCGACGTCGGAGATCATCAGGCTCAGGTCGCTGCGGTAGATGGCGGCGAGTTCGCGCAGGGTCAGGTCGGCGCTGGCCATCTGTCGATAGAGGTCGGGGCCGGAGGTGTTGAACAGCGCGCGAAAATCATTCGGGTCCAGGCCCTCGATCAGGCGCCGGCGCAGCAGTTGCTGGCGAGCATCGCGCAGGCTTTGCAGGTCGGAGGTTTCCAGCACGCGCAGGGCGTTGGGGCAGTGTTTTTCCACGCGCCAGCCGAACTGCTCTTCCATCATGAAACGGTCGAACAGCACGACGTCCGGGGCCAGTTCGCCGACAAAGCGGTCGAAGCTGCTGTCGTTGAGGGTGATGGCCTGCTCGGCGATACCCAGGCTTGCCAGGTCGGCCGTGTGCTCGCCAATGGCTGCAGGGCTGCTGAAGGTGATGCGCCAACCGCGCTGCACGAAGCTTTCAAGGATCTGCATCATGTGCGAACCGGCGGCCGAAGAGCGCGGCTCGGGCCAGACGTAGCCAATGACCAGGACGTTGAGGGCAGGGGCGGACATGGGTATCGGGGACCTTGGCAAAAGCGCGTATTAAAGCAGATTCCGTGGGAGCGGGCTTGACCCGCGATGCGATGTGACTGACAGAATGCTATCGCGGGGCAAGCCCGCTCCCACCCTCGGTAATTGGAGTGAGAATACCCTGCACCTTGTCACGCAACTGGTCGATGCTGAACGGCTTGGCGATCTGGTGCAGGTCGGCCGGTACATCGAGGTTGTCGCCATAGCCACTGGCAAACAGCACCGGCAGCGCCGGACGCAGCTCCCGGGCTTTTACTGCCAGGTCCTTGCCGTTCATGTCCGGCAGGCCGACGTCGGTCAGCAGCAAGGCCAGGGATTGTTGCGTGTCTTTCAAAACCTTCAGCGCCGCTTCTGCATCGGCAGCCTGCAGCACCTGATAGCCCAGCTCTTCAAGCACCTCGACCATCAGCATGCGCACGATAGCGTCATCTTCGACGACGAGCAGGGGCTGGGGTGTCTGGGACATGGGGGGATTCCTGTACAAAAGTCTGTTCATTATCTGTAAGCCGGGTGCGCTCCGAAGTTCCCTCTGTGCTGAAAAAAGCCCCCCGAATGAACAGCATAGCGGTCATTGAAAAAGCAGGGAACGTTTGCGCAAGGTACCTCTCAAATGCTGGCTAAATGCCCTGCCAGAATGGCCAAAGGCGTTTAGACTCGGAGTAGGGAAGGCTGGCAGAATGGCCGTTCCCACGGAAAATAGAACGATTACTCGAAAAATCCGCCACACTCCTTCGTTTGCTACCTTTGCTCGGGCGTCTTGAGATGATTCAACCAGCCTCAATCGATCAGCGCAGCTTTCGCAAGCTGCTGACCCGCAACATCGGCCTGCCCCTGGGGGTCGGACTGCTCAGTGCGGTGGTGTTCGTCACCATCATCAGCTACCTGCTGGCGGCCATCCAGTGGGTCGAGCACACCGATCGGGTGATCAACAACGCCAACGAGACGGTCAAGCTGTCGATCGACATGGAAACCGGCATGCGCGGCTTCCTGCTCACCGGCGAAGAACGCTTTCTCGATCCCTACGAGGTGGCCAAGCCGCAGGTGGTCGCCGGTATCAAGGGCCTGGAGCAGATGGTGGCGGACAACCCGCAGCAGGTTGACCGCCTGGAGCGCCTGCTCGGTCTGCAGGAAGAGTGGAACACCTTTGCCAGCACCATGATCAGCCTGCGCCGCGACAACGGCAACTTTCGCGAGGCCATTGGCTCGGGAAGGGGCAAGCGCCTGACCGACGAGATCCGCAAGGAGTTCGACGCCTTCATTGCCATGGAGCACCAGCTACGGGTCGCGCGCAACGAAACGGTGAATACCACCACCGTGGTGTCGATTTCCGTCTACCTGGTGTTTGTCATCCTGCTCAGCGGCCTGCTGGCCTACCTGGGCCGCCGCGACCTGCTGGCGTTGTCCAGCAGCTATGCCAGCGGCCTTGAGTCCCAGCAACGTGCCAACCAGCGCCTGGAGCGCCAGGCCTGGCTGCGCACCGGGCAGACCGAACTGGCCGGCCAGGTGCTGGGGCAGTTGACCCTGCCGATGCTCGGCAACAATATCCTGCGCTTTTTTGCCGGCTACCTGGGCAGCGCCGTGGGCGCCCTGTACGCCCGCGACGAACACGGCGGCTTGCGCCGGGTCGCCACCTATGGGCTGTCGGCCGAGCAGGCCGCGCGGGACCAGGTGGTCGGCAGCCAGGAAGGTATTCTGGCCCAGGCCGTCATGCAGGAGCGCCTGCTGCGCCTGGACGATCTGCCGGGCGACTATTTCAAGGTCAGCAGCGGCTTGGGCGAGGGCTTGCCTCGCAGCGTGCTGGTGATGCCGACCAGCAACGATGGGCAGATCAACGGCGTGGTCGAGCTGGGGTTCCTGCGCACCCTGGATGAGCGCGATATCGAGTTCCTGGAACTGGTGGCCGCCAACATGGGGACGTCGATCGAAAGCGCCCGCTACCGTCAGCGCCTGCAGGAGGTATTGGCCGAAACCCAGCAGCTCAACGAAGAGTTGCAGGTGCAGCAGGAAGAGCTGAAAACCGCCAACGAAGAGCTTGAAGAACAGTCGCGGGTGCTCAAGGAGTCCCAGGCCAACCTGGAAACCCAACAGGCCGAACTCGAGCAGACCAACGAGCAACTGGCCGAGCGCACCGAAGCCCTGGCCGAACAGCGCGATGCCCTGGACCGCAAGAACAGCGAGTTGAACCAGGCCCAGGTCGAGCTGCAGGAGCGCGCCGAAGACTTGCAACGCTCGAGCAAGTACAAGTCCGAGTTCCTTGCCAACATGTCCCACGAGCTGCGCACGCCGCTCAACAGTTCGCTGATCCTGGCCAAGCTGCTGGCCGAGAACGCCGAAGAAAACCTCACCGGCGAGCAGGTCAAGTTTGCCGAGTCGATCTATTCGGCGGGCAATGACCTGCTCAACCTGATCAACGATATTCTCGACATCGCCAAGGTCGAGGCCGGCAAACTCGAGGTGCGCCCGGAAACCACCCACGTGGCGCGTCTTGCCGAAGGCCTGCGTAACCTGTTCGAACCACTGGCCGACGA
Organism: Pseudomonas sp. JV241A; assembly: GCF_900275665.1. Taxonomy (NCBI): domain Bacteria; kingdom Pseudomonadati; phylum Pseudomonadota; class Gammaproteobacteria; order Pseudomonadales; family Pseudomonadaceae; genus Pseudomonas; species Pseudomonas sp. JV241A. The sequence continues at coordinate 63,754 of NZ_OPYO01000016.1, forward strand.
AAAGCACCTGAGCTTCAAGGTCTCGGTCGAGGCGCAGGTGCCGCCAACCCTGTATACCGATCGCCAACGCCTGGAACAGATCCTCAAGAACCTGCTGTCCAATGCGGTCAAGTTCACCGAGCGCGGCGAAGTCAGCCTGAGCGTTGGCTGGCAGGCGGGCAGCGGTATCGTCTTCTCGGTGCGCGACAGCGGCATCGGCATTGCTGCCGACCAGCAGCAGAGCATCTTCGAGGCCTTCCATCAGGCCGATGGCACCACCAACCGTCGTTATGGCGGTACTGGCCTGGGCTTGTCGATCTCGCGCGACCTGGCGCAGTTGCTCGGTGGCCAGATCAGCGTCGACAGCAGCCTGGGCAAGGGCAGCGTGTTCAGCCTGATCCTGCCGGAGCGCTACGAGCCGATTGTCGAGCAACGCCCGGCGGCGATCGTTCATCAGCCGGCGCTGGTGGTCGCAGCACCCGTGCCGGAAGTGGTGCCAGCACCGGCGCCACGCCAGACGCCAAGCTTCGCCGACGACCGCGACAAGGCACCTTTCAGCAACCGCTGCATCCTGGTGATCGAGGACGAGCCGAATTTCGCCCGCATCCTCTACGACCTGGCCCATGAGCTGGGCTACAGCTGCCTCGTCGCGCAGGCCGCCGACGAAGGCTTCGAACTGGCGGCAAGCTTCATTCCCGATGCGGTGCTGCTGGACATGCGCCTGCCGGACCATTCCGGCCTGACCGTGCTGCAACGGCTCAAGGAGCAGGCCAGCACCCGGCACATTCCGGTGCATGTGATCTCGGTCGAGGACCGGGTCGAGGCGGCGTTGCACATGGGCGCCATCGGCTATGCGGTCAAGCCGGCGACCCGCGAGGAACTCAAGCAGGTGTTCGCCCGCCTGGAGGCCAAGCTGACCCAGAAGCTCAAGCACATCCTGCTGGTCGAGGATGACGACCTGCAGCGCGAAAGCATCGCCCGCCTGATCGGCGACGAAGACATCGAGATCACCGCCGTAGGCATGGCCCAGCAGGCCTTGGACCTGCTGCGCGAGAACATCTATGACTGCATGATCATTGACCTCAAACTGCCGGACATGCTTGGCAACGAGCTGCTCAAGCGCATGTCCGACGACGACATCCGCGCGTTCCCGCCGGTGATCGTCTACACCGGGCGCAACCTGACCCGCGAAGAAGAAGCCGACCTGCTCAAGTACTCGCGCTCGATCATCATCAAGGGCGCGCGCTCACCCGAGCGCCTGCTCGATGAAGTCACGCTTTTTCTGCACAAAGTCGAATCCAAGCTGTCCCATGAAAGGCAGCGCATGCTCAAGACCGCGCGCAGCCGCGACAAGGTCTTCGAGGGGCGCAAGTTGCTGCTGGTGGATGACGACGTGCGTAACATCTTTGCCCTGACCAGCGCCCTGGAACACAAGGGCGCGATCGTCGAGATCGGGCGCAATGGCCGCGAAGCCATCGAGCGCCTGGAACAGCACGAGGACATCGACCTGGTGCTGATGGACGTGATGATGCCGGAGATGGACGGCTATGAGGCCACCCGTTTGATCCGCAAGGACCCGCGCTGGCGCAAGCTGCCGATCATCGCCGTCACCGCCAAGGCGATGAAGGATGACCAGGAGCGTTGCCTGCAAGCCGGGGCCAACGACTATCTCGCCAAGCCCATCGACCTTGACCGTCTGTTCTCGCTGATCCGTGTCTGGCTGCCGCAACTGGAGCGAATTTGAGTATCGAACGCAACACCGACATTGAAATCCGGCTGCTGATCGAGGCGATCTACCTCAAGTACAGCTATGACTTTCGCGATTACTCCGGCGCCTCGATCAAGCGCCGGATCCAGCACGCACTGCGCCAGTTCGACTGCAAGACGGTGTCGGCCCTGCAGGAGCGGGTGTTGCACGATCCAGGCATGTTCATGCAGTTGCTGCAGTTCCTGACCATCCCGGTCAGCGAGATGTTCCGCGACCCCGAGCACTTTCTCGCGGTGCGCCAGGAAGTGGTGCCGCTGCTGCGCACCTGGCCTTCGATCAAGATCTGGATCGCCGGTTGCAGTACCGGCGAAGAGGTCTATTCGATGGCCATCCTGCTGCGCGAAGAAGGCTTGCTGGAACGCACCATCATCTACGCCACCGACATCAATCCCAGCTCCCTGGAGAAGGCCAAGCAGGGCATCTACAGCATGCAGAACATGCGCCTGTATGCCGAGAACTACCGCAAGGCCGGGGGCCGCGGCGAGCTCAGCGACTACTACACCTCGGCCTATGGCAATGCCATCGTCGACAGCAGCCTGCGCGACAACGTGACCTTCGCCGACCACAGCCTGGCCACCGACAGCGTATTCTCCGAAACCCAGTTGATCTCCTGCCGCAATGTGCTGATCTATTTCAACAAGGCCCTGCAGGACCGTGCCTTCGGCCTGTTCCACGAGTCGCTGTGCCATCGCGGTTTTCTGGTCCTGGGCAGCAAGGAAACCCTGGATTTCTCGGCCTATGCCGACCAGTTCGAGGCGCTGGTCAAGCCCGAACGGATCTACCGTAAATCATGAAGGGGGTCCAGGCGATTGCCCTTGGTGCCTCGGCGGGGGGCGTCAGCGCCTTGCTTGCGGTGTTCCAGGCCTTGCCGCCGGCGTTTCGCATTCCGCTGGTGTGCGTGCTGCATCTGCCGGATGATCGCCACAGCCACCTGGCCGAGGTCTTTGCCCGCAGGCTCAAGCGTCCGGTGCGTGAAGCCCGTGACAAGGAAGACATCGCGCCCGGCTCCATTTATGTGGCGGGCCCCGGCTACCACCTGTCAGTGGAGCGCGACCATAGCCTGTCCCTGAGCCAGGAGGAGCGCGTGCATTTTTCCCGGCCCTCGATCGACGTTCTGTTCGAGTCGGCGGCTGATGCCTATGGCCCGGGCTTGCTCGGTGTACTACTGACCGGCGCCAATGAAGACGGTGCTCGTGGCCTTGCATCGATCAAGCGCCAAGGTGGCCGGACCATTATCCAGGACCCCCATGAGGCGCAAGTGTCGACCATGCCGCGCGCGGCACTGGCTCTGCACCAGCCCGATTACATACTCCCTTTGAATGGCATCGGGCAATTGCTCGCCAGCCTGGAAACCCCTGAATGCTAAGCCACATCCATGCAAAACTGCTGATCGTCGACGACCTGCCGGAGAACCTGCTGGCCCTGGACGCGTTGATCAAGGGCGAAGACCGCGAGGTGCACCAGGCTCAGTCCGCCGACCAGGCCCTGGCACTGTTGCTCGAGCACGAGTTCGCCCTGGCTATCCTCGACGTGCAGATGCCCGGCATGAACGGCTTCGAACTGGCCGAGCTGATGCGCGGCACCGAAAAGACCAAGAATATCCCGATTGTCTTTGTCAGCGCCGCCGGGCGCGAGATGAACTACGCCTTCAAGGGCTACGAAAGCGGCGCGGTGGACTTCCTGCACAAGCCGCTGGACAGCCTGGCGGTGAAAAGCAAGGTGGCGGTGTTCGTCGACCTGTTTCGCCAGCGCAAGGCCCTCGGCCAGCAACTGGAAGCTCTCGAACGCAGCCGCGAAGAACAGGAACTGCTGCTGGCGCAGTTGCAGGTGACCCGCCGCGAACTGGAACACGCGGTGCGCATGCGCGATGACTTCATGTCGATCGTCTCCCATGAGGTGCGTACGCCCCTGAACGGCCTGATCCTGGAAACCCAGCTGCGCAAGCTGCACCTGGCCAAGGACAACGCCGATGCCTTTACCCTGGACAAGATGCGCGCCATGGTCGAGCGCGACGAGCGGCAGATCAACAGCCTGATCCGCCTGATCGAGGACATGCTCGACGTGTCGCGGATCCGCACCGGCAAGCTGTCGATCCGCCCCAGTCAGTTCGACCTGGGGCAACTGGTGGGCGGCTTGATCGAGAACTTCGAAGCCCAGGCGGCGGCTGCCGAGTCACGCATCGAGTTCGAGGCGGGCGTGCCGCTGGCAGGTGTCTGGGACGAGTTTCGGATCGAACAGGTGGTCGCCAACCTGCTGACCAATGCCCTGCGCTACGGGGCGAAAAGCCCGGTGCAGGTGCGCACCTTCGAGCAAGGCGGCATGGCCTGTGTCGAGGTGCGTGACCACGGCATCGGCATCAGCGAGCACAACCAGCAACGGATCTTCCAGCAGTTCGAACGGGTCGCTTCCAGCCAGAGCAGTGCAGGCCTTGGCCTTGGCCTGTACATCTCCGAGCAGATCGTCCTGGCCCATGGCGGCGGCATCAGCGTGCACAGCGTCGAAGGCGAGGGCGCGACTTTTACCGTGCGTCTGCCGTTGCCGCAGTCACTGCGAGAAAATGACCGGTAGCAGGCAACCTCTGCATGAGGCCGGGGTCATACTGCGATGTAACCAAACGATTTATAGAACAAGGCATTGGCATGAGTGAAGATGCGCAAGACGTAGTACTGGTGGTCGAAGACGAACCGGTGATTCGCATGATTCTCGAGGACTACCTCAAGGGTGAGGGTTACCACGTGCTGGTGGCGGAGAACGGTGAGCAAGCCTTCAAGATTCTGGCAAGCAAGCCGCACCTGGACCTGATTGTCACCGATTTTCGTTTGCCGGGAGGGATCTCCGGGGTGCAGATCGCCGAACCTGCGGTCAAGATGCGCCCGGACCTTAAGGTGATTTTCATCAGCGGCTATCCGGCGGAAATCCGCGAATCAGGCAGCCCGATCGCCTTCAAGGCGCCGATCCTGGCCAAGCCCTTTGATCTGGACAGCCTGCGTGACCAGATTCAGGAGCAATTGCGCTAGGAGCCTGCTGACACTTCCCACGCCATCGAGCATGGGTGGCTGATGTTCCCCTCCGTGCAAAAAGCGTCCGATAACATCCTTGTGAGTCGCCACAGGGAATCGGCGCATGCGCTTTATCGTTCGCAAAGGAGACGCCACCAGCACCGGTGGTGAAGTACGCGGCGGCTGCGCAAAGCATCCGCTTGGCGGTCGGCCCATCGCACGCATGGGCGACCCGGTCTATTGCCCTCGCTGCCAGCGTACCGGCGAAATTGCCCAGGGCAACCCGGCCTACAAGGTAAGCGGCCAACCGGTGGCCGGCGAAGGTCACCTGGTGCGCTGCGCCTGCCCCTATGGCAGCCACACGCTGATCGCCAGCCAACAGCGGGCGCGCATGGGCTTGACCACCACCGGGCGATCGCTGCCGCCGGCAATTGCCCTCGAAGAAGAGGAGGAAGAAGTCGAGGTAGACGATGGCGTCACCCTGCGCATCGGCGTGTTCTTTGATGGCACGGGCAACAACCTGGCCAACAGCGCCACCGTCGCCCAGTGCTTTGCCCGGGATGTAGAACTGGAAGAAGAGGCCGAAGAAGTGCGTCGCCATTGCGCCAGGTATGGCTATGACGGGCAGGGGAATGTGCCGGATAACAGCTATGGCAATGATATGACCAATGTGGCGCGGTTGTATGAGTTGTATCAGGATCGGGTACGCAGTGATAAACACCAAGGCAGGCGTCTGGCTGTGCTCAAAGTCTATATCCAAGGGATAGGTACTACGAGCGGGGGCAAGGATTCAGCCTTGTCTCAGGCAACCGGTCGTTACGGGACGGGGGTGATTGCTCGGGCAGAACAGGCACATGATGAGGTTTTGAATCAGGTCAACATCTGGTTTGACGAGAATCCTCAGGCAAAAGTATACGAGTTGCAATTTGACCTATTTGGTTTCAGCCGGGGCGCCGCCGCAGCAAGGCACTTTGCTAACGATCTGCACAGGGGCAAGCGCAGTGGTCTGGCTGCACGCTGGCCGGTGCACGTCATGCTTTCTGATGACTTCGACTGGAATTCCAAACATCATTTGAACATTCAGTTTATTGGTCTGTTTGATTCTGTTGCGGCGATAGTGGCGGTATTTCGCGGTAATTTCAGTCCGGCGAACGCTAACTACTCTGGGGTGGAAATGGGCCTCAAGGCTGGTGTTGCCCATAAGGTCGTGCACCTGGTGGCACGGGATGAGTGGCGCAAAAATTTCCCGCTGACCCGAACCGACAACGATATCGAGGTGCCTGGCGCGCACTCTGATGTAGGTGGAGGTTACCTGCCACACATGCAAGAAAAAGTCTTGCTGTCTAGGCCGCGTAGCAGTGTCGAACTACGCAGCGTGGCCAACGAACGGAGCCAGTCCTATCTAAGAGCCCAGGAAGATTACTTGCGAAATCGCTCAAAGTGGGAGCGACTGCAATTGCAAATCAATATAGTTACCTGGTCAATGGACCTACCCTTTGTTCCAAATCGAGACGCACACCCGCAAAAGCGCGTGTTTGCTTTTATACGTTGTGAACGCGATGTATTTGCCGACTTGTCGCAAGTCTATTTCCGTATTATGCGTGAACTTGGTATGCGAAATGGTGTGCCGTTCCACGAGCTTCGTGATCAACAGGGCTTGCCCGATGAGCTTCAAGGCATTGCAGCGAAATTGACCGCTTATGCGTTAGGCGACCGAGCCAGTCATGGGCTTGATCCTGATGAAGAGACATTGTTGCGCACGCGCTACATTCATCTGTCCAGTCACTGGAATCCCATGGGTTATTTAGTGCGCAACAGTGCAGAAGTGGTGTTTATTCATAGGCCGAATGAAAACGGTCAACGCAGCGTATTCCCCAATGAGTAGTGTCTGGCGAGTCATGCTGCTGCACACCGCTCTGCTGCTGGCAGGTTGTGCAGGTCAAGGTGGCGCTGGGCTGCCTTATGATGCGTGGTATTTGGGTTTTGTGGCGCCTACCCATATGGCTGTATGGATTGAAACTGCCGATGTACTGGATATCAAGGATCGAGGGTTTAGACGAGTCATGGGCGGGAACGCCAGGATGGATTTTACATTCAAGCCTGAGGATGGCTGGTCAACCCGTACGGGAGTTGGGTCGGGAAAATACGTATCGGGCAGTGATTTGCCCAAATTGATCTACGTGCGCTGGCAATCATTAGCCGAAGCACAGACCTACGAAGTCGTCATTGAGATTCCCGAGGCAACGCGCCAGAGCATGTTGGAACCTGTACGCGCCTACTGTCGATTGGATGATCGAGTCATTGTTAATCACCGTACGTATGTCACCATCGGCCTGGCCCCCGGCGGCATCGCCCAAACCTGGCTACGGGGTGTTTGCCTGGACCGCATCAAGGTCACCCGGACGGTCGGCCGAATTGTGCCGTTGGGCCCGGATCTAGGCCGCTCCAGCAGCGGCTACCCACCACTGGAACCCGAGTCCCAAACCTACATCGACGCCCATGGCATCCCCTACGGCGCCTGGTGACTCAGGCCATCGAGTTCAGGCTTTCACCGCGCAGGGTTCGCTCGATCCCGCCCAGGAGCATGCTTTCCATTAGCGCCAGGCCCTGGGCCTGGGGCAGTTGTGAGGTTTGCAGCCAGCCGGGCAGGCTGTTGAGCAGGTTGGCGATGACATGGGCGGTGGCTTGCAATGCCTTGCCGCGCAGGGTTGCCTTGGGCACCAGCAGACGCAGCAGGGCGCCTTCATACTGGTGACGCAGTTGGCCGATGCGCGCCTGTTGCTCGATACTCAAACAACACAGGTCACGCTCGGCCAGTCGAAACTGCAACGGCCGCTCAGCATGCAAGCTCCAGTGGGCGGCAATCACTTCGCCCAGGGTCTGCTGCTGGCTGCGCCGCCCCGGGTTAAGGGTCGCAAGCAGCTCCTCGAACAACTCCTCGATCAGATCGAACAGCAAGTGCTGCTTGCTCGGAAAGTGGTGGTACAAGGAGCCTGCCGTCAGCCCCAGGTGGGCGGCCAGTTCACGCATGCTGACCTGGCCGAAACCCTTCTCGGCGAACAGTTCCAGGGCCTTGTCACGCCGCTCTTCAAAGTTCGCACAGCGCAAAGCGGCGTCCATGGCAGGGCTCCCTAGTAGGTGAAGAAACCGCGACCGCTCTTGCGCCCCAGGTAGCCGGCGGCAACCATTTCCTTGAGCAGCGGAGCAGGGCGATATTTGCTGTCGTTGTAGCCTTCGTGGAAGGCCTCGATGATCGCCAGCAGGGTGTCCAGGCCGATCAGGTCGGCCAGGGCCAGCGGGCCGATCGGCTGGTTGCAGCCCAGGCGCATGCCGGTGTCGATGTCTTCGGCGCTGGCCAGGCCTTCCTGGAGCACGAAGATCGCTTCGTTGATCATCGGCACCAGAATGCGGTTGACCACAAAGCCCGGGCGGTTGCCGGCGCTGATCGGCGTCTTGCCGACCTTTTCGGTCAGGGCCAGGGCCTTGGCGTAGGTGGCATCATTGGTTTGCAGGCCGCGGATGATCTCGACCAGGGCCATCATCGGCACCGGGTTGAAGAAGTGCACGCCAATGAAGCGCTCAGGCTGGCTGACCGCCGCGCCCAACTGGGTGATCGACAGCGACGAAGTGTTGGTGGCAATCACGCACTGGTCGCTGACGCTGGCGGCGATCTGCTTGAGGATGCGCAGCTTCAGGTCGAGGTTCTCGGTGGCAGCCTCGATCACCAGCTCGGCCTGTTGCAGTTGCGCGTAGTCGGTGCTGGTGCGGATGCGCGCCACGGCGGCCTCGGCATCTTCAGCGGCCAGGGTCTGCTTGCTGACCTGACGCTCGAGGTTCTTGCGCAGGGTGGCTACACCACGCTCGAGGGCGGCGTCGGAGACATCGATCAGGGTCACCTGGTAACCGGCCACCGCACACACCTGGGCAATGCCGTTGCCCATGGTGCCAGCGCCGATCACCGCAATATTCTCAATACTCACCTTGTACTCCTTGCTCAGACGCGTTCGAAGACGATGGCGATACCCTGGCCACCGCCGATGCACATGGTTGCCAGGGCGTAACGGCCCTGGATGCGCTGCAGTTCATGAATGGCCTTGGTGGCGATGATCGCCCCGGTGGCGCCGACCGGGTGGCCGAGGGAAATGCCCGAACCGTTGGGGTTGACCTTTTCCGGGTCGAAGCCCAGTTCACCGGCGACGGCGCAGGCTTGCGCGGCGAAGGCTTCGTTGGACTCGATCACGTCGAGGTCGGCAACGCTCAGGCCGGCCTTGTCGAGTACCTTGCGGGTCGCCGGTACCGGGCCCAGGCCCATCAGCTCCGGCTCGACGCCAGCGTGCGCGTAGGCCACCAGGCGGGCCAAGGGCTGCAGGTTATGGCGTTTGACGAAGTCACCGGTGGCCAGCACCAGGGCACCGGCGCCGTCGTTCAGGCCGCTGGCGTTGCCGGCGGTGACCGTGCCGTCTTTCTTGAATACAGCCTTCATGCCGGCCAACTGCTCGGCAGTCACCTCGCCACGCACGTGCTCATCGACTTCGAAGCGTACCGGGCCTTTGCGGCTGGGAATCTCGATCGGCACGATCTGGCTGGCGAAGCGGCCCTCGGCGATGGCGCGGGCAGCGCGGCGCTGGCTGGTCAGGGCCAGTTCGTCCTGCATCTGCCGGGTGATGCCATTGCGTTCGGCAACGTTCTCGGCAGTGATGCCCATATGGAAGCCGGCGAAGGGGTCGTGGAGGATGCCGAGCATGTAGTCGATACCCTGCAGATCACCCATGCGCGCGCCCCAGCGGGCTTGCGGCAGCAGGTAAGGGCCGCGGCTCATGGATTCGGCGCCCGCGGCGACGACTGCTTCAGCGTCGCCCAGCAGCAGGCTTTGCGCCGCCGAAACGATGGCCTGCAGGCCCGAGCCGCACAGGCGGTTGACGTTGAATGCCGGGGTCTCCTTGGGGATTCCTGCATTCATTGCCGCGACCCGCGCCAGGTAGGCGTCGCGCGCCTCGGTAGGGATTACGTTGCCCATGACCACATGGCCGATCTGCTCAGGCGCCACGCCTGCGCGTTCGATGGCGGCGCGGGTCACGCTGCTGGCCAGGTCCGCCAGGGGCAGGTCCTTGAGGGCGCCGCCGAAGCTGCCGATGGCCGAGCGTACGGCGCTGACTACATAGATGTCCGGGGTATTCATGAGCGACTCCAGTGTGCGAAAGCGTGGCGGGGCAGGGCCGGCGTCTGCCAGAATGCTGCCCACAGCCACCTTCAGGTTGGCTTTGAGTCTAGGCAAAGCCTGCGCGCGGGCCTATGCCATAACTGTCCAGTGACACTGGTATTTTTTGCCACACCCTTGCGGAAACCGCCATGCGGGAAAACGATACAGTCGCCGTTTATTTCGTTCGTACCATGCTCCATGCTTTGCGCGCCCAGCCTGAGCGGGCGGCCGCGTTGCTGGCCGAGGCCGGTATCGATCAGGCGGTCTTGGAATCGTCCGTTGCGCGCGTACCGGCGCCGGCGTTTGCGCGACTGTGGTTGCTGCTGATCGAAGCATTGAACGACGAGTTCTTCAACCTCGACAGCCATGGCATGCCCCAGGGCAGCTTTGCCCTCATCTGCCGGGGGCTGATCCAGGAGCCGACCCTGGAAAAGGCCCTGCGCCAGTGCCTGAACAACTTTGCGCTGTTCCTGCGCGATATTCGCGGGCAGTTGACGATCAAGGGCGGGCGCGCGGTGATCAGCCTGCGCACCGGCATCGAAGATCCGCTGACCCGGGTGTACGCCGAAGAAACCTTCCTCGCCCTGGTGATCAGCCTGCTGTGCTGGCTGGCCGGGCGACGCATCGTGATCGACCGTACGGCGCTGGCCGACACGCGCCCGGCCCAGGAGGATGACCCATTGCTGTGGGGCGCCAACGTGCAACTGGGCAGTGGCCGTACCGAGATCGAGTTTGCTGCCGATTACCTGCGCTTGCCGGTGGTCCAGGACCTGGCGGCGCTTAAGACCTTCCTGCGCAGCGCCCCGCAATGGCTGGTGATTCGCTACCGCAACCAGAATGGTCAGGTGGCCCAGGTGTATCGCTACCTGCGCGCCCGCCAGTATGGCCAGTGGCCGACCCTGCTGGCCATGGCCGAACGCCAGGGCCTGAGCCCCAGCAGCTTTCGCCGCCAACTGGAGCGTGAGGGCCGCTCGTACCAGCAGATCAAGGACGAGGTGCGCCGGGCCATGGCGTTCGAATGCCTGCGCCAGACGCACCTGAGTATTGCCGAAGTCGCCGAGCACACCGGTTTCCAGGAGCCCAGTGCGTTTCACCGAGCGTTCAAGAAGTGGACCGGCGAGAGCCCCGGCAGTTACCGCCAGCGCATGCTCAGTCCTGCAGCTGCGCCGCCAGTTGCTTGACCCTGACCAGGTCGCCACCGGCAACCTTGGCCACCCCCTTGCCATACTCCGGGTCGGCCTTGTACAGGTACGAGAGGATGGTGTGCTTGCTTTCGTCATCGCTGCTGGCCAGCGACTGGCCGAAGCTGTTGATCAGGTCGCGGCGGTTTTTGCTGTCGTAAGAACGGAACAGCTCGCCAGCCTGCCTGAAGTTCTGCTGACGCTCGATGCCCTGTTGCTGGGTATTGCCGCTCAAGGGCAACGGGCTGTAGCGCGCTGACTCGGTCGACGGGCGCGGCATCAGGCGGCTGGGCTCGTAATTGACCCCGCCGACCGTGCGCGACGCGTTCAGGGCGCCATCCTGGTTGCCGTTGTTGACCTTGACCCTGGGCTGGTTGATCGGCAAGCCGGCGGCGTTGGCGCCAACCCGGTACATCTGGGTGTCGGCATAGGAGAACAGCCGGCCCTGTAGCAGGCGGTCTTCCGAGGGCTCGATGCCCGGAATCAGGTTCGAAGGCGCCAGCGCCACCTGTTCGGTTTCCTGGAAGTAGTTGCCGACATTGCGCTTGAGCACCATCTGCCCGACTTTGCGCTCAGGAACCCCTGGCCAGATCTTGGTAGGGTCCAGCGGATCGAAGTCAAAACCTGCCAGCTGCTCGGGCTTGAGGGTCTGGATATACAGGTCCCACTTCGGATGGTCGCCGCGGTTGATGGAATTGACCAGGTCGGTGGTCATGTGGCTGAAGTCATGGCCCTGCAGCTTGGCCACTTCGCCGGGGTTGAGGTTCTTCTGACCTTGCAAGGTTTTCCAGCGGAACTTCACGTAGGTGGTTTCGCCATCCCTGTTGACGAACTTGTAGGCGTGAACACTGTTGCCGTCCATGTGCCGGTAGCTCAGTGGCGTGCCTTCGTTGGAGTAGAGCAGGGTCAGGGTGCGGGTGGCTTCGGGCATATGCGAGAGCAGGTCGAAGCGCCGGGCGTCGTTGCCCAGGTTGGTGCGCGGGTCGGGCTTGAAGGCGTGGACCATGTCGGGGAACTTGATCGCATCGCGGATGAAGAAGGTCGGGAAGTTGTTGCCGACCAGGTCCCAGTTGCCATCGGCGGTGTAAAAACGGGTGGCAAAGCCGCGCGGGTCGCGCAGGGTTTCTGGTGAATGCAGGCCGTGCACCACCGAAGAGAAGCGCACGAACACCGGGGTTCGCTCCCCCAGGGTGAACACCTTGGCCCGGGTCAGCTCGGAAATGTCGCTGGAGGCGATGAACTCGCCATGGGCACCGGTACCGCGGGCATGAACGACACGCTCAGGTATGCGCTCGCGGTCGAAGCGCTGAAGCTTCTGGATCAACTGCACATCCTGCAGCAGGGCGGGGCCAGTGCCGCCGGCAGTTTGCGAGTTCTGGTTGTCGCCTACCGGGGCGCCGTTGTCGCGGGTCAGCGGAGCGGCGAGGGCGCTGCTGGCAATCAGCACGGCCGAGGCGAGTATGCCCAATGTGTAGCCTGAAAAACTGCGGGTGCTCATGATGACTGTCCTGTCATGGAAGGGGAGCAGCCGATGATAGAAACGACGGGACAGTGTACCCAGATGGGTTTTCATTACGCGGCGTCAGACTTCTCCCGAACTGGCTGGCGACTATGGGGGGGGGACCCGACACTGCCTCAGTGCCGGGTTGCTGCAGCGCCGCTACGGCATTTGCTTGAGCAACTGCTGCAAGCGCGCCTGGCCTGCAGTGTCGAGGGCGAATACCGGCCGCCGCGGTTCACCCACCGGCAAGCCGGTCATGCCCAGCCCGGCCTTGATGGTTGCCGGCAGGCCACCCTTGAGGATGAACTCCAACAGTGGCAGTTGACGGTAGAACACCGCCTTGGCCGCGTTCAGGTCGTTGGCCTGCACGGCCTGGTACAGCTGCTGGTTCAGCGTGGGGATCAGGTTCGGTGCGGCGGTGCACCAGCCGCTGGCGCCGGCCACGAATGCCTCCAGGGCCAACGGGTTGCAACCGTTGTAGAACGGTACCTTGCCCTCGCCGAGCAACTGCAGCTTGTGCATGCGCTGGATGTCGCCGGTGCTCTCCTTGACCATGGTGACGTTCTCGACCTCGCGCACGATGCGCAGGATCAGCTCCACCGACATGTCGGTACCGCTGGTGGCCGGGTTGTTGTAGAGCATGATCGGCAGCTTGATGCTGGCGCCAATCGCTCGGTAGTGCTCGAAAATCTCCGCTTCGGTGAGCTTCCAGTAGGCCGCCGGCAGCACCATCACCGCATCGGCGCCGTGTTCCTGGGCAAAGCGCGCACGGCGAATGGCGCCGGCGGTGGTCAGGTCGGAGACGCTGACGATGGTCGGTACCCGCCCGGCAATGTGGCGCAGGCTGAACGCGGCCACCTGTTGCCATTCCAGGTCGCTCAGGTAGGCGCCTTCGCCGGTGCTGCCGAGGGGGGCGATGGCATGCACGCCGCCGTCGATCAGGCGGTCGATCGAGCGGCCGAGGGCGTCGAGGTCAAGCTGCTCGCCGTCGGCACTGAACGGGGTGATGGTGTAGCCGATGATGCCGTGAAAAGTCTTGGACATGAAATCTACTCCGCAAGGTAAGTAAAAAAGCTCGGATCAGTTCAGGCAGTCGCCATGCACCCGCAGGCACTGGCGCGCATAGTAGTTAAAGGCAGCGCTGTGGCGTTTGGGCCGGGAGATCCAGTCATGGGCTTCACGGCCCAGCTCAGGGGCAATCGGCTTGATGCTGCCGGCGGCCATGGCCAGCAGTTGCAGTTTGGCGGCGCGCTCGATCAACTGGGCAATCACGCAGGCTTCCTCGATGCTGGCGCCGGTCGACAACTGGCCGTGGTGCGAGAGCAGGATGGCGCGCTTGTCGCCCAGGGCTGCACTGATGATCTCGCCTTCTTCGTTGCCCACCGGCACGCCGGGCCAGGCTTCGAGAAACGCGCAATCGTCGTACAGCGGGCAGAGGTCCATGTGCGACACCTCAAGCGGCACTTCGAGCATCGACAGGGCGGCGACGTGGGTCGGGTGGGTGTGGATGATGCAGTTCACATCCGGCCGCGCGCGGTACACCCAGCTGTGGAAGCGGTTGGCCGGGTTGGGCATGCCGTGTCCTTCGAGCACTTCCAGGTCTTCGTTGACCAGCAACAGGTTGCTGGCAGTGATTTCGTCGAATCCCAGGCCCAGTTGCTGGGTGTAGAAGGTGCCCGGTTGCGGACCGCGGGCGCTGATTTGCCCGGCAAGGCCGGAGTCGTGGCCGTTGTCGAACAGAATCCGGCAGGTCAATGCCAGCTTTTCGCGCACAGTCCACGTATTATCGGCAAGCGAGCCTTGCATCTGCTTAAGGGCCTTCTGGATCAGTTGGTCCTTGGGGAGTGCCATTGTCTTGGTCATGGGGCTATCCTCGGTGGCGTGATGGATTGTCACGGCTGGCCCACCCCGGTTGCTTGGAAGGTGACGGGGTGGTCAATCTCATGACACAATCAAGGCTATATGACACAAAGTGTCATTAGCAAGAAAAAACTTGCCCATGGCATTGGGAAAATCGCGTCACATGTCTATCCGATTGAAATTGTTGAGAAAAAAACTGGGTATTACCCTGGATACGCTGGCTGAGATGTCGGGCATGACCAAGAGTTACCTGTCCAAGGTCGAGCGCGGGCTGAACACCCCGTCGATAGCGGCTGCGTTGAAGCTGGCGCGTGCCTTGAACGTCAATGTCGAGGAGCTGTTTGCCGAAGACCAGCCAGGCCAGGCCCGCTACAGCCTAGTGCGCAACCACGAACGTCAGGCGGTAGCGGGGCCGGGGCCAGGTTATACGGTGCTGACCAAGCAGATCGGCAGCCGCAGCCTGTTGCCCTTCATCATCAGCCCGCCGCCCGAGTTCAGCGATGCTTCGTTCAAGGAGCACCTGGGCGAGGAGTTCCTGTTCGTCCATGAGGGGCAGGTAGAGGTCGACTTCATGAACGAGCGGGTGATCCTCGAACGTGGGGATGCGCTGTATTTCAACGCTCAGACCCCACACCGCCTGCGCTCGCTGGGTGAAGTACAGGCCCAGTTGCTGGTGGTGGTGCACGACGCCGAGGGCTGATGCCAATGCGCGCAAACTCCCGATTCTGGCGTGACCCGGCGCTGCCTTTCATCGAGGCGCGCAGCGTCGCCGATGGCCGCAAGGTCTGCTACGCGGCGCATTCGCACGAGAGTTTTTCGATTGGCGCAATCACGGCGGGGCGCAGTACCTACCTCAGTGGCGACAGCCATCAGAACGTGGCCGCCGGTACCGTGGTGCTGATGAACCCAGGGGTGGTGCATACCTGCAATCCCATCGACGGTGAGCCCTGGTCCTACCTGATGCTGTATGTCGACTGGTCCTGGTTGCAGGCCCTCGGGTTCTCAGCGCCAACGGCGATCAGCAGCACGTCGGCGGCGCTGTTCGACGATCTGCGGCAGTTGTTCCATCTGCTGCTGGATGAGCAGCAACCGGCCGCTGGCAAAGAGGCAGCCTTACGGGTGTTTTTCCGCGGATTGAGCCAGCGCCTGGGGGCTGGTGAACAACCGGCGACCAAGGCTGATCAGCGGCTGCTGGCGGCTGCGGCATTCATTCGCGGCCATTGCACCGAGCCATTGCGCCTGGAGGACATCAGCCAGGCTGCCGGGCTGTCTACGTCCTACCTCATCCGGGCGTTCAAGCAGCAGTTTGGCCTGACGCCCCATGGTTACCTGCTCGACCAGCGCGTGCAATACGCCCGCGCTCAGTTGCGGCGCGGCCGGCAGATCGCCGAGGTCGCCATGGAGGCCGGTTTTGCCGATCAGGCGCATTTGCAGCGCGCCTTCAAACGCCACCTGGCGGCGACGCCGGGGCATTACCGTTCAGCCCAGTAGCAGGTACAGGGCGCTGGCCACCAGCAGCATTGCCAGGCTGCGGTTGAACAGGCGCATGCGCTGCGGATTGTTGAGGTATTGACTGATCACGCTGCCAGCCCAGGCCCAGGTGGCGATCGACAGGTAGCAGATGACGAAATAGACAGCGCTGAATTGCCATAACAGCCGGGTTTCCCCATCGCCGACATAGGCGCCAATCCCGGCCACGCAGGCCAGCCAGGCTTTCGGGTTGAGCCACTGCAGGGTGGCGCCGGCAAGCATCGAAGGTGCGGCCTCGTGGCTGGCCGAACCCAGTTGGCCATTGTCCCAGGCCAGTTTCCAGGCCATGTACAGCAAAAACAGCACGCCTGCCCAGTGCAGTACCTGGGTCAGGGCCGGCCAGTAGCGCAGCAGTTGGTGCAGACCGAGGCCAATCAGCAACAGCAGCAGGGTAAAACCCACTGTTGCTCCGGTGACATGCCGCAGGCTGGCGCGCAGGCCGTGGCGGGCACCGGCGCCCAGGGCGACGATATTGACCGGGCCGGGTGAGATAGAAGCGGCCAGCGCAAAGGCGGCCATTGATAGCATCAGGCTCATGGGAAGTTCATCCAGAACAGGGGAGACCGGCACAGCCTACGGCTCGGCAAACCCTCGGGTATTGAAGAAAATTACCCAACACAGGCAATACGCTCACCGCTCACCGGCAGGAGCGGGCTTGCCCTGCGATTTACAGAATTTGAAATAGTTTCATGCTGTGAGAAAAGCCTGCTGCAATTGTAGGATCACATCCCCAATTGATTTCAGGTTGATATGACTTCGTTCTCGGAGCCTCCCAGTACCCGGCCGTCCCGGCCATTCTCCCGTCTTTGTGACGTTTTCCGTCCGTTCTCGCACATGAGTGATCGCCCATGGAATGGCTAGCCGACCCCACGGCCTGGCTGGGCCTTGCCACGCTGATTGTGCTGGAACTGGTACTGGGTATCGATAACCTGGTGTTCATCGCCATCCTCGCCGATAAACTGCCGCCCCATCAGCGCGACCGTGCGCGGGTGATCGGCCTGTCGCTGGCGCTGATCATGCGCCTGGGCCTGCTGGCCAGTATCTCGTGGATGGTGACCCTCACTGCGCCGCTGTTCGAGGTGTTCGACAAGAGCTTCTCCGGACGCGACCTGATCATGCTGTTCGGTGGTGTGTTCCTGTTGTTCAAGGCGACCATGGAACTGCACGAGCGCCTGGAAGGCCACGTTGCGCAAAACACCGGCAGCGTGCGTCACGCCGCGTTCTGGCCGATCGTCGCGCAGATCGTGGTGCTTGATGCGGTGTTCTCCCTGGACGCGGTCATCACCGCCGTGGGTATGGTCGAAGAATTGTCGATCATGATGATCGCCGTGATCTTCTCCATCGGCATCATGATCGTTGCCAGCAAGCCGTTGACCCGTTTCGTCAACAATCACCCGACGGTGATCATGCTGTGCCTGGGTTTCTTGATGATGATCGGCTTCAGCCTCACCGCCGAGGGCCTGGGCTTCCATATTCCGAAAGGCTACCTGTATGCCGCCATCGGTTTCTCGATCCTCATCGAGCTGTTCAACCAGCTGGCCCGTGCCCGCCGCAAGCGGAGCCTGCAGCAACACCGTCCGCTGCGCGAACGCACCGCCCACGCGGTAATGCGCCTGCTGGGCGGGCGCCGGGTCGAGGCCGACGACGTCGGCGAGGAGATTGCCGATCTGGTCGAGGGTGGCGAAGAGCAGGTGCTGTTCGACCGCCGCGAGCGGGTGATGATCAGCGGCGTACTGAACCTGGCCGAGCGGCCGGTCAAGACCGTGATGACGGTACGTGCCAAGGTCGATACCATCGACCTGGCGCAGCCGGCTGAAGCAATTCGTACCGCGCTGATGCATTCGTCCTACTCGCGCCTGCCGCTGATTCGTGACGGCCGCATCGAAGAACCCTTGGGCTTCGTGCACAAGAAGGAACTGCTCAAGGAGTTGTTGGCCGGTAATCAGCCGGACCTGGAGAGCCTCGCCCGGGCGCCGCTGAACCTGCTGGAGAGTTTCAGCATCCTCAACGCCCTGGAACAGATGCGCGGCCAGTCGACGCACATTGCCTTCGTGGTCAACGAGTTCGGTGATTTCACCGGGGTGCTGACCATGACCGATATCCTCGAGTCCATCGCCGGTGAATTGCCCGATGCCAGTGAAGTGGAGGGGCCGGGGATCGTCGAAGACGAGCAGGGCTTTGTCGTCAGCGGCGCCCTGAACCTCAGCCAGATCCAGGCGCGCACCGGTTTTGCCGCCAAGCCCACGGAGGACTACCAGACCCTCGCCGGCCTGGTCATGAGCCTGCTTGACCGCTTGCCGATGGTCGGCGACAGCCTGGTGTGGGACAACTGGAAGATGACTGTGGTCGCGGTGGAGGAAAGACGGGTGCGCCAGGTGCGCCTTACACCGAGCGCCGCCGTTGACGCAGCAGGTGCCTGACGCCTTCAGCGATCAGCACCAGCACCGCCAGCCAGATCGGCAGGTAAGTCAGCCACTGGTCGGGGCCGATGGTCTCGCCCAGGAGCAGGGCCACGGCCACCAGCAGCACCGGTTCGACATAGCTGAGCAGGCCGAACAGGCTGAAGGCCAGCAGGCGGCTGGCCAGTACATAACAGATCAGCGCCAGTGCGCTGATCACCCCAAGCAGTGGAATCAGGCCGTACAACCCCGGATGTTCGGCCAGGTCCTGGGCCGACAGCGGGCCCTGGATGACAAAGTACAGCGCCGCTGGCAGCAGCAGGCACATGTCGGCCCACAGCCCGCCAAGATGGTCAGTGCCACATTTGCGCCGCAGCACGAAGTACAACGGATAGCCACCGGCCACCAACAGGGTTTCCCAGGCAAAACTGCCATGTTGGTAAAGCTCATGACCGACGCCGGTGATCGCACAGGCCACCGCCACTTTCTGCAGTCGCGACAGGCGTTCTCCATAGATCAGGCGGCCGGTCAGAACCATGGTCAGCGGCAAGAGGAAATAGCCCAGCGATACTTCCAGGCTGCGCCCGTGCAACGGCGCCCAGAGGAACAGCCAGAGCTGCACGCCCATCAGCGACGAAGTCCCCAGCAGGCCGAGCAACAGCAGCGGTGTGCGCCGCACCCGTGCGAGCAAGCCGGTGACCAGCGGCCAGTCGCGGGTAAACAGCATGAACAGGGTGACGCACGGCAGGGTCAGGAGCATGCGCCAGCCGAACACCTCCTCGCCGTCGAGCGGGGTGAGCAGCGAGGTGTAGTAGTACATCACGGCAAACAGGAACGACGCCGTGACCGATGTAATGATGCCTTTTGACACAAATGCCTCGGTTGCAGAAGAAAACAGAGCGGGTAACCCGCGATGATCTCAGGCCGCAGGCCTAACCGGCAACCTCCGCCACCTGCGACGCGGGTTCGGCCTGGGCCGCCAGGGCGGCGACAAAACCCTCGATCGGCATGGGCCGGGCGAACAGGTAACCCTGCTGGAAATCGACATTGTGGTGCGCCAGGTAATCGCGCTGGGTTTCGTTTTCGACGCCTTCTGCGACGATGCCCAGTTCAAGCTTGGCCGACAGTTCGATGATGCTGTCGAGAATATGCAATGACAGGGCATCGACCCCGATCAGGGCGACGAAGCTCTGGTCGATCTTCAGGTAGTCGACCTTGAACTGGCGCAGGTAGCTGAGGCTGGACTGGCCGGTGCCGAAGTCGTCGATGGCAATCATTACCCCCAGTTCGTGCAGCTTGGCGAACAGGTCCTGGGTGACTTCGCTGGGGGCGATCAGCTTGCGTTCGGTCAGTTCCAGGGTCAGCAGCACGCGCCCGGGCGGGAAGGCGGCGAGAAAGTCCCGGCAGTCGTCGTACAGGGCCAGGTCCTGGCAATGATCGGCGGTGATGTTGATGCCGACATGAAAGCCATCCTCCATCAGCGCGGCATGGGGTGCCAGCAGCTCGGCGGTGCGGCGCATGAGGATGCGCGTCATCGGCACGATCTGGCCGCTGTGCTCGGCGTAGGGGATGAACAGGTCGGGGCGTACCAGGCCTTCGCGTGGGTGCTGCCAGCGCATCAGCACTTCGGCGCCGGCCCAGCGATAGTCGCCCTTGCGTACCACCGGCTGGAAGTACGGCAAAAATTCGTTGGCTTCCATGGCCCGCTGCAACTCGGCCCGTGGCGAACTGGCGCGACGCAGCATCCAGCGGCACACGGCGCCGGCAATCACCCCGAGAAACACCAGCAAGCCGAACAGGGCAGGGTATTCATCGCGCATCACCTGGCCGACCTTGCCCGCTTCATAACCGCTGTGGATCGAGAAAGGGTAGTGGCTGGAGGTGAGCCGCACCGGCGCCACCGCGGCGGCGGGGGCGATACCTTCATGCACCACGCCGTCCTTGCCCATCCAGTAACGGCCCACCTGCAGCAACAACCGGGTGTGCGGGCCGATCAGGCGCAGGGCGGTGAGCAGGTGGTCGCCATCGACGGTACTGATGGCGCCGCGCTCGCCTTCGCTGACCCGATACACCAGCAACGGATGGCCCGGGGTCACCGAGTTGCCGTTCATCAGCCAGAGTTTGCCGTCGACGTAGTCGCTGGCATTGACCGGTTCGCTGTACGGGCCGAACAGCGAGCTGCAATACAGTTCGTTGCGATAAACCAGGTTGGTGGAACGCACGAAGGAGCGGCGGGTGACCTGGTCGCGCAGGGCCAGTTTTTCTTCCATGCACGGCAGCCCGGCCAGCGGCAGCAGCGACTGCGCCGCGCCGGAGATGTTGTCCAGGATCAGCTCGACCTGGGCCACCACCTGCTGTGCGGTGGCGCTGCTGCGAGCCTCAAGCTCGCGCTCGGCTTGCCAGAACATGATCACCAGGCCGCACAGCACCGGTACCGCGCCGACGGCCCAGGGCAGCAGGGCACGCAAGGTCCAGCGTCCGGGGCGTTTTACCGTGAAAGGCATGGCGGCTAACCTGTACTGGCGGCGAAGGAAAACGGCTGTCCGCCTAGGATAGCCGTTCGTCGGCCGTCGGGCGTCAACTTAAGTGCGGACAAATCGGTTTACGCACTGTAGAATCCCGTTACGCATACAATAATAAGGTTCTCCACCTTCGGGGAATCAACCCGCCGAGAATGGGTCCATATGAAGTGTCATGGGTTCAAGCTGATCTATGGTGACTACCTCGCCAGAAGTGTGAGGGGCATCTCTTGCGCGCCACCACGCCTGCTCGACATCGATAGCAATTAACAACCGTTATTTACCCGCTTTGATGATGAGGAAACGAGCATGGCTGATATCTTTGAAAACCCGATGGGCCTGATGGGCTTTGAATTCATCGAGTTCGCATCGCCGACCCCGGGCGCCCTGGAACCGATCTTCCAGATCATGGGTTTCACCAAGGTGGCTACCCACCGTTCCAAGGACGTGCACCTGTACCGCCAGGGCGGTATCAACCTGATCCTGAACAACGAACCGAAAAGCGTCGCTTCGTACTTTGCCGCCGAGCATGGCCCTTCGGTATGCGGCATGGCCTTCCGTGTGCGTAACGCCCACGAAGCCTACGCCCGCGCCCTCGAACTGGGGGCCCAGCCGGTGGAAATCGAAACCGGTCCGATGGAGCTGCGTCTGCCGGCGATCAAAGGTATCGGTGGTGCGCCGCTGTACCTGATCGACCGTTTTGAAGAAGGCAGCTCGATCTATGACATCGACTTCAACTTCATTGAGGGCGTCGATCGTCATCCAGTCGGTGCCGGCCTCAAGATCATCGATCACCTGACCCACAACGTTTACCGCGGGCGCATGGCCTACTGGGCCGGTTTCTACGAGAAACTGTTCAACTTCCGCGAGATCCGTTACTTCGACATCAAGGGTGAGTACACCGGCCTGACCTCCAAGGCCATGACCGCACCTGACGGCATGATCCGTATCCCGCTGAACGAGGAATCGTCCAAGGGTGCCGGGCAGATCGAAGAGTTCCTCATGCAGTTCAATGGCGAGGGCATCCAGCACGTGGCCTTCCTCAGCGACAACCTGCTCGAGAGCTGGGACGCCCTGAAAAAACTCGGCATGCGTTTCATGACCGCGCCGCCGGAGACCTACTACGAGATGCTCGAAGGCCGTCTGCCGGGTCACGGCGAGCCGGTCGGCGAGCTGCAGGCCCGTGGCATCCTGCTTGACGGCTCCTCCGAGTCCGGTGACAAGCGCCTGCTGCTGCAGATCTTCTCGGAAACCCTGATGGGCCCGGTGTTCTTCGAGTTCATCCAGCGCAAGGGTGACGATGGCTTCGGTGAAGGCAACTTCAAGGCCCTGTTCGAGTCGATCGAGCGAGACCAGGTGCGTCGCGGTGTTCTGAGCACTGACTGATCTGCATCGCTACTGAAAAGGCCATTGGGCGTATGCTCAATGGCCTTTTTTTTAGGTTCTCCACGGAATCCCGGAGGCTATGATTCTTCGGTTGGGTTGGGATGTTGAGGCTGCGGGCTTATCCATTCGCTGTGGCGCTGCTGCTGGCCCCTTCCGCCCTTACGGCGGCCTACTTTTCTCTTGGGAAAAGGTAGGCAAAACCGCTTGCTCCTGCATACGGCCCTACGCTGCGCTTCGGGTCCCCTCGCTACGGCACCTTCGCTCGGCCTCCTGAAGTCGCCTTTCGCGGCGCCTGGAAGTACGTGCATGAACATCAAGATCAAGATCAACATCAAGATGAAGCAGTCGGTCCTCGCTTCAGCGTCAGCTTGGCGCCGCCATAATCTGCTTTCGCAGATACGTCAGTGCAGGCGCCGCCCGTAATTTCGCGACTTCAGGAGGCTGAGCGTAGGTGTCTGGAGGGGGCTGGTGCGTAGCACCCTTCGGCCCAGGCCGAAGTCGCGAGACGTAGACTTGGCGAAGCAAGTCGTAGGCCGCGATGCCCCTGGAAGGCACCGTAGCGAAGGAACCCGGAGCGCAGCGTAGGGCCGTATGCTGGAGCGAGCGGTTTTGGTTCCTTTTGCCAAGACAAAAGGGACCCGCCGTAAGGGCGGAAGGGGCCGGCAGCGGCGCCACAGCGAATGGATAAGCCCGCAGCCGTAGCCTCAACATCCCAACCCAAGGCTCATAGCCCCGGGATTCCGTGAAGGGCTTTTTTATGCAGGCGTTCAAACGGTAGGAGGCGCAGGTGTGCGGCGTCTACGGAACAAGCCCCAGTACGCCACCGCCGCCGTAATGATGCCAACCAGCAGCAATGACGGCGCGGTTGAAGCCGAGGCCTGGCGGATCATTCGCCAGGTATGGCCATGCGGGTAGCCAGCGTGCACTGTGTAGCCATATTTCTCGGAGACCAGGCGCTGCGAGTCCTCGGCATGGTTGGGTATTTGTGATTCGATGCCACTGCCGGTTGCCCAGAGGTAGTCGGAGCCGAACTGCAGGGCCAGCACGATGGAGTTTTTGAAGCCCAGCAATTCGGCTTGCAAACTGCGGGCATCGTTGAGGGCGATGACGCCAAAAGGGTATTCCTGTATGCGGTAATGCAATACGGGAACGTCTGGCGTGACGACGTTGCGCAGATCCAGGCGCAGGCGCTGGTTGAGGTATTCACCGGGGTCGATCTGCCTGTCAACGTTACCGAGCAGGGAGCTACAGTAGCCTCGGTTCTCTCTGACCAGCACCAGCGAGCGCACGTTGGGTTGCTTGAAGGCTTCCTGACGCAGGGCAGGCAGGACCTCCTCGCACGTTCGCCCAGCCAGCCCCAGCACTGCTCCGCTGGCGCCGTGCAGGGTATCGATTACCCGGTCAATGGCATAAACGGCCTCAACAGCAGACACTTTGGCGGTTTCTTCCTGCTTGCGCTCAACCTGCAGTGCCAGCACCAGAAGGCCACAGGCCACAGGCGCCAGGCCGATCAGCAGGGTTATCAGAAACTCGAGCAAACTGCGGCCGGCAAGACGGGATGGAGCCATGATTGCACCTCTATGCTGAACGAGAACCCGATCTTCCTGGTCGGGTGATACTCGCCAGCATAAAGAGTGCAATCAGCGGCGGCTGTAGGCCACGTTTACCGTAGATGAAGTACCAATCGGCAATCCGGGTAAGCGCCTCAACGCTTTTTCAGCGCGGCCACTACCAGGTCAGCCACCACGCCAGCGGAGGCGGGGTTCTGACCGGTGATCAAGCGTCCCTCTTTCTGGTCGGCAATGGCGAAGGGCAGCCACGGCTCCTCAGCCTTGAGATACAGCCCGCCACGGGCTTTGAGCTCGGTTTCGGTCAGATAAGGTACGACCTTGTCCAGTTCAGCCAGTTTCTCTTCAGTGTCGGAAAAGCCGGTGACTTCGCGGTCCTTGACCAGCAAGGTGTTGTCACTGAGCTTGATGTTGAGCAGGCCGACCGCGCCATGACACACCGATGCCACCACGCCACCGGCCTCGAAGATGCGCCGGGCCAGGTCCTGCAGTTCGGTGTTGTCGGGAAAGTCCCAGATGACACCGTGACCGCCGGTATAGTAGATGACGCTGTAATCCTGGGCCTTGACCTCTCCGGGGCTGAGGGTCTTGCCCAGGCGGTTCATGAACGCCTTGTTCTGGTACCACTCCCAATCGATATCTGCGGCCATTTGCAGGCTGTGCGGGTCGATGGGTACGTAGCCGCCGCCGGGGCTCAGGTAGTCGACCTTGTAGCCAGCCTTTTCGACTTTATCGACAAAATGCACCGCTTCACCCAGCCACAGACCCGTGGCGCGCTTCAGTGTCGGGTATTTGGCCGTATTGGTCAGCACCACCAGTATTTTCTTGCTCATCGCAACGCTCCCTGTACTGGAACGGACCCGGACTGCCCGGGCCACAGAGGAGAAACCTGTTCAGCATAGTAGCGGCTGGCATGGATGCCATTCCCGGCTGGCGATATGCTAGCCTGCGAAGATAGTCCGCAACGCTACAGGGAGTCGACCAACGGATGAGCACTATGACCCAAACCGTGGATGCGTTCATGCAGGCAGCCATCGAAGAGGCCCAACAGGGCCGTAATGAGGGCGGCATACCGATCGGTTCTGTGCTGGTGCACGACAACCAAATCATCGGACGCGGCCATAACCGCCGCGTGCAACAGGGCAGCGCGATCCTGCACGGCGAAATGGACGCCCTGGAAAACGCCGGGCGCCAGCCCGCCAGCCTCTATGCCGAGGCCACCCTGTACACCACCTTGTCGCCGTGCCCGATGTGCAGCGGGGCGATCCTGCTGTACGGCATCAAGCGCGTCATTGTTGGCGAAAACCAGACCTTCATGGGCGAGGAAGACCTGCTCAAGGCCCGTGGTGTCGACGTGCAGGTGCTGCACAATGATAACTGCGTCAAGATGATGAGCGATTTTATCCAGGAGCATCCCGAGCTCTGGAACGAAGATATCGGCGTCTAGGTCCGATTGTTCAGACCCCCAACCGTTAGCCGAGCTCGCCCATGTCAGGATCAATGAGTGTAAAGGTTCGCAACCATGACTGGGCCAGTACGGCCCTCGGGCCTTTGCACCTGTGGCCCGCGTCATTGCGCATTGCCGTGGACATGCTGCTGGCATCGAAATTCCCCGGATGCCTGGTCTGGGGGCCGCAGTTGGTGACTATCTACAACGATGCCTTCAAGCCGATCCTCGGGGCCAAGCCTGAAGCGCTGGGGCGCGGTTTTGACGAGGTCTGGAGCGAGGCGTGGGACAGCATCGGTGCCCTGGTGTTTCGCACGCTGTCGGGCGAGGCGATCTTCATCGAGAACTTCCCGCTGATGATCAATCGCAACGGCTCGATGGAACAGACTTACTTCACGTTCTGCTACAGCCCCATCCGTGATGAGCGCGGGGCGGTGGCCGGTTTCCTCGACACGGTGATCGAGACCACCGCCAGCGTCGAAGCCGAGCTGCAGTGGCGCCACCTGACCAACACCTTCGAGCGCCAGGTGCAGGAGCGCACGGCTGACCGCAACCGGTTCTGGCAGTTGTCCAGCGATATCATGCTGGTTGTCTTGCCGGACTTGCGCATCAGCGCCGTCAATCCGGCCTGGACCCAGGTCCTGGGCTGGCACGAAGACGAGGTGCTGCAAACCTCGGTCATGTCCTTGGTACACGCCGACGATCACCAGGAGGTCGTGTCGGTGGTCGAACGCCTGCGGGCCGGTCAAAGCACTGAAAATACGGTCAGCCGCTTGCGTCACAAGGACGGGCATTATCGTTGGTTAAACTGGGCCGCGGTGCCTTCGGAGCTTGGCTTTACCGCCGTTGGCAACGACATCACCCAGGAGCGCGAACGCGAAGAAACATTGCGCCACGCTGAAGAGCTGCTGCGCCAAAGCCAGAAGATGGAGGCCATCGGGCAGCTTTCCGGCGGTATGGCCCATGACTTCAACAACCTGCTGACCGGCATATGCGGCAGCCTTGAACTGCTTGAACGGCGCATTGCCCAAGGGCACCTGGAAAACCTGCACGTCTACCTCGATGCCGCCCGCGGCGCGGCCAAGCGCGCGGCGACACTGACCCATCGACTGCTGGCTTTTTCCCGGCGCCAGGCGCTCGATCCCAAGCCTGCCTGTATCAATCAACTGGTACTGGACATCGAGCAGCTGATACAGCAGACCGTCGGTACTCATATCGATTTGCAGGTCCAGGTCGAACCTGCCCCCTGGTGGGTGCTGATCGACGCCAATCAGCTGGAAAACGCCCTGATCAACCTGTGCATCAATGCCCGCGACGCCATGAGCGCAGGCGGTTGCCTGCGCATCACTACCGGTAACGAACGGCATGAACTGGCCTTCGAAGGTGAAGACGGCCTGGCCCCCGGGGACTACTTTTCACTGCAGGTACAGGACAACGGCCATGGCATGAACGCCGACATCGTCGCGCGGGCTTTCGACCCGTTTTTCACCACCAAGCCGGTGGGGCAGGGCACCGGGCTGGGTTTGTCGATGGTCTACGGGTTCGTCCGTCAGTCGGGCGGGCGGGTATGGATCGATTCCAGTCCCGGGCAGGGTACCCGGGTGAAGATACTCCTGCCACGTTACCTGGATGAACTGCCGGAGCCTGCGCCTGGCGAGCCTTCCCGCAAGGCTTACGCGCGCGCCAAGGGTGAACGCATCCTGCTGGTCGACGACGAGAGTACCTTGCGCTTGCTGATCAAGGAGGCCCTTGAAGAAGAGGGCTTCGAAGTGTTCGAGGCGGGCGATGCCAAGGCGGCGTTGCAGCAGTTTCGCCAGTTGGGCACGGTCGACCTGCTGATCACCGATATCGGCCTGCCGGGTGGCCTCAGCGGCCGACAGCTGGCCAACGCCGTGCACACGATCCAGCCGCAGCAAAAGGTGCTGTTGATTACCGGTTTCGCAGAACAGCAGGTGACCGAAGAGCAAGTGCTTGAGCCCGGTGTCGCGCTGATGACCAAGCCCTTTGCCCTGGAAGACCTTGTGCATCAGGTGCACGAGATGCTTGAAGCGGTT
Source organism: Pseudomonas sp. JV241A (assembly GCF_900275665.1). NCBI lineage: Bacteria > Pseudomonadati > Pseudomonadota > Gammaproteobacteria > Pseudomonadales > Pseudomonadaceae > Pseudomonas > Pseudomonas sp. JV241A. The sequence goes on from NZ_OPYO01000016.1 coordinate 91,145, forward strand.
CAGCCGGTGCTCCTCGACCTTTCCCCGGCGCTGCGCTGACTGGCCAGGCGTTCGAGCAACAGATACACCAGCGTGGCGATCAGCAGCGGCAGCAGAAAGTAGATCGCCCGGTAGCCAATCAACGCGGCAAGCAGCGTGCCTTTGCCGTAAGTCCCCTGCAGCAGGGTCAGGAACACCGTTTCCAGTACGCCCAGCCCGGCCGGGATATGGGTAATGACCCCGGCGATGCTGCTGATCATCAGCACTGCCAGCACGGTCGGGTAGTCCGCCCCTTTGGGCAACAGGGTGAACACCACCAGCGCCATCAACGACCAGTTGCAGGCGCCCATCAGCACTTGCAGCGCAGCCAGGCGGATGCCCGGCAGGGTGATCGGGTGCTTGCGAAAGCGCCAGGTGCGGCGTGTGGCGAAGGCGCAGGCCAGCAGGTAGGCGATGGCCACCAGCAGCAACACGGCACCGATCAGGCGCAAGCCGGTGTTGCCGATCTCCATGCCGGCCGGCAACCTCGGCAGACCACAGACAAACAAGCTGCCCGCCACTGCGAAATAGCCCACCCAGTTGGTCAATAGCCCCAGGCTGAGGATCCGGGTAATGGTCGAGACCTTCAGGCCAAGGCGGGTATACAACCGGTAGCGCAGTGCAATGCCACCGACCCAGGCGCTCAGGTTGAGGTTGAAGGCATAGCACACGAACGCCAGCGGCAGCACCTGACGCGCCGGCAAGTGGTGCCCGGTGTAGTGGCGCCCGAGCAGGTCGAAGCTGCTGAACAGGGCAAAGCTGCACCACGCCACCCCGCCGGCCATGCCCAGGGTGCTCCAGCGATAGGCGGCCAGCGCTTGCCGTACCTCCTGCCAGTCGAGGTTTTTCAGCACGGTAAACAGCAGCACCGGCACCAGGATGAAAAAACCCAGGGTCAGCAGCTGGCGGGCGCGACGCCAGAGTTTCCTGTGCGGGTTCATGTCGGCTTGCCTGTTGCTTCGCTACCTTCGTACAGCGGTTTCAGGCGCGGTACATGGGCCGGCAGCCAGCCCATCAGGGCCGGGAAATGACGGATGAAATGAAAGGTCAGGAAGATCAGCGGCGCCCGCCACCAGTAGCCGCGCAGTGCCCGCTGCAGGCTGACTGCTTTGCAGCGGTGGGTGGTAAGCTCCTGCAGGTGTTCGTGCAGGCGGGTGTTGAAGGTCTCATCGCGGATGATCAGGTTGGCTTCAAGGTTCAGGGCCAGGCTCAAGGGGTCGAGGTTGCTTGAACCGACTGTCGACCAGTGCCGGTCAACCAGCGCCACTTTGCCGTGCAGCGGCCGTTCGCAATACTCGAAAATGCGCACGCCGTCCCTGATCAGGTAGTTGTAGAGCAAGCGTGAGCACAGCCGTACCCAGGGCATGTCGGGCATGCCCTGCAATACCAGGGTGACCCTGACGCCCCGACGGGCGGCATTGCGAATCGCCCGCAGTAGCCGGTAACCGGGAAAGAAGTAGGCGTTGGCGATGGTGATACGTTCACGGGCCGCACTCAGTGCCCTGAGGTAGTGTTGCTCGATGTCATTGGGGTGGTCCTGGTTGTCGCGAATGCACAGGGTCATGCTGGCCTGTTCGCTGTCCGGATTGATCGGTACCCGGCGTTGCCACCAGCGCCGGGTGCCCGGCCTGAGCACGCTCTGTTGTTCCAGCAAGCGAAGGGTGGCGCGCTGCAGGTCGGCGACGATCGGCCCGCGCACCTGCACGGCGTAGTCCTGTTTGGCCATCGGCCCGAAATCGGCCAGGTGATCGGCGCAGTAATTGATACCGCCGACAAAGCCGACCTCGCCATCGACCACCAGGATCTTGCGGTGCAGGCGGCGAAACAGGTTGGTGCGCATGCCCAGGCGTTTCGGGCTGGGGTCGAAGGCTTGCAAATGGACACCGGCCTCGCTGAGTTCGCGCAGGTAATCAAGGCTCAGGTCGGCGGTGCCGTAGCCATCGACCAGCATTTCGACTTTCACTCCGCGCTTGGCGGCAGCGATCAACAGTTGCTGCAACTGCTTGCCGACCTTGTCCTCATAGATGATGAAGGTCTCCAGGAGGATTTCCACCCGCGCCTGCTCGATGGCGGCAAAGGCGCTGTCGAAGTATTCCTCGCCATTGATCAGCAGTTGAACCTGGTTGTCGGGTCGCCACTGGCTGTTCACAGGTGCACCTCCACTGCCAATGGCAGGTGATCGGAAAGGTGGGTCCAGGGTTTGCGGGCCATGACCTTGGGGGCATGCGCCCGGGCGTTGCGCAGGTAGATGCGGTCCAGGCACAGCAGCGGCCAGCGCGCCGGAAAACTGCGCGCCGGGCGGCCATGAGCCTGGCTGAACACTTCATGTAACCCGCACTCGGCCAGCACCCCGTCGGCGCGCTGGCGCCAGTCGTTGAAGTCGCCGGCAACGATCACCGGGGCATCGCCGGGCAGGCTGTGCAGCAACTCGCACAGCAGGTGCAATTGCCGCCGGCGCTGACGTTCGTCCAGGCCCAGGTGCACGCAGACCGTATGCAGTTCGGTGTCCGCCGGCAAGGCCAGCACTGCATGCAGCAAGCCACGTTGTTCGCTGCCATGGACGCTGACGTCAAGATTGTCATGGCGCAGGATCGGGTACTTGGACAGCAGCGCATTGCCGTGTTCGCCTTCCGGATACACGGCGTTGCGGCCATAGGCGAACACCGGCCAGAGGCTGTCGGCGAGAAACTCGTATTGCGGCACATCCGACCAGTTGCGGTGGCGCAGGCCGTGGTGGCGATGGCTGCCGAGCACTTCCTGGAGGAACACCAGATCGGCGTCCTCGCTGCGCACCGCTTCACGCAGCTCAGGCAATACGTAATGGCGGTTCAGCGGGCTGAAACCCTTGTGGGCATTGACCGTCAGCACCCGCAACGTGTGCACCGCCGGTGCCGCGGCGAGGGGGCCGTCGGGCTGCATCTGGCTCATGGTCGGCTGCCCTTGCCGAGAATCTGCGCGACCTTGTCGGTCAACTGGGCGAATTCGAAAGGCTTGCAGATCATCTGCATGCCAGCGTCGAGGAAGCCGCCGCGGGCCACTGCGGTTTCGGCGTAGCCGGTGATGAACAGCACCTTGAGCTGGGGCCGCAACTGACGACCGATCTCTGCCAACTGGCGGCCGTTCATGCCCGGCAACCCGACGTCGCTGACCAACAGGTCGACCGGCTCCCCGGCCTGCAGGATCGCCAGGGCGATATTGGCATCTTCGGCCACCGTGCACTGGTAACCCTGCTCATCCAGCGCCTGGTGCACCAGCAGGCGAACGGTGGGGTCATCTTCGACAATCAACACGTTCTGACTGGCGGTAGCGGCGGAAGGCTGCGGTACTTCGACCTCAGACTCGAGTCGTTGTGCTGCATGCCGTGGCAGGTAAACATCGACGCGCGTGCCGTGGCCGATGCGGCTGTGCAAGGCCACGTGGCCCTGGGACTGCTTGCTGAAGCCGTACACCATCGACAACCCCAGGCCCGTGCCCTGGCCGATCGGCTTGGTGGTGAAGAACGGGTCGAAGGCGCGGTCCAGGGTGCTCTGCGGCATGCCACAGCCATTGTCATGCAGACTGATCAGCACATAGTCGCCGGCGGCCAGGGAGTGACCACCAAACAGGGTACCGTCGAGGCGCTGGTTACTGGCGCTGACGGTAAGGCGTCCGCCATTGGGCATGGCATCATGGGCATTGCTCAGCAGGTTGCCGAGTGCTTCCTGCAGTTGCACCGGGTCTGCTTCCACAGCCCATAACTCGGGCTCGATGCGTACTTGCAGCTTGATCTGTGGACCGAGCACCGACTTCAGTTGCTCTGCCGTCAACAGTGCAGCGACCTGCACCGGGTGCGCATCCAGTGACTGCCGACTGGAGAACGCCAGCAGGCGGTGGGTCATGCTGGCTGCGCGCTTGACCGCTTCCTGGCTGAGGCTGAGCAGGGCCGGCAGGGTGTCGGTGCGGCCTTGCTGCAAGCGTTTGCCGATCATTTCCAGGCTGCCGCCGATGCCGGTCAGCAAGTTGTTGAAGTCGTGGGCCACACCGCCGGCCAGTTGGCCGATGGCTTCCATTTTCTGCGACTGGCGCAGGTAATGTTCTTCCTCGCGTAACTGGCGCAGCTGCGCTTCGACCCGGTGCGTCTGACGCTCCAGTTCCTGGCTCTGGTTACGTGCCTGGTACTGTCGGCGCCGCGCGCGCAACGAGGCGTGGGTCAGGGCGAGAAGAGTGTCGGGTTCGAACGGACATTGCAGCAGGAACAGGTTGCCAAGGGCAGCGTGTCGGCTTTGCGGCGGGCTTTGACCTTGTATCGGCGGCCCCGTCAGCAGCAGCACGGGCAGGTCCGACCACAACGGCTGCTTGCCAAGGTAGAGATGCAAGGGCGAGCGGGTGCTACCGTCCAGGCAGGTGTCGGCGATGATCGCCAGGCCTACGCCCTGTTCCAGGGCAAGCCCGAGGTCTTCCATGGTGGCGGCTTGCAGCGCCTGAATGCCGGCCTTGTCGAGCAGGCGCTGGGCCAGCTGGCTGAGCTGGGCCGGCGCCAGAATCAGCGCTCGTTCGGCATTGGCTAACGCGTTGCCCACGGGTGGTCTCCTTTGATAACGCTCAGGCAAGCACCGCCGGTGCCTGCTGTCCTCGCACTATCTCTGGACCACAGCCGTTGCGTGGGGGTTCAACCGGGTTGGCGGACGGTTGTCGGGAGCGTTCAAAGGCCTTGCTGCACCAGTGGATCGTCCGGGTTCTGCTGCTCCAGCTGGGCCAGCAGCACTTGCACATTCTGCAACTGGCCGGTTTCTTTCCAGTACTCGATCAGCAGCACCCGCGCCTTGCGGTTGGCCGGTTGCCGGGCAAGGATGGTTTCCAGCTGCTTTTGCGCGGCATCGACCTGCTCCAGCTGGTGCAGGCTGGTGGCCAGGGTGTAGCGGTAGTCGTGGTTGTCCGGTTCCAGTTCCAGGGCCCGGGCGAAGGCCAGCAGGGCGTATTCGTCCTGGCCGTGGCGCAGCAGCCAGCGCCCCAGTTCGTGTTGCAGGAAGGCAGAGTCGGGGCGCTTCTGCAGCGCTTTAGCCAACACCTGGCGTGAGGCGTCGGTCTGGTCCTGGCGCTCCAGCAGCTGGACCTGGGCGGCCAGCGCTTCGAGATTGTCCGGGGCCAGTTGCAGGGTGCGTTCCAGTGCTTGCCCGGCCTCCTGATAGCTGTTCTCGTGCAGGTACAGCTGGGCCAGGTGCAACTGGGCGCTGGCATCGTCGCTGCGCTTGGCCAGGAGCTGCTGGTACTGCTCCAGCACTTCCTGCAGCGGTCCGTAATACAGGCCGATATCGTCCGCGCTCAGCCCGAGCAGGGCATCGACCACGGCAAAGCGTACGCTTTGCTCTTCGTCATCGAGCAACGGGCCGAGCACCAGGCTGCGCTGGGTACCGGGCAGCATCGCCTGGATGCTGGCGACGGCGGCACGGCGCACCAGCGGGTCTTCATGCTGCAGGTCGCGGTTGGCCAGTTTCAGGGCCAGGGGCGAGGGGTAATTGGGCAGTTCGGCGTACAGGCTGGCGCGGCGGATGGACGACAGGTCAGCGCGGCCCAATTGCTGGTAGAGCACCCGTGCGGCCCCAGGCTGGCCGTCATGGGCCATGGTCAGAGCCTTGGTGTAGCTGTGCTTGAGGGCCGGGCTGGGAGCAGGGCTGTCGTCACGCCAGAAATAGCCACCCAGGCCGAGGATGATGAGCAAGGTCAGGCTGATGAGTGTGTACTGGCGCTGTTTCGACATGGTGAATCCGAAGCGTGTCGCGGCTGCAAAGGGTTGAGCTTGGGTCACGAGGGCCGGTGGCGTCAAATGTAAAAGGGGGGGGCTACAGATATCGCAGCGATGCCAAACCTGTAGGAGCGGGCTTGCCCCGCGATCGGCCATAAAAAAGCCCCGCAAGCGGGGCAAAGGGCCGGTCAGAAACCAACCAAAGGAGCCGTTGAATCAGTTCGCCGCGGCCACGCTCTCAGCCTGCCAGCCGCCACCGAGGGCCTTGTAGATGGCGACAATGCCGCGGTACAGGTCGACTTCACCCTGGGCCTGGGCATCTTCGGCGCTCAGGCGCTCGCGTTCGGCGTCGAGCAGCACCAGGTAATCGACCGTGCCTTCGCGGTAGCGAATCGAGGCCAGGTCCGCCGCCTTGCGGCTGGCTTCGCTCTGGCGCAGCAGGGCCAGCAGGCGTTCCTGGCGTTTGCTGTAGTCGCTGAAGGCGTTTTCCGACTCTTCCAGGGCCAGCAGCACCTGCTGTTCATAGTTGGCCAGCGCACCCTCGGCATCGGCATTGGCACCGCGCAGGCGGGCGCGCACGCTGCCCAGGTCGAAGGCCGCCCAGGTGATGCTCGGGCCCAGGGCCCAGGCCTTGGCGGCCGAGGAGCCCAGTTGCGAGCCGCGCCCGGCGGTAAAGCCAAGGAAGCCGCTGAGGCTGACCCGTGGGAACAGGTCGGCCGTGGCCACGCCGATGTTGGCCGTGGCGGCTGCCAACTGGCGCTCGGCGCTGCGGATATCCGGGCGGCGCTTGAGCAGCTCGCCGGGGTCACCCACCGGCAAGGCCTTGGCGATGGCCGGCAACTGCGCGGGCGAGAGGTCGATGGCCAAGGCGTCCGGGCGCTGGCCAAGCAGGGTGGCGATGCGATTACGCGCCCGCACCTGTTCGGCCTGCAGTTGCGGCACGCTGGCCTCGACCGCCGCCAGGCGGGCATCGGCACGCACCACGTCAAGGTCGTTGCCGACCCCGGCGTCACGCAGGGTTACGGTGATGCCACGCGAATCCTGCTGGGTCTTGAGGTTGGCCAGGGCGATCTTCTCGCGCAACTGTGCACCGCGCAGCTGGCCATAGGCATCGACCAGTTCGGCGATCAGGCTGACCTGCAGCTGCTGCAGGTCGGCCTGCGCGGCGTCCTGCTCGGCATCGCTGGCTTCCAGTTGGCGCTGGATGCGGCCGAACAGGTCCAGTTCCCAGGCCATGTCCAGGCCCAAGTCATAGCGTTCGCTGTTGACCCGGTCCTCGGTCTGGCCAGGGACCTGGCCCTTGCCCAGGTCGGCGCTGGCACGGCTGGTCACGGTTGGCAGGGCGTCGTTGCTGACATCGTCACGGATCGCCCGCGCCGCTTTCAGGCGGGCGAAGGCCACGCGCAATTCACGGTTGCCGTCCAGCGACTGGCTGACCAGCTTGTTGAGTACCGGGTCGTCGAACTGCTTCCACCAGATGCTTTCGAAGCGGCTGCGGTCGAACGATGCCTTGGCGCTCGGTTCATTGGCCGCGCTCAACTGCGCCGCCGCGGTGTCCGGCGCCTGGTAGTCCGGGCCTACCGCACAGGCGGCCAGGGCCAGGACCAACAGGCTCGGCATAAAGAGTTTCAGATTGCGGTTCATGCATGACTCTCCAGCTTCAGCGCACGCGCCGCTTTGCGGGCCTCGCTGCGTTCCACGTAACGGCGGATCAGGACAAAGAACACCGGCGTCAGCAGCAGACCGAAGAAGGTCACCCCGATCATCCCGGAGAACACCGCTACACCCATGGCATGACGCATTTCAGCACCGGCACCGGAAGAGAACACCAGCGGCACCACCCCCATGATGAAGGCGATCGACGTCATCAGGATCGGTCGCAGACGCAGGCGGCAGGCTTCCAGTACCGCAGCCAGCGGGTCGAGGCCTTCGGCCTGTTTATCCTTGGCAAACTCGACGATCAGGATGGCGTTCTTGCACGCCAGCCCCACCAGTACGATCAAGCCGATCTGGGTAAAGATGTTGTTGTCGCCACCGGACAGAATCACCCCGGTAATCGCCGACAGCAGGGTCATCGGTACGATCAGGATCACCGCCAGCGGCAGGCTCCAGCTTTCGTACTGGGCGGCCAGCACCAGGAAGGCCAGCAGTACGCAGAGCGGGAAGACGAACAGCGCGGTGTTGCCGGAAAGGATCTGCTGGTAGGTCAGCTCGGTCCATTCGAAGGTCATGCCGTTGGGCAGTTCATCCTTGAGCAGCTTCTCGATGGCCTTTTCCGCTTGCCCGGAGCTGTAGCCCGGGGCGGCGGCGCCATTGATCTCGGCGGTGATGAAACCGTTGTAGTGCATGACCCGGTCCGGCCCCGAGGTATCGCTGACCTTGATGAAGGTCGCCAGCGGGATCATCTCGCCCTGGTTGTTGCGCACCTTCAACTGGCCGATCTGCTCGGCTTCGAGACGGAACTGCTGCTCGGCCTGGACGTTGACCTGGTAGGTGCGGCCAAAGCGGTTGAAGTCGTTGGCGTACAACGAACCCAGGTAGATCTGCAGGGTGTCGAAGATATCGCTGATGGCGACACCGTGGGTCTTGGCTTTCTCGCGGTCGATGGCGGCATCGACCTGCGGCACGTTGACCTGGTAACTGGTGAACAGCCCGGCCAGTTCCGGCACGTTGTGGCTCTTGGCGATGATGTTCTGGGTTTCCTTGTACAGCGCTTCATAACCCAGGTTGCCACGGTCTTCGATCTGCAGGCGGAAACCACCGATGGTGCCCAGCCCTTGTACCGGCGGCGGTGGGAAGATGGCGATGTAAGCGTCTTCGATACCGGCGAACTGCGCGTTCAGCGCGGCGGCAATCGCCGCGGCCGACTGGCTCGGGTCTTTACGCTCATTGAACGGCTTGAGCGGGGTAAACACGATGCCGCTGTTCGGGCTGTTGGTGAAGCCGTTGATCGACAGGCCCGGGAAGGCCACCGAGTCGGCCACGCCAGGTTGCTTGAGGGCGATCTCGCTCATCTTCTTGATCACCGCTTCCGTGCGGTCGAGGCTGGCGGCATCCGGCAGTTGCGCGAAGGCGACCAGGTACTGCTTGTCTTGCGCCGGCACGAAACCGGTCGGCGTCGAAGAAAAGCCCAGCCAGGTCATGATGATCAGGCCACCGTAGACGAACAGGGCGATGCCGCTGCTGCGGATGACCCGGCCGACCGCGCCGACGTAGCCATGGCTGGCCCGGTCGAAGAAGCGGTTGAACGGGCCGAACAGCCAGCCACCGAGCAGGCGCTCAAGCACTTTCGAGAAGCGGTCTTTCGGGGCGTGGTGCTCCTTGAGCAGTACCGCGGCCAGGGCCGGCGACAGGGTCAGGGAGTTGAACGCCGAGATCACCGTCGAGATGGCAATGGTCAGGGCGAACTGCTTGTAGAACTGCCCGGTAAGGCCGGAAATGAACGCGGCTGGCACGAACACCGCGCACAGTACCAGCGCCGTGGCGATGATCGGCCCGGTCACTTCGCCCATGGCCTTTTGCGTGGCTTCCAGCGGCTTGAGGCCCAGGCCGATATTACGCTCGACGTTCTCCACCACGACGATGGCGTCGTCCACCACGATCCCGATGGCCAGTACCAGGCCGAACAGCGACAGGGCGTTGAGCGAGAAGCCGAACAGGTGCATCACCGCAAAGGTGCCGATCAGCGACACTGGTACGGCCACCAGCGGAATGATCGAGGCGCGCCAGGTCTGCAGGAACAGGATAACGACCAGTACCACCAGGATCAGTGCTTCGAACAGGGTATGTACCACGGCTTCGATCGAACCGCGGACGAACACCGTCGGGTCATAGACGATGCTGTAGTCCATGCCTTCGGGGAAGTCCTTCTTCAGCTCGGCCATTTTCCCACGGACCTCATCGGAGATCTCGATGGCGTTGGAACCTGGGCGCTGGAAGATCGGGATGGCCACGGCCGGCTGGTTGTTGAGCAGCGAGCGCAGGGCGTACTGGCTGGAGCCGAGCTCGACCCGGGCAATGTCCTTCAGGCGAGTGATTTCGCCATCGGCGCCTGAGCGGATGATGATGTTCTCGAACTCTTCTTCACTGACCAGGCGGCCCTGGGTGTTCACCGACAACTGGAAGCTGGTGGTCCCCGGTGCGGGTGGGGCACCGAGTTGACCGGCAGCCACCTGACGGTTCTGCTCGCGAATGGCCGCAACCACGTCGCTGGCCGTCAGGTTGCGCGATGCGGTCTTGTTTGGATCAAGCCAGACCCGCAGCGAATAGTCGCCCATACCGAACAGCTGCACGTCACCGACGCCGCCCAGGCGGGCCAGTTCGTCCTTGATGTTAAGGATGGCGTAGTTGGACAGGTAGAGCATGTCGTAGCGGTTGTCCGGCGAGGTCAGGTGCACGACCATGGTCAGGTCGGGCGAAGCCTTGTCGACGGTGATGCCGATCCGCGTCACTTCCTCGGGCAGCTTGGGCTGGGTCCGGGTCACACGGTTCTGCACCTGCACCTGAGCGTTGTCCAGGTCGGTGCCCAGGGCAAAGGTGATGGTCAGGGTCAGCTTGCCATCCGCGGTGGACTGGGAGGACATGTAAAGCATGTTCTCCACCCCGGTAATCGCTTGCTCAAGCGGTGCGGCGACGGTTTCGCCGATCACTTTCGGGTTGGCACCGGGGAAGTTGGCGCGCACCACCACGGTGGGCGGTACCACTTCCGGGTATTCGCTGATCGGCAGCTGGAACAGCGAGATGCTGCCGGCGATCAGGATCAACAGCGACAGCACCGCGGCGAAGATCGGCCGGGTAATAAAAAACTTGGAAAAATTCATCGGACTGATCCCTTAACCGCGCGGTGCCGAGGCACTGGCGAGTTTTACGCTGGGGGTGGCCACGGCTTTGCCCTGGACACTGGCCTCGAGCACCTGGCGTTGTTGGGCGAGGGCGGCGATGGTCGCTTCACTGGCCATCGGCGTGTCCTGCGGGTCGACCGGCGAGCCCGGGCGCACCCGTTGCAGGCCCTTGACGACGATGCGGTCATCCTTGCTCAGGCCATTGCGCACGATGCGCAGGCCTTCGAGTTTCGGCCCCAGTTCAACGGCGCGATACGCGGCCTTGTTGTCCTTGTCCATGACCAGCACGAACTTCTTGCCAAGGTCGGTGCCCACCGCTTCGTCGTTGATCAGCACCGCCGAGTAGGTGGCGCTGCCGACCAGTTTCAGGCGTGCATACAGGCCCGGGGTGAACTGGCCGTCGGTGTTGTCGAACACTGCGCGGCCACGGATGGTGCCGGTCTTGGGGTTGACCTGGTTGTCGACGAAGTTCATCTGGCCCAGGTGCGGGTTGCCGCTTTCGTTGGACAGGCCCAGGTACACCGGGGTGCTCTGGCCGCGCTGGCCGTCGCGCGCCAGCTGGGTGTACTTGAGGTACACGCGCTCGTCGGCGTCGAAGTAGGCGTAGACCTTGTCGGTGGAGACCACGCTGGTCAGCGGCGTCACATCGGCGGTGACGATGTTGCCGGCGGTGAACTGGGCGCGGCTGACCCGGCCGCTGATCGGTGCGGTCACGCGGGTGAAGCTCAGGTTCAGGCGTGCCAGATCGAGTTGGGCCTGGATCGCGGCGACACCGGCACGCGCTTCGGCGGCGGCGCTGGTGCGCGATTCGGCCAGCTCGGCGGAAATCGCGTTGCTGCTGCGCAGGCGCTCGCCGCGCTGGGCTTCGTTTTCGCTGCGGATGGCGGTGGCGCGGGCTTGTTGCAGCTGGGCTTCGAGGCGGCGGACCTCAGCCTGGAACGGACGTGGGTCGATCTGGAACAGCAGATCGCCTTTTTTCACCTGGGCGCCTTCGGTGAAGGCCACCTGGTCGATCTGCCCGGAGACGCGCGGGCGCACCTCGACGGTTTCCGGTGCCTCCAGGCGGCCGGTGAACTCGTCCCATTCGTTGATCGGTTGTTCCAGTACCTTGGCCACGCTGACCTTGGTCGCCGCCGGCGCCTGCACGGCCTCCGGGGTGCGACCGCAGGCACTCATCACCAATACAGCCAATAGAGCAAGGGGGTAACGCAAAGGTTTGAGTGACTGTTCCATGGGGAGTCCGCCAATTTATTGATAGTGGGCGGATTCTGCGATTTGTAACTATTAACAACGAATCGAATGGGGCGAAGGTTATTATCATCGGGAATGATATGAGGGATGTGAGGGCAGCGTTTCGAGGGTATGCTGCTGGATTGATGGCCAGAGGCCATGCAGGGATACCGCCGGAGTAAGAATGCTAGCGCGTGAAGTACAAGTTGCAGTCGAAGGTCACGACAGAGCTGCGCAACAACGCGACGACGATCTGCTCGATCGTTGGAGCATCGCCCGATCGGTTTTGCGCGCCGCCAGTGCAACACCCGCATGGTCTACGCGAATTGCCCTGTGCGGCAGGTGGGGCAGTGGCAAGACCAGTGTGCTGAATTTCATCGAGCGCCAGGCCGAGGAAGAGAATCACCGGCGTTGTCAGGCAGATCGACATTGGGTGGTTGTGCGGTTTTCAGCCTGGAGCGCAACCGAGCAAGGTGGGATAGAAAGTTTTTACCGGGCATTGCTCGGCCAATTGGGCAAACAGCAGATCAAAGTACCCAGGCTGGCCCGATGGGCCAAGGACGCCGCGGCGAAGCTGGGCAGCATGGCCGATGTGGTGAAGGTCGTTGTCGACGAGGGGCTGAAGCTTCTGCCTGGCGCGCCACTGGCGACTACCGCAGCAGGGGGCATGCACAGGTTGCTCGCCTGGCTACCAAAACGGCTAAAAGCAGGTGCCGAAGATTTGCGTGCTTTGCAGGCTGAGCTGCATTCGGTTCAGGTGCTGGTATTTATCGACGACCTCGACCGCATTGACCCCAAATTGATCCCCAGCGTACTGATGAGCCTGAAAGAGTTGCTGGACTGGCCAAGGTTCGTCTTCGTCCTGGCATTTGACCTGGAAGTTGTCAGCAAAGCGCTCAAGGACCATTCGCAAGCCTTCGGCCCTGATGCCCAGCGGTTTCTGGAAAAGATCATTGATATTCGCTTCCACTTGCCGGAACCCGAGGCCGAGCAGGCAGCCAGCCTGGCCTGGTCATTGTATGAGCAGAATTTGGCGTTCATACCCAGGCCGGCCTTTGCCAGGGTCGTCGACTGTATGCCGGGTAATCCGCGGTTGGCTAAAGCGATTGTCCGGGAACTCTGTTTGTACAAGGAGGTGGCCGGAAGGCATGTTAGCCACGAGCTTCGCTGGGAAGTCATTGTTTTGCAGACCATCTTGCGCCATGAAGCGCCGGCAACCGAGCGTGCGCTCACAAGGGCTTTGCAATCCTCAGAAATTGGTCTGAAAGCAAAAACAGACAGCTTTGTAGCTGAATCCATCAAGGCAGGCGAGGTGGGTTTCGAGGCATTACAGCACAAGGTTCAAGAATTCCTTTTGCTGTGTGAGCGCGTGCCCGCAAAGTTGATTGCAAAACAGGCAAAGCTGCTGATCAGCGAGCCCGTTTTCACTGAAAAGGAATACCAGGAATTTCTTCGGTCCTGGAACAAGCAAGAAGACGCCAAGCAGGTGTCTGCATTTATTAGACAGTGCGTTGACATTGCCTTCAAGCGTCCTGGTGATGTGGGCCGTGAGTTTCTGGACCGGGTGCTGACTGACTACGAGGATGCTTCACGGAAAATGATCGATCAGGGCAGTGAAGGGTTGCGCCGGTCGTTTACCGATGCTGCTCATAAGCAGCTTTCGTTACTTGAAACTGCTTGGCGCATGAGTGATCCGGCCATCCAGGAGAGTTGCCAGAGCTTCGACGCCTTCAAGCGCCTGTGGAATCATACGTTGTTGAGCAGAATGCCCTTCCTGTCGGCATCGGTGCCTCGGGACTTTTTGCAACGCGAAGAGCAGTTGCTCGAACGTGCGCTTGAGTTGTGCCGTAGCAAGATCGAGCTGTTCGAGTGGATGCAGGAGATGCTCTATCGACATCCGCTGGAAAAAAGGACGGGTCAACGCCACCTTAAGTTCATCGATAAACTGGCACACTCATTAGCCTCGGTGGCCATTGACAGTACCCTTGAGGCGTTTACCCCAGCCAGAGGCATACAACAAGCGAAAGATCTATCAAGCCGTCAACAGGGTTCGCTGTATTGGCGGATGTTTTCGGTAGATTCGCCACTCTACAGTCAGGCGGGCTTCCAGCGCTTGCTTGAACTGATCAATGCTGTGCCATCCGGCGTAACAGCTCGGGCCGACTTTACCGAAAACGTTGCTGATTATCTGCACACGCTGGCAGGTTATGTAATGACCACCGAGAAAATGGCCACCTACACGACGCAGCATTGCCCCCGCTTGGAGAAGATTGCCGCAGCGGCTTGGGAGGCCTTGCTGGAGACGGCACGAGACTATCAAGATCCTGGTCGGTTGATGGAGAACCACAAATACCTGGCGTGTTACCTTGACCCTGAGCTTATCCCTATACCTGAATGGCTATCACAATGGCACGCAAGTACCTGCTAGTGTTTAGTTTGGTAATATATAGCAATATATACCGCTGCTGATGGGGTGAGGAGTGTATGGGGCTTGGAAGGGTATGGTGATGGATTTGTTGTTGAATGGTATTCGTGGCGTTCTTGAGCTGGGCTATGTTGCAATTGTGCTGCAGTACGCCGGTTTTATGTGTATCGCCGCAATCATTGGTTTTTTGTGGGTGACTCATCGGGTCAAAGCGAACAAGGTCCCGCTCACCGAGAATAGCTTCCAAGCGCTTTATTGGGTCAATCGGCGAGACGTTTTCTTTGTCATCATACTGCTGTCGATTTTTAGTTTTTTAAATGCGACTGTTATTGTCTGTTCCGGAGAGGGCAGCGAGTTTCATAAAAACCTGTCCGCGCACCCAGCAGTTTTGTTGTGCTCGACGGTTATTGTGTTATTGATGGTCATTTTCATGCGCGGGCAGGGGTTTGCCCTTCCCTTGGGCGGCGGGGTGTCGCTGGGTGTCGATGCGACAGAGCTTCAGGCTGGCAAGCCAGTCAAGCGCGTCATGAGTTTTCACCTGAGTTGCGACTTTAAAAAACACCGGTCGTTTGTGCTGGGGAAAGTCCAAAAGGCGGTCAGTGACATTCAAGGGGGCGCCCCTGGGTTCGAGGTGGTATTGAAAAGCTGGTTCCTGGCCAGCAAGCACGGAATGGATGACGCCTTGGTCAGGCAGTTACGACAGCATATGCGCGGCACGCGATCTGCTGTGTTGTCAATTGCTACTGCACTGACATCTCTGATTGTGGCGATGGCTATATATGAACTAGTCAATACCGTTGCTGCGGAGCAGTGTGTTGAGTGGCAGTGTGTGTCGTACGTAAATTTTATTGTATACGTCTGTGGCTGCGTAACGCTGATCGGTATGCTTGACGTGCTTTCCGAGCTGTTTAACGCCCGTAGAAAGATGAAGGAAATAATCAGTAGCTACCAAAAATCGCCTTCACTGGTTAACAACCGCACGGCGTTCAAGAACGGTAATTGTGGCGTCGTCGCAAAGCGAGTGCAGCGTAAAGCCGCTGTGCAGTGTCGGTTCATTGAGCCTGAACCGATGAGCCTGAGAAACTTTCTTTCCATCAGTGTTTTGATGCCCAACGTTATGAACACCTGTGTCGGGGCGGAGGCTGGCGTAATTTTTACCAGACGATGAGAGGGCCTGTAGGGCCCTGCATCAATCTAAAGTGAACGTAAGAACTCCAGTAACATCTGGCGATCTTGCATCGAATAGCCTGCAAATCGCTCCCGCGCCACGGCCCCTTCACCCCCATGCCACAACACCGCCTCCTCAAGCGTACGCGCCCGGCCGTCATGCAGGTACCCGGCGCCGGGGTTGATCCGCTCGATCAGCCCCAGCCCCCACAGCGGCGCGGTACGCCACTCGCTGCCGCTGGCCAGGTAGTCGTCGCGCCCATCGGCCAGGCCCGGCCCCATGTCATGCAGCAACAGGTCGCTGTAAGGTTCGATCTGCCGCGCTGACAACAGCGGGTACAGCGGATGCTGGCCCATGGTCAGGCGCGGGCGATGGCACTGGGCGCATCCCGCTTCATTGAACAGCCGCTCGCCACGCTGCACCTCGGGATTGTCCAGGCCTCGCCGCGGCGGTGGCGCCAGATGCGCCAGGTAGAAGTGCAGGTCACCCAGTTGCAGGGCATCGAGCTCCGGCGCACCGCCACTGACCGCCTGGCGACAGTCCTGTTGCATCGACGTGCAGTTCTGTTCAGGGTACAGCGGCGAAGTAATCCCCAGGTCGCCGTGCAGGGCGCTGGCAATCTGCTGACGCAGGTCCGGCTGGTTCGATTTGAGGCCGAAGCGCCCGGCCTCAAGGCGCTGGCGCTCGACGCTCCACACCTGGTTGACGCGGCCTTTCACGCCATCAGGTTTAGGCGCGTCGGCCAGCGCTTGCAGGGTGCTGGCCTCGATGGCTTCGAGCAGGCCCAGGCCGAACACCGGTGAGCCAACCCGCATCGAGGTGTGCACGTTATCCAATGGACCATAGTTCAGCTCGCTGAAGCTCAGCCGTGGCGAACGCAGGCCGATGCGCTCACCATCCGTCAGGGTCACAAACTGCTCTTGCCAGCGGACATGCGCCCGGCCTTCACCGGCCACGCCGGGAATGGCCGATTCGTTGAGCTGATCACCATAGGCCGGATGCGGCAGTGGCCCGCCATGGGCATCACGTCCGGGCCGCGACAGCCGCACCAGTAGCGTGCGCAGGGGCTCGTGGTCGCTGGCCGGGGCCTGGCCACGGCCATTTTTCGGGTGGCAGGCAATGCAACTGATGCGGTTGTACAGCGGCCCCAGGCCATCGACCGCTTCGTCCCGCGAGGGCGCGACCACCCAGGCCTGGCGGAACAGACTGCGGCCGTGGAAGAAGCGCTCCCGTTGCAGGTCGTCACCCAGCCCTGGCAAGGGCTGGGCGAAGGCTTCACGGTTGACGGCGGCGTGCTCGGCGCTGGCGGGCAGGCTCACCAGCATGCCGAGCAACAGCCAAAGGCCATAGCGCTTCACAGGCCCATGGCCGCAAGCAGGCGCTCGGCTTGCGCCTGTTGCCTGGCACTATGGAACTGCCAGGCGATCTCCTCGCGGCCCAGGGCGTCCTGGTCGCTGGCCGGCTGACGTTGCATGCCCTGGTCCTGACGTTGAGCAAACAGCGCCAGCAACGGCGCCGACATGGCTTGCTCCTCGTCGATGGGCGGCACGCTGAGGAACTCGCGCACGGCGGTCAGGTCCCGGCCCTGTGCTTCACCGGCATGCACCCGCGCCCACAACGCGCCGAGGCGCTCATGGGGTTGGCCAAGCCATTGCTCGAACAATGAGGTGATCAGCGCCAGGCGCTCGCGCGAACTGTCGTCGGTGTAGGCATAGGCACCCTGGCGGGCGGCGGCAAAGGGGTCGTGATAGCCCGCTGGCAGATCGGCATAAACGCTGGGGCGCACCGGCAGTTTGCGGATGTCCGGATCGGCCAGCAGGCGTTGCCCTGCAGGTGACAGCACGAAGCGCACAAAGGCCCGCGCGCCCTCGACCTGCCTGGCCTGGCGGGGGATGGCAATATGCGCCGGGTTGAGCCCGCCATGGGCGGGATAGATGAACTCGACCGCTTCGCCATTGCTCACCGCCGAGGCAACGAAGAAGTCGATCGATACGCCCACCGCCGAGCGCCCGCTGGCCACCTCGTCACTGACCAGGGTGCCGCCACGGCTGACCAGCCGCGATTGCCCGGCAAGCTCGCTCCACAGGGCCCAGCCTTTGTCCCAGCCGTAGGCCTGCAGGACGATATCCAGCAGTACCGGGGCAAAGCCGACCCGCGGCGGGGCGGGCAGGGCGATGCGCCCGCGCAGGCGGGCATCGAGCAGGTCCGGCCAGTCTCGCGGGGCGGGCATGTTCAGCTTGGCCAGTTCGACCGGATTGATGGCAAAGCCGTAACCGGCAAGCTCGGTGGCCTGATAGCGAGCCGCGCGATCGCGCAGGGCGATGGCGCCAATGCGCGGCGGCAAACCGTCCAGGTCGACACCCAGCGGCTGCCAGCCGGCGTCCCGGGCCAAACGCTTGAAGTTGCCCGGTGACGGCGCCCAGTAGACATCGACCCCGCCCTGATCGGCCTGACGCAAATAGGGCAGGGCATCGAAGCCCTGGCGCCAGAGGATCTGCAGGCGATAGCCGGGGTTGGCGCGCTCGAAGGCTTCTTCGAAGCGCGTCATCATCTCCTCGGGGTAGCTGGTCAACACCACCACCGGCTGCGGCGCTGCCGCCTGGACGCTGGCCGCGCCCAGCAGCAGGGCCAGCAGCCAGGCCTTAGAGCGGCACATTGAACTGTACGAAGTAGCTGCGGCCACTTTCCGGGTACCCCTCGCTGTATGCATAAAGGCGATCGAACAGGTTGCGGATGCCCGCTTCGATGCGTACGTCGTTGCTGAAGCGGTAGCCGCTCTTGAGGTTGTATACCGCGTAGCCGCCGCTCATCTGGCTGCCATCGGACATGTTGTAGCGCCGCGACGCGGCTTCGACGCCGGCGGTGTGGCGCCAGGCATCAAGGTTCAAGCTGGCCGAGGCAAACAGGTTGTGGCGCGGTGTGTCGATCGGGTGCAGCTCGGGGTTGCTGCGGTTTTTCCGGTCCAGGTAGGTGTAGCTGGTGTTGAATTCCCAGTTGCCCAGGTCACCGCGCAGGCCCAGTTCAACGCCCTGGTTACGTGCCTTGGCGATGTTCTGGTACTGGCCGCACGGCGCCGCGCAACCGGCTACCGGGGCGACGGTGACCTGCTGGATGGAGTCTTCGATATTGCTGACGAACAGCGCCGTGTCCAGGGTCCATTGCTGGTTGACCGCGCCGCTGTACCCCAGCTCGTAGTGGGTGGCACGTTCGGATTTCAGGTCGGGGCTGGGGATCACCGTGCCAAAGCGGGTCGAGTAGCGGTCCTTGATGGTCGCAAAGCGGCTCTTGCGTGCCACCGTCAGGCGCACCTGGCCGTTGTGATCGATGTTCAGCAGCGGCCCGGTGTTCATGAACAGGCCCAACTGGCTGTTGAGCGCATCATCGCTGCCGGTGGGCTCGTCATACAGGGTCTTGACCCTCGGCGAGGCGGCGCTGGTGCCGAAGTTCTCGGCCTCAAGGCTCTTGCGGTAGTTGTACGACACGCCGCCGACCACGCTGAAAATCTCGTTCAGGCGCAGGGTGTCTTCCATGGCGATGGACTGGGTCTGATCGCGAAAGTGGGTTTGCGGGTCGCTGCCATCGCGCGAGCGGTGCACGTCTTCCTTGAAGTGGTAGGCGATGCCCAGGCGGTTGCCCTCGCTCAGGGCCAGGTCGCCTTCGACCGAGAAACCCGTGGACTCATCATCGTACTTGCTCGGGAAACCAGGCTGCATCGCGCCGGGGATGCCATTGTTGTAGACGAAGCTTTCCAGCGAGTTCTTGAAGGTATCGCGGTACACCCGGGTCTTCAGGCCGTGCTCGCCGAAGCGGGTATTGGTGGCCAGGAACAGGCTGGTCTTGTCCCATTGCGGCCATTGCCACCAGCGCTTGCGCTGGCCGGTGGCGGGCAGGTCGCCGGCGTAGGGCGGCTGGCCCTTGCGGCCTTGCTGCTGGACATAGCCGAGTACGTACTCGTCGGTGTCGTTGGGGGTAAAGCCGAGCTTGAAGCTGAACTTGCCGTCACGCTTGTTGCTGTTTTCCCGGCGACCCTCGCCTTGCTGGTTGTTGGTCGGCTCGAAGTCGTCCGGCAGCATCGTGTAGTCATAGTCGACATAGGACACGCCGCCCTGCATCCACCAATTGCCCTGGTTGGAGCCGAGGTTGGCATAGCTGCGATAAGCGTTGACGTTGCCGTGGTCGGTCAGCTCCAGGCCGCCGCCCACTTCACCTTCGAAGGCCTCGGTGGGCCGTCGGGTGATCAGGTTGATCGCCCCGCCCAGGGTGTTGGGGCCGTACAGCAACGAGGCGAAGCCCTTGGCCACTTCAATGCGCGACAGGTCGTAGGTGGTGAAGCGTCCCAGGTCGATATTGCCGTCGTAGGGTACGTAGGTGGGAATGCCATCGATATAGACCGGCACCTGCAGACGGTCGAAGCCACGCACGTACACCACCTGTTCGGCACGCGCGCCCATGTAGGCGAGATTCACCCCGGGGGCCAGGGCCAGGGCGCGGTCGACGGTCTCGCGGTCGTGCAGGCGCATGTCATCCAGCTCGACGACGCTGCTGCCGGTTGCCAGGGCATCATCCTGCGGTGCGGAAATCTGGATTTCACCCAGGCTGAAGGTTTTTTTCTGCTCGGCCACGGCGGCCTCGGCACTGATCGCGGCCAGGGCGAGCAGCAGGGTACGGGGGGCGAACGGCGTCATGACGCTCCTTTGTTGGTATCGTTATATATTTTATTATATAGCGCGTGACGCAAAACGGCCGACAGCACCCTCCCCAGGGGCTATCAGGTCGAATCGATCAAGCGAACACGCGCACCGGCAGAACGCCGCAGATACTAGAGCCAGACGCGGAAATTGACAACGCTATATATAAATTTATATAGCGAATGGATTGCAGAATGGCTAGCGCTTGCACTCGGCCAGCACCACTTTGCAGGTGTTGGGCAGGCCGCCGGAACGCCCGGCATAGCGGATGCAGTTGTTCATGGATTTTTGCCGGGCGATCTGCAGGGTCGCGCCCCAGGCCAGGCCGCCTTCGCCGGCAGTGGGGACGGCTTTGGCGTGGCAGTTGGAACCGGCGTTGGCCGCCAGGTAACGTGCTTTGGGTTTGCTCGAACAACCGGCTGTCAGCGCCAGGCAGAGGGCGAGCAGGCAGGTGGTTATGGCGGTGCTGTTCATATCAAAGGCTGTCCGGATCGCCGAAGAGGGCTGTACCCGGGTTGGCCCCCGGTCCACCCAATTATAGGCAGTGGGCAACAATCCCTGTCGGCTATTTTGGCCTGGCAGGGATTGTTGCCACGCTCACGCCTGCAAGGCCAACTGCATGCCGGCCAGCTTGATGCAGGTTTCCTCGTATTCGCTGGCAGGCTCCGAGCAGTGCACGATGCCGCAACCGGCGAACAAACGGGCGTGCTTGCCATTCACCAGTGCCGAGCGCAGGCCGACGATGAATTCGCCGTTGCCCCGGGCATCCAGCCAGCCCAGCGGCGCGGCGTACCAGCCACGGTCGAAACCCTCGAAGCGGCGAATATGCTCCATGGCCTGGCGACGTTCGTGGCCGCCGACGGCGGGTGTCGGGTGCAGCGTCGCGACCACTTGCAGCAGGCCTGCTTGCGGGCGCAGGCGGCCTTCAATCAGCGTGCTCAGGTGCTGGACCCGGCTCAGGCGCTGTATAGCGGGCGTCGACGGTACCTGTAACTGGCTTGCCCACGGGGCCAGGCCACTCTGGATGATCTGCACCACCAGCGCATGCTCGTGGCGGTTCTTCTCGCAGTCCATCAGCGCTTGCGCCAGCTGGGCGTCTTGCTGCGGGTCCGGGTCGCGGCGGATGGTACCGGCCAATGCCTGGGTTTGCAGGCGGCCGTCGTGTAGTTTTACCAGGCGCTCCGGCGAAGCACCGAGGAAGCAGCTCTGCTGCCGGCGAAAGGCGAACAGGTACGCCGAGGGATCGTTGCTGGCCAGGCGTACCAGGGTTCGGCCAGGGCTGATGGCATGGGAGTACTCGCTGATTACTTCACGCGCCAGCACCACCTTTTTCATCGGGCTGTCGCGCAGTACGTCCAGGGCATGGGCGATTTTGCTTTCCCAGCATGCCCGCGGCAGGCACTGGTCACGGGTATGCTGCGGCGGCGCCAAGGTGACCGGCGGCGACAGATAGCGATCCATCAGGCCGTTCCATTCATTGAGCACATGCTCGCAGCGGCTGTCGGCATTGTCCGAGGGGCCGATCCGCTGCTGGCACACCAGCCAGCATTGATCGCCGTCGCGTATCAGCAGCAAGGTCATCAACAGCATCGATGCATCGCCGAAACCTTGCCAGGCGCTGCTGGCCTCGACCTGATGATCGAATCGAAAGCCGCCGCAGAGCGCTGGAGGCTGTGGGCCATGGATCACCGCGCTGTGCAGCCATTGCTGCCATTGCTGCTCCACCATGGCGAAGCGCTGCCCGCCAGCGCCGCTCAGTTCTGCCGCCACGCCCCAGCCGAACAGGCTCTTGCCGCCATCGGCCGCGCGCCAGAACAGGCTCTCGGCGTCGGGCTGGTCGACGCGGCAAAACAGCTCCAGCAGGTCCAGCTCGACGATCGCCAGGGCGTAGCTGGCCAGCACCGGCGCGCCTTGCACGGCGGCGCGCTGGCGAGCCTGTTCGAACACCTGGGTCAGCCCCGCGGTGTGTTCTTCCAGCCGGGTAAAGGCCCTCATGCCGGGACTCTCATGGTGCGCCAGTGCCGTACTTGCTGGGCGATGTACCAGTGGATGATCTGGGCGAACAGGGTTTCGACAAAATGCGCATCCAGACCGGCTTCTTCGGCCCACTGGCGCCGTTGCGGGAGCATCTGGGCGACGCGCTCGGGTGCGGCGATGCTGCTTTCGGTCGGCTTGAACCGGGCAGCGGCTTTGACGTAAGCCATGCGTTGGCGCATGAGTTCGATGATCTGGTGGTCCAGTGAATCGATGGCGATCCGGATGTCCGGGAGGCCTTCGCAAGCGTCAGGGGATTTCATCAGAGGGATTCCTCAAGGGCGGGCGATGTGAGCGGGCGACGGCCAAGCAGCGTGGCCGCCAGGGCATCGAGCAACGCCTGGCGCTGCTCGATCAGGTAGAAGTGTTCGCCTTGCCAGCGCTGCAGGTGCAGTGGCTGGAGGCTCGCGGCTTGCCAGGCCAAGGCTTCGTCGAGGTCGATCTCCGGATCCTG
Organism: Pseudomonas sp. JV241A; assembly: GCF_900275665.1. Classification (NCBI taxonomy): domain Bacteria; kingdom Pseudomonadati; phylum Pseudomonadota; class Gammaproteobacteria; order Pseudomonadales; family Pseudomonadaceae; genus Pseudomonas; species Pseudomonas sp. JV241A. Next base: position 113,725 of record NZ_OPYO01000016.1, read on the forward strand.
CTCGGGGTAGAACACCGCGATCCGGCTGCTCAGCGGTTGCGGCGCAGCGCAGCCGTAGGTTTCGACAATGCGGTAGTCATTGCGCAGGCTGGGCATGAACATCTCGCGCAGGGCCGGGTCTTCCAGCAGCGGATTGGGCCGGCTGGACAGGCGCTGTACATCGTCCAGCAGCGCTTGGTCCGGCCCGCTGTGCAACTGCCCGCCACGCTGGCGCTGCGGAGCCGGGTGGGCGGAAACGAACAGGTGGCCGACGGCGATTGCCTGTTGCTCCAAGCGCGTCGCCACCTCATACGCCACCACGGCACCGAGGCTATGGCCGAACAGGGCCAGGGGGCGATCGGCGTAACCGCGCAACGCTTGGCTGGCGGCCTCGGCGAGGCTGTGCATGTCAGTCAGGCAGGGTTCGCTGAAGCGGTCTTCGCGCCCCGGGTACTGGATCGCCAACAGGTCGATATCGGCGGGCAGGGTGCAGGCCCAGTCGCGGAAAAAACTCGCACTGCCGCCGGCATGGGCGAAGCACACCAGGCGCCAGCGCGGCATCGGCGACAATCGATAGGGGCGCACCCAGCGCTCGGTCTGGGTCAGCAGGTCAGCGATCACGAGGCGCTGCTCCCGCGGTTGGCGTCGAGCCAGGCCAGGCGCAGGCTTTCGCGCAGGTCCTTGCGGCTGACCTTGCCGACCCCGGTCTGCGGGAACTGCGGCACAAACTCGATGCGGTCCGGCACCTTGAATGCGGCCAGGCCCTGGCTGCGCAGATGCTGCTTGAGAGCAAACGTCGACGGCGCCGGATTGCGGGCGACGATGAAGGCACAGGTGGATTCGCCCAACAGCGCATCGGGCATCGCCACCAGGGCCGCGTCATGCACCTGGGGATGATTGATCAGCAGGTTTTCCACTTCTTCGGCGGCGACTTTCTCGCCGCCGCGGTTGATCTGGTCCTTGTCCCGCCCCTCGACCACCAGGTAACCCTCGGCGGTACGCCGCACCCGGTCGCCGCTGCAATAGAAACCGTCGTCGGTGAAGGCCTTGGCATTGTGTGCCGGCAGGCGGTAATAGCCGCGAATGGTGTAAGGCCCACGCACTTGCAGTTCGCCGACTTCACCGTCGGGCACCGCTTGCCCCTGTTCGTCGACGATGCGCACTTCGTCATCGGCGCTCAGCGGCCGGCCCTGGGTGTGCAGGATCAGCTCCTGGCGGTCATCCAGGCGCGTGTAGCAGAGCAGCCCCTCAGCCATGCCCAGCACTTGTTGCAAGGTGCAGCCGAGTATCGGCGTGACCCGCGCCGCCGCGGTGCTCAGCAGCTTCGCCCCGCCGACCTGGAGCACACGCAGGCTCGACAGATCGGCCTGGCGCTGGGCCTGGGCGTCGAGCCAGAGCATTGCCAGCGGTGGCACCAACGCGGTGACGGTCACCCGCTCTGCGCTGATCAGGGCGAAGCAGGTGTCCGGGTCGGGGCGCCGGCTGCACACCACCCGGCCACCCGCCAGCAAGGTACCGATCACGCCGGGGCAGCACAGGGTGAAGTTGTGCGCCATGGGCAGTGCGGCAAGGTACACGGTGTGCTGGTCCAGGCCGCAGACGGCGCTGCTGGCGCGCACGTTGTAGAGGTATTCAGCGTGCCGGCGCGGAATCAGCTTGGGGGTGCCGGTGGTGCCGCCCGACAGCTGGAAGCAGGCCACTGCCTCGGCCTGACCGGCGTCGTGCTCCAGTGCTTCGCTGCGGTACAGCTCGTCTAGGGCGGTGAATTCCTCGGCGACACCCTCGATCACCACGTGTTGCAGGCAGGGGTTGGCGGCGCGCAGCTGGCGCGCCATCTGCCGACAGTCGAAGCCTTCCAGCTGATCGCAGCCGATGTAGGCCGTGGCCTGGGCAAAGCTGCAGAAGCCGCCGATCTCATGCTGGCGGTGGGCGGGCAGGGCGAGGATCGGCCGCGCGCCCAGGCGAAACAGGGCAAAACACACTTCGACAAAGGCGCTGCCGTTGGGCAGGTGCACGACCACATTGTCACCGGCCTGCAGGCCAAGGGCACGCAAGCCACCGGCCAGGCGCCGGCAGCGGTCCGCGAGGCTGGCATAACTCAGGTGCAAGGGGCCGTCGGTAATTGCGATTGCTGCAGGGTTGCGGGCAGCGGCAGCGTCGAGGGCCTGGGCGAACGTCTGCTCTTGCCAGTAGCCGGCCTGGCGGTAGCGTTCGGCAAATGCGGCCGGCCAGTCGGGGGCGTCGTCGGAGGCATCTGGCACAGGGATGGAGGTACTCAATGACATGGAATCTCCTATTTGCAGAAATAATTGGCTACAAATGGCTAAATGAGATCTATTATCATTGTCTTTTGCCGAGGGCATCTCAACGCCAAGGCTTTCGGTACCGCGACTTTTTCATTAGATGAAATGCGCAGTGGCTTCAAACAGGGAGGCTCAAGGCTTACAAGCCTCCCGTTACTTCAGGTCAGGCCCCACGTAATGGCCTCAGGAAAAGGGAAAACCCAATGACTATTACGATCATCGCCCCAACTCACCCAGAGAAGCAGGCCGCCCCCAAGGGCAACCAACCCGGAACGGTCTACCTGGAACCGCACATGACCCTGGTCACCGGCACCCTGTGGTCGGAGAGCGAGGCCTGGGTCGAAGACCCGCTGGAGCGTGGTCTCAAGCTGATCCTGGTGCAGAGTGGCGAGTTGTCCTGCCGGATCCCCGGGCACGCCGAGCAATCGATCCGCGGCCCGAGCCTGTGCACCATCGTCAATGACGGCGAGTTCACCTCTTCGCAGATCTACGGCACCTCGACGCCGCTGCGCTACACCATCGTGCAGCTGGACCTGGAGTCTCTCGACCGGCACCTGGGCATGGCCCCGCGCAAGCTGCTGGCCGCCAGGGGGGGCGATCCCTACATGATGGTGCGCCCGGCGCCCCGGGCGATGCAGGCGCTGGCGACGCAGATTGCCACCTGTCCGATGCAGGGCCCCAGCCGCTCGCTGTACCTGGGCGGCAAGGCCCTGGAATTGACCGCCCTGAGTGCGCAGTTCCTGCTGGACGAACGCGCGCAGCCGGAACAGAAGCTGCGCATCACCTCATCGGATGTCGAGCGCGTGCACGCGGCGCGCGATCGGCTGGTGCGCTCGCTGCTGGAGCCGCCAAGCCTGAATGCCCTGGCCGCCCATGTCGGCATGAGCCCACGCAAACTCACCGCAGGGTTTCGCAAGGTGTTTGGCACCAGCGTGTTTGGCTACCTGCACGAACATCGCCTGAGTGAAGCGCACCGCATGCTCAGCGATGAAGAGAGCAACGTCTCGACCGTCGCCTATGGCGTGGGTTACAGCCCGGCGCATTTTTCCATCGCCTTTCGCAAACGCTACGGCGTATCGCCCAGCGAGATCCGCTGACGGCTCGCTGACTCTGAATCGAATGAAAAGGCCTGTGCATCTAAAGCCTTGAGCGCTTCCTGAAAACCTGCTTGCGATAAAGTCTCATTTGATAATGGCTTGCATCTTTGTGAGCCGCGCAGACTTTATTTTCAAGGGTCACAGGAAGCTTTTCATGAGCGAGCTGACAACAGCAGACACCCCCCCGGCCAACCCGCTGCGCCCCTGGCTGATCGAACACCTCGCCCAGTTGCTGGGTGCCACCGTGGATGAAATCGACAGCCTGGGCGACGAGGAAAACCTGCTCGGCTGCGGGCTGGATTCGATTCGCCTGATGTATCTGCAAGAGCGCCTGCGCAGCCACGGGCTACAGGTCGATTTTGCCCGGTTGAGTGCCGAGCCGAGCGTGGCTGCCTGGCTGGCGCTGTTGCGCGGGCAAACCTTGCAACCTACGCTGGCGCCTGCCGTTGCACCTGCATCAGCAGGCGAGGAGAGCTTCGAACTCAGTGCCGTGCAACAGGCCTACTGGCTGGGCCGTGGCGCCGCTGAAGTGCTGGGCAATATCAGTTGTCACGCTTGGCTCGAGTTCGACTGCCAGGGCATCGAACCGCGACGCCTTGAAGCCGCTGTGAGCCTGGTGCAGGCCCGGCACCCGATGCTGCGGGCCAGTTTCAACGAGGGCCGCCAACGCATCCTGGCGTCGCCGACACAGCCAGTGTTTGACCATCAGGACTGGCGCCAACATTCACCACAAGCGGCGCAGCTAGCCTGGGCCGAACTGCGCCGCTGGCGCTCGCACCAATGCCTGGCGGTGGAGGCTGGGCAAGTGATGCTGGTGGGCCTGGTGCAGATGCCCGACGGCCGTGACCGGGTCTGGCTGAGTGTCGACCTGCTGGCGGTCGACGTGGAAAGCCTGCGCCTGTTGATGGCGGACCTGGGCCAGGCCTACCTGGCGCCAGCGTTGTTGCCGGCGCCGCCGACCCTGCACTTTGCCGACTATCTGAAGCGCCGTCAGCTACGCCGCGCCGAAGCTTATGCCCGTGACCGCGAGTACTGGTGCCAACGCCTGGCGCAGTTGCCCGATGGCCCGGCGCTGCCGCTGGCCTGCGCGCCCGAGTCGATCCGCGAACCGCGCTTCAGCCGCCAGGCGTTTGTCCTCAGCGGCGCGGAAGCCGAGCGCTTGCAGCGCCAGGCTACCGGCCACGGCCTGACCTTGTCCTGCGTGTTCGCCACCGCCTTCAATGCGGTGTTGGCGCGCTGGAGCGGGCAGTCGAACTTCCTGCTCAACGTGCCGTTGTTCGACCGTCACGATGATCAGCCCGGCATCGATCAGGTAATAGCCGACTTCACCACTTTGCTGCTGGTGGAGTGTCAGGACGCACCGCAATTGCCCTTCGCCGAAGCGGTGCGGCAGTTCCAGCGCAGCCTCCATGGCACCATCGACCGCTCGGCGTTTCCCGCACTGGAAGTGCTGCGCGAAGGCCGGCGCCAGGGCCATCCGCGTTCGGCGCCGGTGGTGTTTTCCAGCAACCTGAGCGAGTCGGGGTTTGTCCCGGCGAGCTTTCGCGAAGTGTTTGGCGACCTGCACGATATGCTCTCGCAAACCCCGCAGGTGTGGCTCGACCACCAGCTGTACCGGGTCGAAGACGGCCTGTTGCTGGCCTGGGACAGCATCAGTGAACTGTTCGCCGACGGCGTGCTCGAGGCGATGTTCCAGGCCTACATCGAGCTGCTGCAGCGCCTTGCCGACAGCGACTGGAGCCTGCCGCAACCGGTACTCCTGCCGCTGGCGCAACAGGCCCGGCGCGCGCGCCAGAACAGCGTCCCGGCGCTCGCCCCGGGGCGTGGCTTGCTGGAAGATTTCTTCCGCCACAGCGGGCAGCGGCCGGAAGATCTGGCGCTGATCTGCGGCGCCCAACGCTGCACCTACGGTGAACTGGCCACGCGTTCGCTACGGGTGGCCGCCGGCTTGCTGGAAGCCGGCATGCGCCAGGGCGAGGCGGTGGAAGTCTGCCTGCCGCGCGGGCTCGGGCAGATCGTCGCGGTGTTCGGCGTGCTGGCGGCCGGTGGCTGCTACGTCCCCGTCGACACCGCGCAACCGCCGGCGCGCCGTAGCCTGATCGAGTCGGCAGCGGGCATCAGCCTGGTGATTGCCGAGGCGCCGCCGACGCTTACGCCTGATAGCCCGTCGTTGCGCTGGCTGGACCTGGCGCGCCTGGAGCAGTCCGCGCCCCTGGCTGCGCCATGCGTGCAGGCGCCGCAGGCCAGCGCCTATGTGATCTACACCTCCGGCTCCACCGGCGTGCCCAAGGGGGTCGAGGTGAGTCATGGCGCGGCAATGAATACCATCGACGCGTTGCAGGCCGAGCTCGGAATCGACCGCGATGACTGCTTGCTGGCGGTGTCGGCGCTGGATTTCGACCTGTCGGTGTTCGACCTGTTCGGCGTGCTGGGGCAGGGCGCCCGCCTGGTGCTGCTGCAACCCGAGGAAACCCGCGACGCGGCGCGCTGGGCGCAATTGATCGGCGAGCACCGGGTGAGCCTGTGGAACTCGGCGCCGGCGCTGCTGGAAATGGCCCTGGGCATTGCCGCGGGCGACTGTCACTACCAGAGCCTGCGGGCGGTGTTGCTGTCGGGCGACTGGATTGCCCTGGACCTCGCCGCACGCTTGCGCCGACAGGCCACAGCGCAGTGCCGGGTGTATGGCCTGGGCGGCGCTACCGAGGCCGGGATCTGGTCGAACCTGCACAGCATCGACGAAGTGCCGGGCCACTGGACCTCGATCCCCTATGGCAAGCCCCTGGCCGGCCAGGCCTATCGGGTGGTCGATGACAGCGGTCGGGATGTGCCCGACCAGGTGGTGGGGCAATTGCTGATTGGCGGTGGCAGCCTGGCGCGAGGCTACCGCAACGATCCGCAACTGACCGCACAACGTTTTCGCAGCGACGAGCGCGGGCGCTGGTACCACACCGGGGATCGCGGGCGCTTCTGGGGCGACGGTACTATCGAGTTTCTCGGCCGTATCGACCAGCAGGTGAAGGTTCGCGGGCAACGTATCGAACTGGGCGAAATCGAGGCAGCGCTGAGCGCCCATCCGCTGATCGACAGCGCCTGCGCGGCGGTATTGCCGGGGACGGTGGCCAGCCTCGGCGCGGTGCTGGTGCTGAACGCAGCGCCGGTCAAGGTCGCCGCGGATGCATGGCAAGGCCGGTCATTACTGGACGACACGCCGCAAGCTGAAGCCCGGGTTACCGCTGAACTGCTGCAACGTCTGCTGCACGGGCAAGCGTTGCCGGCGCTGCCACTGCTGGACACCTGGCGCCAGTGGTTGCGCGGGCAACCCGCCGAGTCGCTGAGCCTCGGTGATGCATTGGCACAACTGGGCTGGCGGGAGGCCGACCTGCAGGCCATGGTCGGCGCGCTGCAGTCGCTGTTGTGCAGCGAAGGCGGCGCCACGCAGGTGCTGTTCGATCCGTTGTTGGCCCCCCAGGCCATGGCCCTCAACCTGCCGGCCGGGCGCCAGTTGCTGGATGCCATGAGCCAGGCTGTGCAGCAGCAGTGCAGTGCCCAGGCCGGGCCGCTGAGGGTCGCGGTGCTGGATGTGCGCGGCGGGCAGTTGCTCGAGCAATGGCTCGATCACCTGAGCCACTGCGACCTGCAAGTGACCCTGTTCGAAACCAGCCCCGGCCTGCTGGCTGCCACCGCCGGCAAGCGCCAGGGTGCTGCCAGCCAACTGCTGCTGGACAGCCTGTTGCCCGTTGAGCATTGCTGCCAATACGACCTGGTGATCAGCTTCGCCGCCTTGCACGGCTATGCCCAGCCCGCCGACTGCCTGAACCTGGCCCAGGCGTTGCTCAAGCCAGGCGGCCGCCTGCTGCTGGCCGAGCTGTTGCGCGATTCGCCGCTACGCCTGGTCAGCGCGGCACTGCTCGACAGCCGCACACCGGTGTTGGCCGACCCCGCGCAGATCGCGCGCATGCTCGGGCACAGCGGCTTTGCCGACCTGCACTGCCTGTGGCAGAACCCGGCGATGCTGCTGGTCAGCGCCACGGCCGCGGCCGACGCCTTGACCGGCGACAGCCTGCAGCACTGGCTGCAACAGCGCTTGCCGCAAGCGATGCGCCCCGAACACCTCTGGTGCCTGCCGCGTCTGGCGCTCAATGCCAACGCCAAGATCGACCGCAGCCGCCTGCAGGCCTGCATGACTCAGGCATTGCAACGCCGCCAGCCGGCCAGCAGCGAAGAGGGCGAGCTGAGCCCGACATTGCAACCTTTGGCCGTGTGCTGGGAGGCGGTGCTGGGACGCCCGGTGCGCAATGCCCAAGGCAGCTTTTTCAGCCTGGGTGGCGACAGCCTGCTGGCTACCCGTCTGTTGGCCAGCGTGCGCGAGCAGATGGGCGTCAGCCTGCGCATGAGTGATTTCTACCTGCAGCCGACATTGGCGGGCATGGCCGCGCTGCTGGCGAGCAGTGCTGCCATTGAGGAGGGCGTGCTATGAGCCTGGATGACCTGTTGCACATCTGCCGTGAACGCCAGATCGAACTCTGGGCCACTGAAGGCCAGTTGCGTTTTCGCGCGCCGCAAGGGGCGCTGGACCCGGCCCTGGCCGAGCGCATCCGCGCCCAGCGTGAAGCACTGATGGTCCATCTGTCGCCACGCGCGCAGTGGCGCTCGCAACCCGGGCAGGCGCTGCAACCTTTTGCCCTGAGCGCGGTGCAGGGCGCCTATGTGCTGGGGCGCAACCCGGCGTTCGACTATGGCGGCAACGCCTGCCACCTGTACGTCGAGTACCCCTGGCCGGCCAATGTCGACATCGAGCAACTGAACCAGGCCTGGAACGCCCTGGTACAGCGCCACCCGATGTTGCGCGCGGTGGTGCACGACAACAGCCGCCAGTGCGTGCAGGCCCAGGTGCCCTGGCAACGCTTGCCGCTGCATGACCTGCGCCAGGCCTCGCCGCTGGCGTTCGAAGCGCATCTGCAGCAGGTGCGCGAGCGCCTGGATCATGCCTGCCATGCCCTCGACCAATGGCCGATCCTGTTGCCGGAAGTGAGCCTGGGCGCGGAACGGGCGATCCTGCATTGTTCGGTGGATTTCACCTTGCTCGATTACGCCAGCCTGCAACTGTTGCTGGTGGAACTGACCCAGCGCTACCTGGAGCCGACGCGGCATTGGCCGGTGCTGGAGGCGACCTATCGCGACTACCTGCAGCATGAACATGAGGTGCGTGAAAGCGCCGCCTGGCAACGGGACAAGGCCTGGTGGCTGGCGCGCCTCGATAGTCTACCCGGGCGTCCGGACCTGCCCCTGAGCGATGACGCCGGGATCGCCTCGCGCCGCTTCGAGCACCACCATGGCGCATTGAGCGCGGCCCAGTGGAACGCCCTCTGTGCCCTGGCCAGCGCCCAGGGCTTAAGCGCTGCGGGCGTCACCCTGGCGGCGTTCGCCGAGGTAATCGGGCGCTGGAGCCAGAGCGCCGATTTCTGCCTGAACCTCACCGTACTCAACCGGCCGGACCTGCACCCGCAACTGGGCCAGGTGCTGGGCGACTTCACCGCCCTGAGCCTGCTGGCGGTGCACGGCGCCAGCGGCGCGAACTTTGTCCAGCGGGCGCGGCGTATCGGCGCGCAGTTGTTCGATGACCTGGATCACAGCCGCTTTACCGGGGTCGAGGTATTGCGCGAGCTGGCACGGGTCCAGGGGCGTGGCGCCGACCTGATGCCGGTGGTGTTCACCAGCGGCATTGGCAGCGTCGAGCGCCTGCTGGGGGATTGCGGACGCTTGTTGCAGCCGCCGAGCTACATGATCAGCCAGACGCCCCAGGTGTGGATCGATTGCCAGGTCAGCGACCAGTACGGTGGTTTGCAGATCGGCTGGGACGTGCGCGTCGGCGTGCTGCCGCAAGGCATGGCCGCGCAGATGTTCGACGCTTATGTCGACCTGCTGCAGCGCCTGTCCGCAGATGCGCAGCTGTGGCAAGTGCGCGGCGACATCGTGTTGACCCAACAACGGCCGCCGCGGCTCTCGGCGCACAAGGCCCTGGACCGCAACATCGCCAGCGGCTTTGCCCGCCAGGCGCTGCGCACCCCGGACGCGCCGGTGATCAGCGACCGCGCCGGGCATTACAGCTACCGTCAGGTTGCCCAGCACGCCGACGCCGTACGCGCGGCGCTGGAGGCGCTTGAGGTAGCGCCCGGCGCGCGGGTGGCGGTGATGCTGCCCAAGAGCGCCTGGCAACTGATGGCGGTGCTGGGTATCAACCAGATGGGCGCCGCCTATGTGCCCATTGATATCCGGCAACCGGCCCTGCGCCGCGAAGCCATTTTGCGTGACGCCGGGATTGCCGCCGTCATCAGCCTGGAGGCCGAGGCCTTGCCGGCGGGCCTTGAGCTGCCGCGTATCGCCATCGACAGCCTCGCCGCCGCCAGCCACTGGCCGCCGCGCGAACCGCTGGCGGTGCAAGCCGGTGACCTGGCCTACATCATCTACACCTCCGGCTCCACCGGTACGCCCAAGGGCGTGATGCTCAGCCATGGCGCGGTGGTCAACACCCTCGACGACATCAACCAGCGCTACGGCGTCAACGCCCAGGACCGGGTGCTGGGGCTGGCGGAGCTGAGTTTCGACCTGTCGGTGTATGACTTCTTCGGGGCTACGGCGGTCGGCGCGCAGGTGGTGCTGCCAGACCCCGAACGCGGCGCCGATCCCTCCCACTGGGCGCAACTGATGCGTGAGCACGGCGTGACCTTGTGGAACTCGGTGCCGGCCCAGGGCCAGATGCTGATCGATTACCTGGAGACCGAGCCGGCTGTGATTCCCGGGCCGCGTTGCGTGATGTGGTCCGGCGACTGGATCCCCACCACCTTGCCGACCCGCTGGTGGCAGCGCTGGCCCGACAGCCAGCTGTTCAGCCTGGGTGGCGCGACCGAGGCGGCCATCTGGTCGGTAGAGCATCCCATCCGTCCCGCCGACACGGCCTTGCCGAGCATCCCTTATGGCCGCGCCCTCAACGGCCAGACCCTGGAAGTGCTCGACAGCCTCGGCAGGCAATGCCCGCCGGGGGTACGCGGCGAGATTCATATCGGTGGCCTTGGCCTGGCCCTCGGCTACGCCGAAGACCCGCAGCGTACCGCCGAACGCTTCATCATCCATGCCAGCGGACGGCGCCTGTATCGTACCGGGGACCTGGGACGTTACCTGGATGAGGACGGCCTGATCGAGTTTCTCGGACGCCAGGACGATCAGGTGAAGATCCGTGGCCATCGCATCGAACTGGCGGAAATCGACGCCGGCTGGCTGGCCCATCCACAGATTGCAGCCAGCACCACGGTACTGCTGGGCGAGCGCCACGAGCGTTCGTTGTGCAGCTTTGTCACCTTGCAGGCTTCGGCCAGCGATACCCAGCGGGTGGGCGAGGAACTGGCCCGGGTTGTGGCCAAGGCGCGCGACACCCTGGAGCAGGCCGATTTCGGCCCCCGTGAGGAAATTCAGGCCGCCCTGGCGGCGCTGGACCGGGCGGCAGATGCATCGCTGCTGCACTGGCTGGCCGGCAGTGGTTTGCTGGCGTTGGCGCAGGACGTAGAGTTTGCCCCGCTGTGTCAGGCCCTGAAACTGGAGCCAGGCCAGCAACGCCTGTTGCGCCATTGGCTGACCCTGTTGACCGACAGCGGCTTTCTGCAACGCCAGGGCACGGGCTGGCGCTGCGCCGTGGACCCGGGCGAGGTCGATCAAGCAGCAGCCTGGGCGCACTTCGCTGAACGGGCGCCGGCGGGGCTTTGGCCGGTGGAACTGGTGGATTACCTGCGTGGCAGCGCAATGCGCCTGGCCGAGCAACTGGACGGCCGGCTGAGCCCGGCGAGCCTGATGTTCCCGCAAGGCTCGGCACATATTGCCGAAGCCATGTACAGCCGCGGCCTGCATGCACAGGTGCTGCACCAGGCCATGGCCGAGGCGGTGAGCGCGATTGTTGCCCGTGAAGGGCAGCGTAGCTGGCGCATTCTTGAAGTCGGTGCTGGCACTGGCGCGGCCAGTGCCTCGGTCATTCCGGCGCTGGCACCGTTGGTGGCAGCCGGTGTGCAGATCGACTACCTGTTCTCCGATGTTTCCAGCTACTTCCTCAATGCAGCACGGGAACGCTTTGCCGAGTACCCATGGGTGCGCTTCATGCACTTTGACATGAACAAGCCCGCCTGCGAGCAGGGCCTGCATGCAGGCTCGGTGGACCTTGTGCTCAGTTCCGGGGCCTTGAACAATGCCCTCGATACCCCACGCCTGCTGGCCGGCCTGCGCCAGTTGTTGCAAGCCGATGCCTGGCTGGTGATCCAGGAGCTGACCCGCGAGCACCGGGAAATCAGTATCAGCCAAAGCCTGATGATGGAGACGCCCGAGGACTTGCGCGTGGCCAACGGGCAGTTGTTCGTGCACCGGCAACAGTGGCTGGATTGGCTCAACGGTGAAGCAGGGGACCATGCCCAGGCCCTGGCTTCACCGGCCAGTGTGCTGGCGGTGCTGGGCTATGACCTGTTGGTGGCGCGGATGAAAACCGACCGGCCACTGTTGCCTGCCCAGACCTTGCTGACGTTTATTGCCGAGCGGGTGCCGCGTTACATGGTGCCGGCCCAGGTGCGAGTGCTGGACCGCCTGCCGGTGACCGCCAACGGCAAGATCGACCGCCGCGCCCTGACCACGCAGGCGCAGCAGCGCCAATTGGAACCGGTGCGCCAGGTACGGGCCGAGGTGGGTGATGAGCTGGTGCAGCGCCTGATCGGTCACTGGCAGCGAGTGCTCGACTGCAGCGACCTGTCGGCCGAGCAGGATTTCTTCGCCGCCGGTGGTGACTCGCTGCTGATCGCCCAATTGATCGCCGGCGTGCGCGAACAGGAACCCCTGGCCCGTGCGCACCCCTTCGACCGCCTGCTGCGCTGGGCCCTCAGCCAGCCGACCCCGGCCGGCCTGGCGCAGCGCCTGCGCAGCGAATCGTGCACTGAGGCGCCGGCCCCGGAACAACCGGCAACGCCCGCCCTGGATACGACCCGAGCGCCGTTGACCGGGCGCGTGCGGCTGGATGCCCTGAGCGAACTGGCCGCTGGCGAGGGCGTTGCCCGGGTGCTGGTGCATGAGGGCCTCGGCACGTTGCTGCCTTATCGCGGGTTGATCGCGGAACTGGCGGGCAGCGGCCCGCTGCTGGGGCTCGCGGTGCACGACAGCGAGGGCTACCTGCGCCTGCCTGCGCAACACGTGAATGCGACCCTCGGCAAACGCTATGCCCAGGCCTTGTGGGACAGCGGCCGGCGCAGCTTCGACCTGCTGGGCTACTGCTCCGGCGGGCTGGTGACCCTGGAACTGGCCAAGGCATTGCTGCAACTGGGGGCCGAGGTGCGCCAGGTGGACATTGTCTCCAGCTACCGCATTCCCTATCGGGTGGACGATGAGCTGCTGATTCTCTACAGCTTCGCCGCCACCCTTGGCCTGGATGCGCAGGCGCTGGGCTTGCCGTCTGCCGAACAACTGCACGCCGCACTGGCCCAGGGGCTGAAGGATTCGCCGCAGCACCTGGCCGCGGGCAGCCTGAGTGGAGTCTTGCCACATTTCGACGCAGCGCAGCTCAAGTCCCGGGTGCTGGCCGCCGCCCGTGGCATCGCCGATGAGCAGCTGTACCGGGTGTTCGCCCATTCGGTGCGGGCCAGTCACTACAGCGACAGCGCGCCTTATGTCGGCGCCGTGCGCCTGTTCGTGCCGAGCGTCAGCAACCCCTTGATCGCCAATCACCAGGCCAGCCTGCAGGCCTGGTGGCAGGCGGCATCGCTGGCGCCGCTCACCGTGCAGACCCTGCGCGGCAATCACTTCGATTGCCTGAGCGCCGGGCTCAGTCGTCACTTGCTGGAGGAACACCGTCCATGAACAACCCCGTCAAAACCCTGGTGGTGGGCTCGCGCTTCGGCCAGTTCTATGCCGCCGGTGTCGCTGCCGCCGACAACCTCGAACTGGTGGGCGTGCTGGGGCAGGGCAGTCGTCGCTCACAGGCCCTGGCCCGGCACCTGCAGGTGCCGTGTTTCGACGCCCTCGAACAGGTGCCCGACGATACCCGCCTGGCCTGCGTGGCGGTGGGCGGCGCGGCACGCGGCGAGCAGGGCCCGGCCCTGGCGCAAGCGTTGATGGTGCGTGGCATGGATGTGCTGATCGAACACCCGCTGTTGCCCCAGGAGTTGCACGAGCTGTTGCGTACTGCGGCGCGCTTGCAGCGGCGTTGCCTGCTCAACAGTTTCTATCCGCAATTGCCGTGGGTGGCGCGCTTTATCGAGCTCGGCCAGCAGTTGCATCGCCAGCAGGGGATTCGCCACATCGAGGCCAACTGCGCGGTGCAGGTCAGCTACGCGACCCTGGATTTGCTGGCGGCGCTACTGGAGTCGGTGGGGCCGTGGTCGCTGGACAATCTGGCGCCGGCGCTGTCGCCGTGGCGCGATATCAGCCTGATCATGGCTGAGGTACCGGTGTCGTTACGCGTGCTCAACGAACTGGCGGCGGCCGATGACGGGCGCATGCAGATGCTCCAGCGCATCAGCCTCGCCACCGACAGCGGCACCCTGCTGCTGGCCTCGCCCCATGGGCCGCTGCTGTGGATGCCGGCGGTGCGTGCGCCGAGCGAGGATGTGCACGGGTTGTTCGATCTGACTGGCGTCGCCTTGCCGTGTGTCGAAGTGCTGCAGGACGCCGCCACCGATTGGGGGCAGGTCTATCGCCAGGTCTGGCCACAGGCGGCGGCCAGTGCCCTGCAACCGTTGCTCGACGGCGTCGGCCTGGTGCGTCGGCAACAGCGCAGCCTGGAAGTGGTCGGGCTCTGGCAGCAGGTGACAGCGGCCATCGGCTTTCCCGAAACGCCACCCCAGGCGCTGCCGGCGGCAAGCCTGGCGCAGGCCCTGGAGGGTTGCCGATGAACTTTCTGGGGCCCGAATTGCGGGCATTGTTGCAGCCTTTTCGCGCGCGCTTGTGGCTAGCGGTGGCGGTGCAGGCCATCGCCGGGATCAGTTCGCTGGTGCCGTTGATAGCCCTGGCGCATCTGGCCGACGGCCTGCACCAGGCGCCGCCGTTGGCGCCTGGGGTGATGGGCTGGGTGCTGCTGGCGGTGTTCGGCTCGGCCCTGTGGCTGTGTGGCCAGACCCTGGCACTGCACCTCACCCACAGCGTGGATGCCGACCTGTGCAACCGCTTGCGGGTGCGCCTGGCCGAGCATCTGCAACGCTTGCCCCTGGGCTGGTTCGCGCGGCTGGGGGCCGACGGCGTCACCCGTTATGCCGAACAGGATGTGCGGGCGCTGCACCAACTGGTCGGCCATGCCCCGACCGATCTGGTCAACCTGCTGCTGATTCCTCTGGCCACCCTGAGCTACCTGCTGTGGAGCGGCAGCGGTTTGGCGCTCTGGTGCCTGCTACCACTGGGGTTGGGAGTGCTGGGTTACTGGCGGCTGGGCTCGGCCCATTACCGCGAAGATGTCGAACGGCGTAATGCTGCGATCCAGCAGTTGTTCAGCGCTTACAGTCAGTTTGCCGCGAACCTGGGACTGGTGCGCCAGTTTCCGGGTGCGGGCATCCACCGCAGCCTGCAACAGGCGGTGCACCAATTCGACCAACGCTTCAGCCACTGGGTGAGCCGCGCCGGTCATCTCGCTGCGCTGATCCAGGTGCTGCTCGGCGCACCCTGGCTGCTGGCCTGGGTGGTGCTCGGGGCTTTGCTGGCGGGACTGGCCGAGGTGGGCGCGGCGCAGTTGTGCGCCTTCCTGTTGCTGGTACGGGCCATGGCCGCACCAGTGTTGGCGATGGGGCACGGCCTCGATGCCCTCAACAGTGCGCGGGTCAGCGCGCAGCGCCTGCAGGCGGTGTTGAGTACGCCGCCGTTGGCCGAACCCGACGCGCCGCAAGTGCCCAGGGACGCCAGCGTGGAAATGCGTGAGGTGTACTTCGCCCATGGCTCGGTCCCGGTGCTGGCGGCGATCAACCTGCGCCTGGAACCGGGCACCACCACGGCGCTGGTGGGGCCGTCGGGCGCGGGCAAAAGCACCCTGGCCGGGTTGATTGCACGGTTCATGGACGTCGACAGCGGGCAGGTGCTGGTGGGCGGGGTGGATGTTCGCCAGGTCGCCAGCCAGCAACTGCAACGTCATCTGGCCCTGGTGTTCCAGCACGCCGGCGCGCTGCGTTTGTCCCTGGCGCAGAACATCGCCCTGTACCAGCCCGACTCGAGCCTGGCGCAGATTCGCCAGGCCGCGCGGGCGGCGTGCCTGGACAGCCGGATCATGGCCTTGCCCAAGGGCTACGCGAGCATCGCTGGTGACGACGTAAGGCTCTCTGGCGGCGAGCTGCAACGCCTGGCCATCGCCCGCGCGCTGCTCTCGAGCGCGCCGATCATGCTCTTGGACGAGCCGACCTCGGCGACCGATCCGCAAACCGAGCGGGCCTTGCGCACTGCCTTGCATGAGGGGGCGGCCGGGCGTACCCGGCTGATCGTTGCCCACCGGTTGCAGAGCATCTGCCATGCCGAGCAGATCCTGGTGCTGAACGAAGGCCGGATTGTGCAGCGCGGCTGTCACCAGCAGTTGCTGGCCACGGACGGCCTTTACCGTCAGTTGTGGCGTGAACAAATGTCGAGCGCCGATCAAATGGAGCCTGTGTCATGAGCGTTTTTTCGTCCCTGCGCCAACTGCCACTGCGCACCTGGCAAACCCTGCGCGGGGCCTTGATCTGGATGGTGCTGGCCGCCGTGCTCGATGGCCTGGCCGGGCTGGCACTGGTGCCGCTGATGCTGGCCTGGTTCGACCCTGCGGCTCCTGATGCGCTGCAGCCTGTGTGGCTATTGCTCGGCCTGACGCTGCTGCACGCCCTGGTCAGCTACATCGCCCAGCGTCGTGGTTACCTGGCCGGGGCGGGGCTGGCGGCGGGGCTGGTGTCGCGTCTGCTGGCGCATTTGCCACGGCTGCCGCTGGGCCGGCAACGTCATCTTGAGGACCTGGTTCGCGGGCCGGTGTTCAATAGCATGAGCATCCCGGCGCACCTGTTGGCACCGTTGATAACCGCGTTGGTCACGCCGACGGTGGTGGTCTTCGGCCTGTTCGCCATCGCGCCTCGGCTGGCGCTGCTGCTGGCGCTGGCCTACCTGCCGTTGTTCGGCCTGCTGCGCTGGGCCGGGCGGCGCAGCCTGGAGCTGGAGCAACAGCGCCAGGCGGTGGATCGTCACGCCGGGCAACTGCTGCAAGCCTTCGCCGAGCAGCAGCCGCTGATGCGCAGCAGTGCTGATGCCAGTCAGGGCCAGGTAGCCCTGCGCGAGGCCCTGCAGCAACAACATCAGGCGACCCGTTCGCTCAATCGCCGGGCACTGCCCGCCAGCCTGGGCTTTGCCAGCGCAGTGCAACTGGTGTTTTCGGCGGTGCTCGCCGGCGGGGTGCTGGCGGTGGCTGCCGGGCACTTGCCGGGGGCGCTGCTGGTGGCAGTGCTGGTCTTGCTGGTGCGCTTTGTCGAGCCGCTGTCGCAGCTGGCGCAACTGGACCAGGCCTTGCGCATGGCCTGGCAGGCCTTGGCGCAGGTGCTGGGGGTGCTGGGCGAACCAATACTGTTCAGCCCGCAACCCGGCCTGCAACCACGGGATGCCAGCCTTCAGGGCCAGGGTTTGAACAGCTACGGCGAACACGGCGAGCACCTGCTCAAGGACCTCGACCTGCACTGCGCGCCCGGCACTTTCACGGCTATTGTCGGGCCTTCGGGGGCCGGTAAAAGCACGCTGCTGGCCTTGCTTGGCCGCGGGATGGATGCCCAGGCCGGCGAAGTGCGCCTGGGCCAGGTGGACATCCGCCAGTTGAGCGAGCAGACCCTCGCCGCGCAGCTGACCCAGGTGTTCCAGGACAGCGGCCTGTTCGCCGGCAGCCTGCTGTGGAATGTCAGCATGGCGCGGCCACAGGCGACACCGGCGCAACTGCAGCAGGCCGCCGAAGCGGCTGCGCTGGATGAGGTGCTCGCCAGCCTGGCGGATGGCTGGCACAGCGAAGTCGGCCCGGGCGGTGCCTTGCTGTCGGGTGGTCAGCGCCAGCGAGTGGGCCTGGCGCGGGCGCTGCTGTCCGAAGCGCCGATCGTGTTGCTCGACGAACCCACCGCCAGTCTCGATGCGCGCAGCGAGGCGCGGGTCAATCGCAGCCTGCGGGCGTTGCGTGGCCGGCGCACACTGGTGCTGGTGTCGCACAACCCGGCGCTGGTGCGTGACGCCGATCAGATCCTGGTGCTTGAGGCCGGACGCTTGAGCGGCTGCGGCAGCCACGAACAGTTGCTCGCCACCCACCCGTGGTATGCGCAGTTCATCGAGCAGCAGCGTGTCGACGGCTAAGGGCATTGGTGCCGGGCATCAATTGAAAAAGTCACTAAATCGAAAAGTTCACCCACTCGTTTGAAGGATACTAATGAGAATTATTATCGAAATGGGGCGGGGCAATGTTATATCTGGGAGTCGCAAAGGCAGGACGGGGTGGCCAGCATCGCCGGGCGCATCTGGGGATGGTGCTGGTGCTGGGCTTGAATCCCCTGGCGCTGGCCATTGCTGCAGAGAGTGGCAGCGGGACGCTGCAGCTGGGCAACATCGAGATCACCGGCAAGGACAGCGCAAGTAGCGTGACCGCACCCGGTGTCACCACCATTGGCAAGATGCCGCTCAAGTTGCGCGAGACCCCGCAATCGGTGAGCGTGATCGACCACGAGCGTATCGAGCAACAGAACCTGTTCAGCCTCGATGAAGTGATGCAGCAGGCCACCGGGGTCACTGTGCAGCCGTTCCAGTTGCTGACCACCGCCTATTACGTGCGCGGCTTCAAGATCAACTCCTTCGAGCTCGATGGGGTGCCGGCCTTGCTCGGCGACACCGCCAGTTCACCGCAGGACATGGCGGTGTATGAACGGGTCGAGATCCTGCGCGGCTCCAACGGCCTGCTGCATGGCAGTGGCAACCCGGCAGCCACCGTCAACCTGGTGCGCAAGCGCCCGCAAAAGGACTTTGCCGCCAGCACTACCTTGAGTGGCGGTAGCTGGGACCGTTACCGCGGTGAGATCGACGTCGGCGGGCCGTTGACCGACTCCGGCAATGTGCGTGGGCGGATGGTTGCGGCCTACGAGGACCGTGACTACTTCTACGATATCGGCAAGCAGGACACCCAGCTGCTCTACGGCATCAGCGAATTCGACCTGAGCCCGGACACCCTGCTGACCCTGGGCGCGCAGTACCAGACCATCGATTCGGTGACCAACATGGCCGGCGTGCCGATGGCCAAGGATGGGTCGAGCCTGAACCTGCCGCGCTCCACTTACCTGGATGTCGACTGGGATCGCTTCAAGTGGACCACGCGCCGGGTGTTCGGCTCGCTGGAACAGCAACTGGACCACGACTGGAAAGCCAAAATCGCTGCCGAGTACCAGGACGCAGATTCCAGCCTGCGCTATGCCGGGGCCTTTGGTGCAATCGATCCGCTTACCGGCGACGGCGGGCATCTGATGGGCGCCGCATACAAGTTCGAGAGTACCCAGAAGAGCGTTGATGCATCGCTCAACGGGCCGTTTACGTTGTTCGGCCGCAGCCATGAGTTGCTGCTGGGCAGCAACTACAGCCAGGGTGAAACCGAACAGCGCATGGCGAACTTCACCACGCCGCTGAACGTGCCGGTGAACGTCTATCGCTGGGACCCGCACAGCGTGCCCAAGCCGGGTATCGGCGCCTATACCTCGCCGGGCTCGACCACGACCACGTCCAAGGGCGTCTACGCGCTGACCCGTTTCAAGCTGCTCGATCCGCTGACCCTGGTGGTCGGCGCCCGGGCCAGCTGGTGGGACCAGGACGCGCCGGGCGATCACTTCAAACCCGGGCGCGAGATCACCCCCTACGGCGGGCTGATCTGGGACTTCGCCCAGGACTGGTCGTGGTACGCCAGCTATGCCGAAGTCTTCCAGCCGCAGACCGGGCAGACCTGGAGCGGTGAACTGCTCAAGCCGGTGGAAGGCAAGACCTATGAGACCGGGATCAAGGGCGAGTTGCTGGAGGGGCGCCTGAACGTTTCCCTGGCAGCGTTTCGCATCGACCTGGAAAACAATCCGCAGGTTGACCCCGAACACCCAGGTGCCGGGCCAAACACCTATTACATCAGCGGCGGCAAGGTGCGCAGCCAGGGCTTCGAGCTGGAAAGTACCGGCTACATCACCCCGGACTGGAGCCTGTTCGCCGGCTATACCTACACCACCACCGAGTACCTCAAAGACACCCGCAGCACTTCGGGCGACCGCTATGCCGAGTTCACTCCCCGGCACATGCTGCGACTCTGGAGCCAGTACGAGCTGCCGTGGCAGGACCGGCGCTGGAGTGTTGGTGCCGGGGTGCAGGCGCAAAGTGATTTCTCTGCGCAATCGGGCGCCGTGTCGATGGAGCAGGGCGGTTATGCGTTGCTCAACGCGCGGGTTGCCTATCGCATCGACGAGCACTGGACGGCCTCGCTCAATGGCAACAACCTGGCCGACCGCAAGTACTACCAGAGCCTGTCCACCCCCAACTGGAACAACCGCTACGGTGAGCCGCGCAGCCTCAACATGACCCTGCGAGGCACGTTCTGATGGCAACCCCCGGCCTCGGGCCATGGCCACTGCGCATCTGGCTTGCACTGGCCGGCAGTGTGCTGAGCAGCCTGCAACTGGCGGTGCTGCTGGCCCGGCACTATCCCTGGGGCGGCGGGCTTGAGCGGCTCTACGCCGGGATTTTTCTCGGCTTGGGCTTTCTCGTGACGGTGCTGCTGTGGGCGCTACTGGCGCCAGATCGCCAGCGTGTGGTCTATCGCTCCGGCGTCTGGCTGTTGCTGTTCACCCCATGGCTGTTGTGGGAAGGGACCCGGACATGATGGGGGCACCGCGGGCGCTGGTGCAGCGCGTGCATTCCGGCGCTGGAGGCGTGTTTGGCCTGCTGCTGTTCGTGATTCTGCTCAGCGGGGCCTGGAGCATGGCCCATGAAGACTTGCGCACCTGGTTTCGCGGCCCGGCAGCCTTGGCACCAGGGCCAACACTGCCCCTGACGCAGTGGCTGGAGGTGGCGAGCCGGCATGGCCTGGCGCCGGAGGCGTTGCACATCCGCTTGCCCGATGGTCAGCGTGCGGTGGTTGAACTATGCGCTTCAGCCAACCAGTGCACTCTGGAACTGGACCCGGCCACTGGCCGGGAGTTGGCGCCGGTAAATGCAGCCGACATCCTCTTCAACCTGCACAAGAGCCTGTTTAGCGGGTTCCCCGGGCGGATCCTGATCAGCCTGCTGGGCGTGGTGTTGTTGCTGATGATCTGGGCGGGCAGCGCGCTGCACAGCGGGCGTTTGCAGGACCTCAAGCGCTTGCGCCGCGACCGCGGCCTGCGGGTGCTGGCCCATGACCTGCACAGCCTGATCGGCCGCTGGGCCGGGCCGTGGCTGCTGTTGTTCGGGGTCACCGGGGCGCTGTCCGGCCTCGGCGCCCTCGGCACGGTGGCCCTGGCTGGGCAGGCGTTTCCCGGGGCCCCGCAGCAAGCGTTCATGCAGTTGCTCGGCGCCCCGCCGCAGGTCGAGCCGCAGGCCGCCACGACCCAGGCGCTCGATCTCGATCAACTGCTGCACAACGACGCGGCGGCGCACCCAGGCTTTGCCGCCCAGAGCGTCACGCTGCATCGCTGGGGTGAACCCGGGGCCTGGGTGGAAGTGGCCGGCATCGAGCAGGGGCTGCCCAGTACCGCCGTGTTCGAGCGGCATGCCTACCGCGGCGATGACGGCCAGCCCCTGGGCACCAGCAGCGCGAGTGGGCGTGGGTTCTGGTTGCAGGCGTTCATTGCGGTGCAGCCGCTGCACTTTGCCGACTATCGCTGGCTGCCCCACGCGGGGCCGCTGTTGCGCGCGGTGCATTTCGGCATGGCATTGGCGGCGGCGGTGCTGGTCCTCAGCGGCCTGTACCTGTGGCTGGAGCGCCGGCGGCTCAAGGCAGGCGCGGGTTGGCAAGTGCTGCTGCGAATGGTCGTCGGTGGCGGCGGCGGGCTGCTGGCTGCCAGCGCTGTACTGCTGTGCGCCGGAGCGCTGGCCAATCTGGGGCTGTTGCCGCCCAGCGTGCTGCCGGGGTGCTTCTGGGGCAGCTGGACCGCCAGCCTGCTGCTGGCGGCGCTCATGCCGCCTCAGCGGCAACCGTTGCGCCTGCTGTTGAGCGTGGCCGGCCTGGCTTACCTGAGCGCCGGCGCCTTGCACCTGGCTGGCAGCCTGGTGCACGCCAACCTGGTCGTCTGGCCGATCGACCTGGTGCTGCTGCTCGGTGGCGCCAGTGCCCTGTGGGCGGTGCGCCGCCTGACTCTTTTTACGCGTATGGCACGGGCTGCCGACGCCAACGCTGTTTGATTGGAGACTCAAATGCTGGATCTGTTGAAACATTGGCGCATGGTGCTGACGTTCGCCCTGTTGTACCTCTCCCAGGGCATTTGCTTCGGCATCGCCATGGATGCCTTGCCCACGCTGTTGCGCCACGACGGTGCTGCACTTGATGCCCTGGCCTTCCTGCCGCTGGTGGGCCTGCCGTGGGTGGTGAAATTCATCTGGGCACCGCAAGTGGACAACCTCTGGAACCCGCGCCTGGGGCGGCGGCGCAGCTGGATCATGCCGATGCAGATCCTGGTGCTGCTGTGCCTGGTGACCCTGGCGAGCATTGGCCTGAGTGTCGACACCGCAGGCTGGGCCGTGGGCCTGCTGATCCTTGCCTCGTTCGCCAGCGCCACCCAGGACATCGCCACCGATGGCATGGCCGCCGAGTATTTCAGTGAGAACATGCTGGCGCGGATCAACGCGATCCAGGTCGGCGGCACCATGTTCGGCTTCTTCGTCGGTGGTGCCGGGGCGCTGTTGCTCAGTGGCCACTTCGGGCAAACCACGGCCTTTGGCCTGTTGGCGCTGGTGCCATTGGCGAGCCTGTGCTGCGTAGGCTGGCTGCACGTAGCACCCGCGAAGGAAAAACAGCCGGACGTAGCGCACGCAAGCCTGCTGCGCTTTATCAAACGGCCCAAGGCCGTGTCGCTGGTGGTGCTGGCGCTGCTCTCGGCCATGACCGCGGTCTCCGGGTTCGGCTTGTCGAAACTGTTCCTCAACGATGCCGGCTGGTCCTTGCAGGCCATCGGCCAACTGGGCATGAGCGGCGGGGTGGTGACCATCGTCCTGGGTTGCGGCGGTGGTGCCTGGCTGATCCGCGTGCTGGGCTTGTGGCCGGCGTTCATGCTGGCGGTGGCCATGGCCGGGGTGGCCGCACTGGTCTGGCTGCTGCAGGCCAGCGGGGTAGTGGCGACCCAGGTCGGGTTGATCTGGCTGGCGGTAGGGCTGGGCTCGTTTGCCACCGGCGCTAGCTCGGTGGCGATCATGACCGCATCGATGGCGTTTGCCGGGCAAAGCGACCAGGCCGGCACCGACATGACCGCCGTGCAAAGCACCCGCGACCTGGGCGAGATGCTGTCGTCCTCGCTGTTGCTGGGGTTGACCGCGCAGGCCGGCTACAGCGGCGGGTTTCTGGCAGGGGCGTTGATGGCGATGGTGGCGTTGCTGGTTGCGCTGAATCTGGCGCGGTATCGGGTTATCGCTGAGTAGGGGGATCGTCCGCTCGAACGGCGATTAGACGGTGGGAGCGGGCTTGTCCCGCGATAGGGTCATGGCCGCGTGATAGACAATGCCCATGGCCCGGATCGCGGGGCAAGCCCGCTCCCACCTGGATGCCATACACCGGCAGCTCTGGGTCGAAAGCAGTCACCCACGACCGGCAGCTAACGACCCAAAGCAGCCTTTCATCAACAGCTAGAATCGGCGACCAGGCTCCTAGATAGGCAGTCAAATCACGAAACGGTTTTTGCCATCTCAGATGTATTCGCCCAGCCCAGTCCTTCATACACCGGCTTGCCGGCCTTGGTCGCGTGTAGCACGGCAAAACTCATTCCGCGTTGCGCAAATTCGGCTTCAGCCAACTTCATCAGGGTTGAAGCCAGGCCCCGGCGCCGGTAAGCAGGTTCGACGAAAACATTCAGCACATAGCCGCGCTGGTCTAAGGCCGGATGGGACGGATGAGGTGGCCAGTCGATATTCATCAGACCTATCGCCGCCACAGGCTGCCCCGTGTCCATCAGCGCAAAACCGTAGTAGCGGCCATCGAATAGGCGCTGGTGCAACCAGGGCCGGAAGTGCTCAGTCATCACCCGCAACTCCGATGGGTCTCCTCCCGCCTCAAGGAACATCGTTTCACGGTGCACACAAATGATCTCACGGTCATTTGGCCCTAGCCGACGGGCCGTCAAGCCTGAAAAATCGATGTTGCCGGGAATATCTTTCATCGTATGCACCTGGACGGAGCGGCCGATGGTAGGGCGGTCAATAGGAGAATGTTAGACACAGATTGAATAAAAACGCGCCATACAGCGATCGCGGCGCACGCATCCGCTCTTCAACGGATACGCTACGACTTCAACGCTGGTCATGGCATATACGCCCTAGAGCGTAGCTAAGCACTCCGAAGCTGTTGACCGGGACGACATTGTTGGATGATTGTTTTTGACCGCTTTTGGCCGTTAGCTGACCTACATGAATGACCGCTCTGGGTTGTGGATTCAACCGGTCGATGCAACAGATTGGCTAAATCGTTCAGTGGGCGTTTCGTAGTTTAGTGTTTTCCGGGGGCGGCTGTTCAGCTGCCTTGCCACTTCATTGAGCGTGGCTTGCGAGTGCTCCGCAAGGTCGGTCCCTTTCGGGAAGTACTGCCTTAACAACCCGTTGGTGTTCTCATTCGATCCCCGTTGCCATTGGCGATGAGGGTCGCAGAAGTAGACCTTGATGTCGGTAGCCACCGTAAAGCGCTTATGGTCAGCCATCTCTTTGCCGCGATCCCACGTCAGCGATTGGTAGAGTCCCTCGGGAAGTTCGCGGGCGTTTTCGATCAGGGCGCTGATGACCGTCTCGGTATCCTTACCAGCCAACTTCACCAGCATTACGTAACGTGTATGACGCTCCACAGGAGTGGCAATTTGGATGTTCCTGCTACCGCACAGCAGGTCACCTTCCCATTGACCTGGTACCGCCCGATCCTGAGCCGCGGCCGGGCGTTCGCGGATCGATACCGCGTCTGTGATTCGACCGTGATTTTCTTTCTTCTGCGTGTGATGGCGCGAGCGACGCATGGCTCGCGTTCGCCGTAAATGCTCAAGCAACTCCTTCTTCAGAGCCCCGCGAGCCTGTATGAAGAGGGTGCGATAGATCGTCTCGTGTGACACCTGATAGCTCGTATCGTCCGGGTAGGTGCGTTTCAGCCAGCCGGCAATTTGTTCCGGTGACCACTGCAGTTGAAGCTTGTCTGCAACAATTTGCGCCACCGCTCGGTTCTCAACAAGCTTGCAGACCTTGGGTCGATGGGCGCGATCCCAGGCAGACTGATCAGCTCGATTAGCCCGATAGCTGCCTTGGCCACCGTTGCGTCTGATCTCACGACTGATCGTAGAGGCTGCTCGCCCTAGAAGCGCGGCTATGGAACGGATCGAGTTACCTGCCACCACTGCACGCGAAATATCTTCGCGTTCAGCCAACGTCAGGGCCAATCTGGACCTGCGCCGTACAGCGGGTCTGATGCCCCCGGTCTCCGCCAAGATGCGCTGTATCGATGAGTGGTTTCGATCAAATAGTTGGGCGATGTGCTGAAGAGAGTCGCCTTTTTGCCAGTGATCCCACATCAGTTTTTTCTGGCTTTCGGTGTAATAGATCCGAGGTCTCTGCTTCATCTGCAACACTCCTTCTGCTTACACAGAATTTAGTTGTGTTGCATCGACCGGTTGAATTCACAGTCGATTGCTGCCGTTTGCGATGAGCTGCTCTCGACGAGAAGCACGGAAGATGACTAAACGCATGAACCGGCTATCGACCCTGCACGTAATGATGGCAATATGACTCCTCTTGGAGAAAGTAGCATTCGGCGCGAGGCGAAGCCGGATGTCATGTGCATAGGGATAAGGAATATGGTTTCGGTTCAGGTGGATGGTGAGGACAAGACCGCAAAAATCAGCGACTGGGCGATTCGCTGGAGCGACAAGTACGAAACCCTGGAACTGACCTGTCACTTCCCCTCCAAGAAAAAATACATCCGCCCGCTCAGTAACTGCCAAGTTTCGCCCACCCGCGAGTTGACCAATGTATTGCTGCACAAGCCCGGCAGCACGATCGCCACGCCCATTGCCAAAGCTACGATTTACGGCGAGCGATATGCCGTCGTGCACTACCCGGGCGCCGAAAAGCCCTATGTCTACAAGATGGACGGCATCGGCTTTACCGCCCCGACATCGATGAAGGACACGCCGGTCTTCCGCTATTTCACTACCGTGGCGAATGCCCGACAGGATCACGCTGAGTCGAAGACTGATCGTGAAATTGCCGACAATGTGGTGCGCCAGCTCGGAAAACTGCCCGCCATTGCTGGCACTGCCTTGCAAGCCTATTGTACGGGGCGCAACGGCACGCTGGCGCTGGGTCAGGGGCTCATCTATCCGTTCGGGCTTAACGAGAGTCAGCTTCAGGCGGTGGAGCGGGCGTTCAGCGCGCAAATCAGCGTGATCGAAGGCCCGCCAGGGACCGGCAAAACCCAGACGATCCTCAACATCCTCGCCAATATTCTGTTACGTGGGCAGACGGTAGCGGTGCTGTCCAACAACAATGCTGCCGTGGAAAACGTCTACGAAAAGCTGGAGAAATATGGCTTGGGCCACTTGGTCGCCAAGCTTGGCAACCAGGACAAACGTAAGGCCTTCTTCGCCGACCTGCCTGCGTGGCCATCAAGCGCGCCCGAGCCGGCACCCTCCCTGGATGAGATCCAGGCCTTGCTGACCCGTTTGAAGCAGCACCTGCAAGACCACAACAGGGCGGCACAACTGCAAATCGAGCTGGACGAGCTGGTCATCGAGCGGCGCTACCTGCAGCAGTGGCAGGCAGAAAGCGATGTGCAGGCCACAGGCTCGCTCGATAAGTACGGGCTGACACCGCACAAGA
The DNA here is from genome assembly GCF_900275665.1 of Pseudomonas sp. JV241A. Lineage (NCBI taxonomy): Bacteria > Pseudomonadati > Pseudomonadota > Gammaproteobacteria > Pseudomonadales > Pseudomonadaceae > Pseudomonas > Pseudomonas sp. JV241A. The sequence continues at coordinate 140,144 of NZ_OPYO01000016.1, forward strand.
CTGCGGATCTCATGGCCTATCTGGCTTACCTCGGCGAGCAGCGCATTCATCTCAAAGACCGCATCGAGCTACTGTTCAAATTCAGAATCTTTCGCACCAAGCCATTCGCCGAGGGCGAGGCGCGCATGGCCGTTTTCCATGCACTGCAGATGCATTACTACGACAAGTCGCTACGGGACAAGGAAGCGGAACTGCGGGCGTGCCGTGAATCGTTGGCACGCGCGAATTTCACGGCTCTGCTGAAAGAACTGACAACAGCGTCGATGCACCATCTGAAGCAGCATCTGCATCTTCAGGTACCGCCGTCGGACAGCTTTGATGTCAAAACTTACTGCAGGCATTTCGATGCCTTCGTGCAGCGCTTCCCTATCCTGGGCAGCGGCACGCACTCCATCGTCAATTCGATCGCGCCGGGGGCGATCCTCGACTACGTGATCATCGACGAAGCCTCTTTGCAGGACATCGTGCCGGGCATCCTGCCACTGGGCTGCGCAAAGAACCTGATCGTTGTTGGAGACAACCGCCAGTTACCGCACATCCCCGTGACACTGGGACTTCAGGCGCCTGCCGAGGCCTACGATTGCGAGCATTACAGCCTACTGGATTCGTGCATCGCCGTTTTCCAGGACGCGCTGCCCAGGACCCTGCTGAAAGAGCATTACCGTTGCCACCCCAGGATCATCCAGTTCTGCAACCAGCAGTTCTACGACAACACACTGGTGCCGATGACCGAGGACAAGGGCGAAGCTCCCCTGCGTCTGGTGGTGACGGCCAAGGGCAACCACGCACGGCAGAACACCAACCTTCGGGAGTTGGACTCCCTGCTCAAGGTGCTTGAGGACGAGGGGCAGCCCTTCGGAATGGACGGCGAAGGCCGCGGTTACATCGCCCCGTTCCGGGCACAGGTCAACCTCTCCGGCACGCGCCTACCGGCGGATTTCGTCAAGGACACCGTGCACAAGTTTCAGGGGCGGGAGTGCGACGAGATCGTCTTCTCCACCGTGCTGGACAAGAAGCGCTACAACCAAGCGCGAAGACGTCTGGATTTCGTCGACGATCCACGCATGATCAATGTGGCAGTGTCGCGGGCCAAACATCGCTTCACCCTGGTGACCGGCGATGAGGTGTTCACCGACAACAATGGCCACATCGCCGCCCTGATCCGCTACATCAGCTATTACACGCAGGACGAGCAGATCGTACGCGCGCCGGTAGTGTCGGCATTCGATTTGCTGTACCGCGAGTACGACCAGTCCCTGGCGCGCTTGAATGCCCGCCTGCGGCCCGAGGATTCGCGCTACAAGTCCGAGCAGATCGTGGCGCAACTGCTGCGCGAGGCACTGTCCGCCCCGGCGTTCCTGGCATTGAAGTACCACGCTCAGATCAAGCTGGGTCAGCTCGCATCGCCAGGTAACCCCGAATGGACGGAGCGCCAGCGGGCTTTCATGAGGCGCGCCAGTTGCGATTTCGTGATCTATTTCAAAGTGGGCAAGACCCCGCTAGGGGTGATTGAGGTCGATGGCGGGTACCACGACCGACCTGAGCAGGCGGCTCGGGACGCCTTGAAGAATGATATTTTGGCTAGAAGTGGCATTCCCATCCTGCGGCTGCGGACAGTCGAGAGTGACATTGCTCAGAGAGTCGGCGACTTTATCCACCAGTGGGCTAGCCCTACCCCTGGCACATAAGCAGCAACGGGTCAGAAGCCGACAGTCGCTAATGGCAGCAATCGACCCAAAGCGGAAGTAGCTGTATCCCGAGAGCAGACGTTGAGAAAGCCTGTCGACGCGGCGGCTAACGCGTCCGTGCGGGTACCGGATCCCAGTTTTCGCTAGACACTCAAGTCGGTGATTCCGCCTCTTTCAGGCGAGCTGTTTAGAGGGGCCAGTGTGTTCGTAGTCTGGCTAGCTCTCGCCCTAATGCACACAACTCTTTGTTGAACGCGGCCAACTCCGCAAGGCTGTATTCAAAGCATTGCTGCGAACCGGAGGGAAATCCAATGACATTGACGATCTTGTGACGGTGGGCCTCGACACCCCATCGGCCGTGGACCATCTGATTGCGCTGCAGCCGAGCTGCATGCACACGCTCAATCCAGCGTTCATAGGCCGCACGATGTTCGGAGCCGGCCGGTAACCTCTCTGTGACTCGCTTCGAAAGCGTTTCGAGTTTCGTATGGATACTCTGTCCTTCGATCGAATTCGATCTTATTTCCAATTTGTTGCCGTTGTCCAACCACACTAAACAGAGCCCTAAATTCATATCCATGGAAGAGAATGCGAAGAGCATCTGTCCGAGTAACGATGCCGCCTCAGCTTGCATCGCCTCTTGACGGGACATCAGTTGTCCAGCTGTTTCGACCGGGTCAGGCGTTGAAATAGGGTCCAAAGCATTTCTCGCATTCGTAGTCTGGGTGGTGCAGAGTTCAGCACATTATTCCAAAGGCCGCTTTTGGCTGTGGATTCAACCGGTGGATTCAACCCCAGAGCCCTTCGAAACCTGGGGCGATTCTCCGTGCCGAGAGGCCTTGGTTCCGAGCGCTGCCTAAGCATTGCAAGCCTTAGGGCGCTTGCATGCTATTTACCCTGATTTTTGCGAGATTCCGAAACTGGCACCGAGGATTCACCCGCGATTCGCTTTACCAGCGCAGCATGACCGCTGGCTTCGTCGCTGCGGGAAATGACCTGGATGACGGCCATGCGATCGCCGGAGCCTGCGATAAAGGTGCTGTTCAACGTTTTGCCGCCGCCCAGGGTCGCCGTACTGTCGATTTGTCGCACACCCAGGCCGTTGCGGTTAAGGCGCGATTCGCCGGTTTGTCGAAAGTCCGGCAGCCCGGCGCTCTGGCGGTCGACGAAACCACTGACGGCGCCGTCGAGGAAGGCATCGTCGTTGTCGCCAGTGCGAGACGCTTCGGGGAGGGGTTTCTCGATCACCATGACCACTCGCTTTTCCTGCGCATTGGCATACAGGGTACCCACGGCGCCGGCGCCTTCGCTGTTCTGTTCATCGGCGCTCAGGGGGCTGGCGATGAAGCCTGCCGGCAGGTTGAAGCTGAACTTGCCGCCGAGCACCGCGACCTTTATTTCAGGTTTCGGCTGGGTGCTGGGTTTGCTGGCGGCATGCAGATTCGACAGGCCCAACAGGCCGACGACGGCCAGGGTCAGCGTCAGGGTTGTTTTGTTGAAAATCGACATACAGCCTCTCGTGGGGCATGGGGCAGGGCGGGGTGGATATGCTCACATAAACCTGCCTGCTCGGTAAGCCCCGGGGTCCCCGTCGGCCAGACGGTCATGGCGGATCGCCTTGAGGGGGCTATCGTTGCTTGTCTGGGCAACAACTACCGACCGAGGGCGGTGCCATGAACACCAGTGATTTACTCGAACAGTTACTTCGGGCCGGGCAGGGCTCGCAAGCGCAACAAGGGCGCGGCGGCATGTCAGCGCAAGACGGCCTGGGCGGTTTGGGCGGCTTGCTGGGCGGTCTGCTTGGCGGCGGCAGTGCAACGGGTGGCGGTAATGGCCTGGGTGGTTTACTGGGCGGCCTGTTGGGTGGCAGCGCGGGTGGCTCCACCCAGGGGCGCTCCGCTGGTGGCACCAATTACGCGGCCCTGGCGTCGTTGGGCATGATGGCGTTCCAGGCTTATCAAAGCTGGCAGCGCAGCCAGGCGGCAGCCCCGCAACAGGCGCTGCGTACTGTCGATCAATTGTCCGGCCCCGAGGCCGAGGATCACAGCCATGCAATCTTGCGCGCGCTGATTGCGGCAGCCAAGGCTGACGGTCGCATCGACAAGCAAGAAGAAACTTTGATTTACGCTGAAATCAAACGTCACACCAGCGACCCGCAACTGCAGCAATGGCTGGATGAGGAAGTCAGCAAGCCACTCGATGCTGCCCAGGTGGCTCAGTCGGCCCAGGACCCGGCCATGGCTGCGGAAATGTACCTGGCCAGCGTGATGCTGGTGGATGACCAGCAGGACGCAGAGCGGGCCTACCTTGATGAACTGGCCGGCGCACTGCAAATCGATCCGACATTGCAGGTGCACCTGGAACAGCAGGCCAAGGGCGTCGCCTGACCGGGCTGAGATGCCTGCGCTCTTCATCAATCAGGTGGGAGCGGGCTTGCCCCGCGATTCTGGCCATGAAAATTGTCTGTCATGCTGCCATGACCCTATCGCGGGACAAGCCCGTTCCCACCGACTCACGAAGAACGTTGCAATGACAACAATCGATGTGAAATCCCGATTCGAAGCAAAGCTTCTTCGTCCGGCAAAGCCTGGTAATGATACGTCGTGGGCGTTCGTAGTACTGCCAAGAGACGCGAGTGAACAGCTTCCGAGGCGAGGAAGGACGACAGTTGAAGGCACAATCAATGGACACCACTTTCAGGCAACCCTTGAACCGGATGGTCAGCTGAGCCATTGGTTGCAGGTAAGTACAGAGTTACTCGAAGCCGCAGGTGCGGCCGTTGGCGATATCGTTACACTAGAGCTGACCCCAGTGAAGAGTGAACCCGAGCCTGACATCCCGGCAGATTTTCAGGAGGCACTGGTAGCCACTCCTGAGGCTCGTATAGCCTGGAACAATACGACGACCCTCGCACGAGTAGACTGGATACACTGGATTACTTCAGCCAAGCAACTGAAGACGCGCGCAAAACGAATTGGCAGTGCCTGCGATATGCTTGCATCCGGCAAGAAGCAGGTTTGCTGTTTCGACCCGTCCGGCTACTACAGTAAGGCCTTCTGTGCGCCCGAGGCAGAAAATTAGTAAATGGAACATTCCGTTGAATACGCCTGGCAACTATCGACCCGAAGCGGCCTCGCGCTTGGCGCAAGGTCAACCTAGGCAGACTTCGAAAGTTCGCCCTCGATTTCCCTTTTGCAGAACCGGATAGTTGCCTCGACTCGGTCCGGGAGCATTGCCAGTCCGTCTTCCTGACCGCTGAGGTAAGCGTCGGCCGCGATCATCATGAGGGCGGCGTGTTCAGGCGGTAGACGTTCGCTGACCCAGGCAGCGGCTGTATCTTTCGTGGCAATTTTGCCGGTGGCTGCACTGAACCAGATGCGCGCCAAAGCCAATAGGACGTTTTTCTCGTCCCCATTCCAGTCTGACTGCGCTTTCCACTGAGCGATGGTGTCGGTCAATGCCGATACGAAGTCGGCCGCTGGCACGGCCTCGAAAAGGCACACGGCTTCGGGGCCGTGCAAGGGCGTGCTGTGAAGCCGTAACTTGGTCATCAGGATAGCGAGGTCGGGGTCGACCATGGCCGATTCAAAGCGGCCGGCCTCTATGTCGTTGCGCAGCCATTCCCCAAACTGCATTTCGCGCTTCGGGGGGTAGCGCCAAGGCCTGAGTTCGCTGAGGGCGACCACTGTAAGCTCCAGTGCTCTGAGTACAGCGCTGCTACCGGGCCAAGCCGAATGCACCAGAAGCTCTTGCATCAACGCACGCCGAGAGGTTTCGCATAGCGGTACATCAATGGTGGCCATGAGGTCGATATCGCTCAGCGGCTTCAAGCCACCCTCTAATGCCGAGCCGTACAGGTGAATCGCCCGGAGGTTATCGCCCAGATGGCGCTCAAGAACAACGCAGACCTCTGCAAGTTGAGGCGTGATTTGCGCGGGAGGCGTGGCGGTCATGGATAAGCTCCAGGCATGGGAGTGAGGACTCCCTAAATGGAATAGTCCGCACTCTATCACAGGCACTGGTAGGCGCTTTTGACCGACAGCTGTCCTAGCGGACCGACTCCACTCGCCATGTCCAGCGCCCCAACGGGCTGTTCTGCGCCGCCTGCACAAACACCCCGTAGTCTTCGAGATAGTGGTAGCCCTCGGTCCATTCAGAAGTAGCCGTTTTGTGCTTGGAGCAGCTCAGCGGCTTGGCCATGCCTTGCAAGGCGGGGTTTATCTGACTGGCTGGCAGCGCGGCGCCGACCTTGCAGGTGACGGTAGTGGTGAAAGGCCCCGTGGTGGTGGCCTGGACCAGGTCATAGGCCACTTCGCTGTGTTCCGGCAGGCGTTGCCAGTCGCCTGTGAAGCTCAAGCCGATGACGTGCAAGGAGTCTTCTACCTGGTTGCCGTTGTTGCGGTCGAACGAGCGGTTGGCCAGCTCGATCAGGCCGCGGAAAGTCAGCAGCAGCTTGGTGCCCAGCACCGAATCCACTGGCTGCAGCAGCAACTGGCCGCTCTGCGGGTCACGGCTGAAGATGTCCTTGCGCTGCACGCCGGTGATCTTCATGCCGTTGAGCACCAAGGCGTCGTAGCGATAGTGCAAAGCCTGTAGCGTCAAGCGCGGTTCGGGCAGTTGCAGGGTATTGATCGCCGCCAGCACGGCTGGCGCCGTCTTGGGTGTATCGAGCTGCGGCGGCAGTGGCGTGCGCACAGGGGGCATCGCCATCCGGGCCCAGGTGGCAGCGGGCTGGCAGGCAGCTTCGATCAGGCGTTGTTGTCCGCTGTCGGCCTGTGCCTGCGGCATCATTGGGGTGTCCAGATTGACCTTGCCGTTGTACACCCGGCCATTGTCGTCCACCTTGAAGTCGCTCAACGGCTTGAAAGTGCGCTGCTTGCAGTCGATGGCCAGGCGCTCATGCAGTTGTGCAATCTGGCCGTACCCTTTGACTGCTTGATAGTTGGCAAGTTGAATGCTCGTCCAGATCTTGAGTACGCCATCCTCGTGAATCGCGCTGTTACGGTCCAACACCAGCCAGTCTTGAACTGGCGCGGTGTCCAGCGCTCGCCAGTCAGGCACGGCGCGATAGGCGCAGGCATTTTTGAGTTGTTCGCTGCGCTGCAGCACCTGCAACTGTGGTTGCGGAAGGTTGCTGGAATCGTCGTTGTCAGAAAACGCCTGCATGCCCCGTTTGGTGGGATAGAACATGCTGCCGCTGGGCTGGCTGCAGGAGGCGTCAAAGCGGGTGACCCAGGGGTTGCTCGCGGAGGGCGCGATCATGTAGGTGATCTGGTCGCCTTGACGGATGATCGAATCGGGCGCGGCCGGTTCGTCGATCACTTTCTCGAACACTTCAAGGCCAGGGTGCTTGCCCGGTGGTTGCGGCTTGGGCGGGGTGCTGCAGGCGGCGAGGGCGAGCGGCAGGGCTAATGAAAGCGAGAAACGGGCATCCATGCAAAAAAGCTCTTGGTCAAAAAAAAGCGCGATTTTACCTGACCTGCACTGGTGCTCAACTGATGAAGATAATTTTCGACACCAGCTCTGCGCTGTTCTTGGCCTGAAGCTTCTTCATCAGGCGGGCGCGGTGGACCTCCACGGTGCGGTGGGAAATGCCCAGCTTGCGCGCCACTTCCTTGCAGGTCAGGCCATTGACGATATGCAGCGAAATCTCCCGTTCGCGCGGAGTCAGCTGGATGGTCGGCGCCGGCTGGCGATCCAGGCGCTCGAAATGCCAGACCATCAGTTTGAACGGGTCTTCCACCGTCAGGGAAAACCCGTGGGCCCGGGCCCAGAACACCTCGCCGTTGCGATGCTGCATGAAGCGCTCGTCGGAGTAGAAGGCGCCGGGGCCGTTGCGCAGCCAGTGCTCGCTGCGCTCGCCGATGCTCTGGTAGTCGGCTTGGGAGGGATACAGCAGCAGGGTCAGGTGGCCCTGCAAATGCTCGCGCTCGTAGCCGAACAGGCGGACGAACGCCTGGTTGCAGTCGAGCATCCGCCGATGGCCGGTGATCATCTGCGGCGCGGGGGAAACCTGGAAGGCCAGGCGCTCGAGGTCCTGGAAGTGCTGGGCATCTACGGTCATCAGGCATCCTGCCTCGGATTTATCGGCGCGCCCCCTGGGTACTACTTACTGGCGTAAGTAGTTGCCCCAACTAGCGTGTGATTCGGGCGCTGAATCATTGTATGGAATACGCGCTTCAAGGACAGAAGAAAATCACCATGACTCACGACTCCGTATCCATCGTCGCTGCCGCCCACAGCCCTTTCGGTCGCCTGGACGGCCTGAACCTCGAGGACCTGATCGTCAAGGTTACCCGCGAGGTCCTGGCGGACGCTGAGATCGACGCCGCACAAATCGACGCGCTGTTTCTCGGTCACTTCAACTCCGGCCTGGTGGCCGATGGTTTCCCCGCCTCGCTGATGCTCCAGGCCGACCCGCAACTGCGCTTCAAGCCTGCCACGCGCTGCGAGAATGCCTGCGCCTCGGGATCTGCGGCGATCCAGGCCGGGATCAATGCGATCCGCAGCGGTGCCGCCGAGCTGGTGCTGGTGGTCGGCGCGGAGAAAATGACCGGCAACAGCACCGTCGAAGTCACCCGCGCCCTGGCCGGCGCCGGCTACCAGAACGCCATGCAGGAGGCCGGCCTGAGCTTCGCCCAGCTGTTCGGCCAGGTGGCGCAACAGTACGCCGAGCGCTACCACAGCCCCTTGGCCTCGATGGCCGCGATCGCGGTGAAGAACCACGCCAACGCCATGGCCAACCCCCTGGCGCAGATGCACCGGGTGATGGACTTCGAGCACTGCAACAACGTGTCCCAGGGCAACCCGCTGATCGCACCGCCACTGCGCCTGACCGACTGCTCGCTGATCAGTGACGGGGCGGCGGCGATCATTCTGGCCTCGCCGCAGCGCGCCCGTTCGATGCGGCGCCAGGTGGCGATCCGCGCCATGACCCAGGTGAACGACTTCCTGCCCTTGTCGCGCCGCGACGTGCTGGCCTTCGAGGGACCGCAACGGGCCATCCAGGGCGCCCTGCGCGAGGCCGGCGTGACCCTGGGCGACCTGAGTTTTGCCGAGGTCCACGACTGCTTCACCATCGCCGAACTGCTGATCTACGAAGCCATGGGCCTGGCGCCCAGGGGCGAGGGGCACCGGGCCCTGGACGAGGGCATCGTGCGCCAGGGCGGGCGCCTGCCGGTGAACCTGTCCGGCGGGCTCAAGGCCAAGGGGCATCCGGTGGGGGCCACCGGGGTCTCGATGCATGCCCTGGGCTTTGCCCAACTGGTCGGTGAACCCATTGGCCTGGGCGTGCCCGGTGCCGAATTTGGCTTGCTGTTCAACATGGGCGGCATGGCCGTGGCCAACTACGCCAGCGTCCTGCAAGCGGTCAAGGCCTGAGGATGAACATCGCCCATTGGCTGCGCGATGCGGCCCAGCGCTGGCCGCGGCGGCCGGCGCTGTTCGAGGGGTGCCGCCAGGTCGCCGACTACCAGGCGTTCGCCGCGCAGGCGCGGGCACGCGCCCTGCAACTGCGCGACGAATACGGCATCGTGCCGGGCGACCGGGTGGCGCTGCTGATGAAGAACAGCTGCGCTTATCTCGAATTGTTGTACGCCATCTGGTGGAGCGGGGCGGTGGCGGTGCCGATCAACAGCAAGCTGCACGCACTGGAAGCCGCCTGGATTGCTGACAACGCCGGGGCCCGGCTGGTCTATACCGATGAGGGCCGGGTGTTCGACGGCGCGTCGCTGCCGGTCGGCTGCCGCGAACTGACCGCACCCGGGGCGGCCGATCAAGGCCCGGTGCCGGGCGATGAACTGCTGGAGCCGCATCCGCGGCAAGACAGCGACCTGGCCTGGTTGTTCTACACCTCCGGTACCACCGGGCGTTCGAAGGGCGTGATGCTGTCCCATGGCAACCTGATCGCCATGTCCTTGTGCTATCCGCTGGACGTGGACCCGGTGACCGCTGAAGACGCGGTGGTTTATGCCGCGCCGATGTCTCACGGTGCCGGCCTGTACAATTTCATCCATGTGCGCTGTGGCGCCCGCCACGTGGTGCCGGCGTCGCGGGGCTTCCAGGCGGCGGAGCTGTTCGAGCTGGCGCAGGCGCTGGGCCAGGTCAGCCTGTTTGCCGCGCCGACCATGGTCAAGCGCATGGTCGACCAGGCCCGGCAGCAGGGCTATGGCGGCGAAGGGATCAAGACCATCGTCTACGGCGGGGCGCCGATGTACCTGGCTGACCTCACCCAGGCCCTGGACACCTTCGGCCCGCGCCTGGTGCAAATCTACGGCCAGGGCGAATGCCCGATGACCATCAGCGCGCTGTCGCGGGAGGCCATCGCCGACCGTGGGCATCCCGACTGGCCGCTGATCGCCGCGTCGGTCGGGCGTGCCCACGCCTGCGTCGAGGTGCGCGTGGTGGATGCGCAAGGCCAGCCCCTGACCCCTGGCGAACCTGGGCAGATCGCCGTGCGCGGGGCGGCGGTGATGCAGGGCTACTGGGACAACCCGCAAGCCACCCGGGAGGCCCTGGTGGACGGCTGGCTGCTTACCGGCGACATCGGTTTCCTCAACGAGCGGGGCTACCTGACCCTTACCGATCGCAGCAAGGATGTGATCATCTCCGGCGGCAGCAATATCTACCCGCGCGAAGTCGAGGAAGTGCTGATGCAGCACCCCGAGGTATTCGAAGTGTGCGTGGTGGGGGAGGCTGACGCTGAGTGGGGCGAGTCGGTGGTGGCCTTCGTGGTCTTGCGCACGCCCCACAGCCTCGATGCGCAGGCGCTCAACCACTGGTTCCTGGCGCGCATGGCCTCGTTCAAGAAACCGAAAAAATACCTGTTTTGCGCCGAGCTGCCGAAGAACAGCTATGGCAAGATTCTCAAGACCCGGCTGCGTCAGTGGTTGCAGGATCCCACCGGGCCCTTGAACAACCTCTGAAGCGCTGCATTACATGGATAGCACCACGACAGGAGTCCCCACTATGGGCGTGTCACCTTCCAACTCCCAGCGCCAGCGGCGCCGGGCCTTCATCGGCGCCACTTCCGGCCACTTGATCGAGTGGTACGACTATGGCGTCTACGGCTTTTTGGCCGTGTACATCGGCAAGGCCTTTTTCGTCTCTGACGATCCCACCAGCAGCCTGCTGGCAAGCTTCGCGGCCTTTGCCCTGAGCTTCTTCATCCGGCCCCTGGGCGGCCTGTTCTTCGGCCCCCTGGCCGACAAGATCGGCCGGCGCAAAACCCTGATCACCGTGCTGGTGATGATGGCCGGCTCCACCTTCCTGCTGGGGCTGCTGCCAACCTATGCCAGCATCGGCATCGCCGCGCCGGTGATCCTGGTGCTGATCCGCTGTGTGCAGGGCTTCTCCGCCGGCGGCGAGATCGGCACCATCACCAGCTTCATTTCTGAATACGCCGGGCCCGGGCGTCGGGGCTTTGCTACCTGCTGGCTGATGGTTACCGCCGTGCTCGGCCTGCTGCTGGGTGGCGCCGTGGCCAACGGCATGACCTGGGCCCTGGGCGCCGAGCTGATGCAGGAGTGGGGCTGGCGCATTCCGTTCCTGATCGCCGGGCCCCTGGGCTTCATCTCGATGTACATCCGCCTGAAGCTTGAAGACAGCCCGGAGTTCCTCGCCCTGGTCGAGGCCGGGCAGACCTCCAAGGCGCCGCTGCGTGAGGTCTGGCAGTGGAAGCGCTCGATCGCCCTGGTGTTCTTCATCATTACCCTGCACAGCTCGATCTTCTACCTGGTGCTGACCTTCGCCTCGACCTACATGTCCAACACCCTCAAGTTCGACAGCGGCACCACCTTGCTCTACGTATTCGTCGCCAGCCTCTCGGCGGCGCTGGTCATGCCCCTGGGCGGCGCCTTCACCGATCGTTACGGGCGCAAGCCGTTCCTGATGGTCATCGGCACCCTGGCGACCCTGGCCATGTACTGGTTCTTCAAGACCGCGCCCGGCGCCACCCCGGCCACCTTGTTCTGGCCGTTGATGGCCGTGGCGATCCTGTTCGGGCTGTACGCATCCTCGACCTACGCGCTGATGAGCGAGCTGCTGCCGACCCGCATCCGCTCCACCGGCATCGCCGTGGCCTACAACATCCCGGTGGCGGTGTTTGGCGGCAGCGCGCCGCTGATCTCCACCTGGCTGATCAAGGTGACCGGGGACATTACTGCGCCCTGGTATTTCTATGTGGCGACCGGGGTTGCGTCGCTGCTGGCGTTGGTGGTGTTGCGCAAGGAGGATTTTGTTGCCTGTGGGCATGAGGTCAGGCGGGAGGAGAGTGCGCCTGGGCTGCGGTTGGTTGATCCGCGGTCTTGAGTCTGCCAAGCGAGGTCGGCCCAGGCCGCCTTGCCCAAGCAAGGCGGCCTTTTCATTGCGTTGTTGGGCTTCAACCAGGAATCTGGATGTAGTTGAGGATCAACGCGATAACCTCGGTCGACGCGTGCAGTAGTACCGGCACGATCAACCCGCCACTGAGTACGCGGCTGATACCAAACACCAGGCTGGCGGTCAGCAGGGTAAACCCCGTCACGTAGTTGTCGTACTGGATATGCGAGGCCGTGAACAGCAGCGTGCTGACCACGATCGCCGCCCATTGCCAGCCTGGCCCGCGGTCGAGTGGGAACAGGCGCATCAGGTAGTGGCGGAACAGCAGTTCTTCGGCAACCGGCGGGAACAGGATCAAGGTGGCGCACAACAGGGCGATCTGGCCGGGGGCGAGGTCGTCGAAGAAGTGCACCAAGAAGCTTTCGCGGGGGACGTTGAGCAGGTACATCCATGCGGCGCAAAGGCCGTAGATGATCACGATGGCGCCAAGGCCATACAGGTACGGGCGCAGGAACTGTTGGCCCATGATCACTTCGCGCAGGCCTTGTTTGCGATGTTGCAGGTACAGTAGGGCGATCAGGCCTATACCGGCCAGGCCCAGGGAGTTGATGTTCTGTTGGTTGGTGGGCATGTTGGGAAAGGACTGGAGCACGATGACCATGATACCCAGGCTGACGATGAGCAGGGCCAGGAGCAGCATGCCGACGCGCTTGAAGATATTGTAGGGCGCAGCGGTGGGCGTGGAGGGTGTTGGGTAGGTGGGCGCGGAGGAATGCACGGGACGGTCCTTGTGTAGGCAATTCGGCGCGCATAATGCTCGGCCTGCAATTGGGTATCAATGGCCTGACCCAGAAATAAAGTATTTGCGCAGCGCGTGGCGACGCCCTTGAACAGCTCCACAACATTCTCCGATCCGTTGATCGCTACAATGTCGCGACAGCCGCACTTCTGCAAGACGCATGGGTGGTAAGGGAATTGAGGACGCTATGACTGACCGCGAACAACTCCATCGAGAGGGCTATGTGCTGCTCCGTCGAGCTATCCCGGCCGAGTGGCTGGGTGACCTTCGTGCCGTGTTCGATGCGGGGGTGAAACCATCGGGCCAATGGCCAGTGCCGCGTGGCATGGGCTGGCGCCATTCGCTGTTGGACTCTGATTCGAGGGTTCAGGCTGTGTGTCGTCTGCCGGAGGTGCTGGCGGCGGTTGGTGAGCTGATCGGAGAACGGTTCTTTCTCTCGCAGGTGGAGGGGCGCGAACCCCTTGCAGGTGGCGGTCATCAGCAGCTGCACCGCGACTTGTCGGCCCAACGGCCGGGCGACATGGTGAGCGCTCTGGCTTATTTCGACGATTATGGTCCCGAGAACGGCGCGACACGTATCGTCCCCGGCAGCCATCGCCCTGAGCAGGGACAGCCGCCATTCGACTTCAGTGACGAGTCCCGGTCTGTGCAGCTTTCGGGCTCCGCTGGCGACATCTTGGTGTTTGATGTCGATTTAGTGCATGCGGGCAGTCTGAACTCAATCGGCGCACGCCGTCGCTCCCTTCTGATTAGCTACTTTTCTGAGTCTCTATACGCGTCACACCTGGAAACAGTGGGCCTGCGAAGTGTTCGGATGGACACGACCGATCGGTTCGATCCCTCGGATTTTGCCTTTGGGGCTCTATAACCCGACCTACCTGACGCAAAAGCCGGTTATCCCTGGCAACACAGCCGGCCCGATGCGCTTGGCTATTGCTCCAGCCAACCTGGCGTCGAAGCATCAGGAGCGGCTGAAGTCGACCTCAACCGCTCTAGCGCATCAAAAGCGAGTTCGTCAGCCAAGCACAAGGCCTGCGAGGGACATTCGATTATCAGTGAGCAGTGCCATTTTTCAGGTTGATGTCCAAGGCTCGCACCTGAGTAAGCTCAGACTGGATATTCTGTGAGCGACAAAGCCACAGATACACCAGGGCCGAGACGGCAAGACCTATTGGCATACTGATATCAGCGCCTCCCAACTGCTCTGCGAAATAACCGGTGTACAACCCCGTATTCGAGAATGGCAGCATCACTGCGAAACCAACGATGTACGAGCCAATCCCTCTCCAGTTCCATCGCCCATAAATACCGTTTGGGTTGAATATTTCGCTGATCGAATATTTACCGTGCCGAACAGCGTAGAAATCAACCAGGTTAATCGCCGTCCAGGGCGTGAAGAGATAAAGCAGTACCGCAAGGAAGTCGCCAAACTCCTTAACGAAATTTTCATCGGCCACGTAGGCCAGCAGCATAGCCGAGCTACCGACCACAACCATTGCCAGAATTCTTTTAAGCAGCGTAGAGGTTTGCGTTTTGATCGTATCGATGATGCTTAAAAGCGTGATTGAAGCACCGTAGAAATTCTGAGCCGCACTGGTAATCAAAATGAGCACGGAAATCACCACGAGCGTTTTGCCGAAGCCAGAAAACACCATGTCCCCAACCATGATTAAGCCAGCTGCAAGGTTTTGACCAGGGCTCAGCGCCGCAGCGGCTGCACCAATTAGCATCATCCAAACACCCCCGATCATCGCGCCGAGATACGTCCACCAGAACGAGGCGCGAACACTGACATCCGCTGGTAAATAACGGGAATAATCAGAGACGTAGATTGCCCAGCTCAGTTGATAAGCGGCGGCCACGAAGAATTGGGCAAGGAACGCATTCAAGTTGAAGTCACTTAATGCCAGTTGCCCGCCGGGCACGTCCATAAAAACGACAAGCCCGATCGTCAATGCCAGCATCATCGCGACCATTACGAAAGCTAGCCCGCGCTGAATCTTATGGAAAGAGTTGTAGCCAACGATAGCCATGAAAATTGCCAGCAACGAAAAAACCATTGCCGAACCTGTTTCAGATACCCCTATTAACTCATGCAGCGTTTGTCCCACCAATAACTGGTTGAATGCGTTATATCCAATGTATGTAACGATCGCGACCAAGTACACTAACAAAGCGCCCAGATAGCCGAACTGGGGGCGGGACTGAATGAGCTGCGGCAATCCCATCTGGGGTCCTTGAGTGGAATGGCCCGCCATGAAGAGTGTACCGAAGGCGCATCCGAGCACGATGGCGATGGCGGACCAGATGAGGTTTGCCCCCATCCCGATACCAATGATCCCGACAGCGAGCGTAGTCAGCTGTGCGCCACCACAAAACCAAATGGGCCACAGATGCCATGCTTTACCGTGTCGCTCCGAGAGTGGAACATGATCGATGGAGCGTACTTCAAAACTGAGTCGTCCAGCTGATGGGGCGTTTTCTTTGGCTAACATGATTACAGTACCTGTTTTTTTTGTGTAGTACAGTTGTTAGGCAGAAAAGTAAATTAGTGGATCTCATCTCAGGCTGCAGGCATTAGCTTCACTGCCACACTGTGAATTCCATTAGTAATATTCTATGCGTTGTGCTGCCAGCGCCCACTAGTTGACTTGTATGCAGAGTTACACACGGATAGAGCGACGACTATCTACCGGCTGAATCTGTGCGGATCACCTTTGGAAAGATCTGATTTATAGCGTTAAAGGTCTCCTATGAAATGGCTTCTCGCAAACCGCACCCTAAAGCGTTGATCCAAAGCTTTTTTCGATTTCGGCCGCAAGCCTCAAGATGGTTTCCTCATCCCCGTACTGGCCAATGATTTGCAACCCGATGGGAATGCCATTGCGCATCACTCCAACCGGAATGCTGATTGCCGGTTGTCCCGTGAGGTTGAAAATCTCGGTGAAGGGCGAAAATGCGTACGCATTGTCGTACCAAACTTGTAATTCCTGCTCTTTTGCCGCAGTGAAACCACCGATAAGAGGGGGCGCTAGAGCAACAGTTGGCGTGATGAGGACATCAATGTCGCGGAACAACCCCGCCATGTTTCGGGACATGCGGTTTTGGACAGCTCTCGCGTTGTGGACATCCAGTGCCGAGCGCGCCTTCGATTGCTCGTACATGGCGTAGGTAACCCATTCAACGTCATTTTTCTCCAAGGGTCGCCCGAGATCCAAAGAGCGCTGGGTCATGAGCGCTTCAATCTCAAGCTGCCAGAACACAGCTGCTGCATCGCCAGCGCCGGTGATATCTGGCCATTTGAAGTCCTGGAGTCGATGACCATCCGCCCCCAGAAAATCGATCACTGCCAAGACAGCACTGTGGATGGAGTCATCAATTTCCGATCCATCAGGTCTTGTGGTAGTGAAGGCGATCTTGAGTGGCGCCGATTTCGCTTGAAGGCTCTCAAGCCAGGAGTTTGGGCCGCAGGGGGCAGCATATGGGGCACCGGCTTCATAGCCCGCCAGCACGTCTAACATGAGCGCAGTGTCACGAACCGTCCGGGTGAGCACATGCTCACAATCCAACCCCCCGACAAATTCTCCGACATGAGGTCCTACTGGGTTGCGGCCACGAGAGGGCTTCAATCCCACCACTCCGCAGACTGAAGCCGGTACTCGGATCGATCCACCACAATCAGTGCCATGTGCAATCGGCACCATCCCGGCGGCAACCGCACAGGCCGACCCGCCACTTGACCCACCTGAAGCGTACTGTGGATTTCGCGGATTTCGGCAGGGGCCGAAATATTCCGGTTCGGTTACGAAATCTCCAGCGAATTCGGGGGTTTTCGTTTTCCCAAGAATGACGGCGCCGGCCTGGCGCAAGCGTCTAACAAATTCGCTATCGATTGTTGCAGGAGGAGCGTCTTTGTACAGACGCGACCCATGCTGGGTGGGAAAACCGCAGACATCGATATTGGTGTCTTTAATCAAGACAGGAAGACCGGCCAACGCACCGACTTTGCGCTGCTGTGCCGATTTGCGAGCGCCCTCGGCATCGACTGAAACCAACGCTCCGAGTTCTGGATCCTGCGATTCAATTTCAGAGATCGCCAAATCCACAAGTTCTGAGGAGGTGACCTGGCCCGAGCCAATTAATTGAACAAGGCTAACCGCATCATTGTTTTTGTATTCATCGCGAGTCATTACTGCACCTTCAGATTGTACCCAAGCAAATTGTTGAGAAACTCGTATGAAAGCTGCCGAGATTCGTTGAGGGTTACCTCGGTTGGATCAACAGCGGCCCGTAGCCAGATGCCATCGATAAAAACCGCGATCATCCTTGCCTTGGATCGAGCCGCAGCAGGGGCCATCGTCTTGGCCAGGGCATGGAACAAAAGCGAGTGGCTTCGCCGAGCCACGATATTTTGAATGCGTTGAAATTGGGCGTGTTGTGGCACCTGAGCCCAGAACGCCAGCCAGGCTGCGACGTTTTCGCGGGTGAGATTCAGCGCACTGACGTTACCGAGTACAAAGGCCTGGACGCGCTCATCGGGCGTGCGAGCTTCGCGTAAGTGATTGAATATCTCGGCGTTAATTCGCTTGTTCAGTTCGCGCAAGGTGGCTTCAAGTAGTGCATTTTTGTCAGAAAAGTAGTGGTGCACTATCCCGTTCGACATCCCGGAGCGGGCACTGACCTGAGCCATACTCGTTCCTGCGAGCCCCTGTTCACCGATCAAGCTCAGCGTTGCTTCAACCAGCTGCTTTTTTCGGATTTCCTGCATTCCTACCTTTGGCATGGCCTGGTCCTTTTTTTTCATTGGTCGCTCAATGAAAAAAAATTAGCATCACCTTTCCGGGTGGATCAAGAAAAAAAAGGCCCACCAGACCAAACAGCATGGTGATGACGGTTACGCCATTGTGAATGTCGTTTTTACGAATCCGTTGGGGATGGGTGGGAAGATCACCCCATGCAACAGAGAGCAGCAGGCCTTCGCCAGGCCTTGCTTGCGCAGCTTCGGTGATTGATCCAAGTGGTTTACTGTTGAGCTATCGCTGGCTTTCCAGGGAACTCTGCGCAATCCATCGGACAAATGTTGTCAAAGGCTTAATAACGCTCATCGCGTTCAGGAACGCTGGCGCTAGCCGTTAGGTTGCCCGACTCATGTGTCGGAGCTGGTTGCCTTTGTCCGAGCGCCCCAAGCAGCGGAACGTGCAAGAAGGGAGAGCGCTCGAAGGACAGCCTGCGCGACGACGCCTAGAGACTTTCAGGATCGCCGAAGAACATCTGAATCCGCGACCGCAACCAGCGCTCCCCGGGATCATTATCCTGCGACCCGCGCCAGGCCATGTGCAGCTCGAAGGTCTGCACCTCCAGCGGCGGATCCTCGGCGCGCAGGCCGCCGGCGGCGGTCAGGACTTCGGCGGTGTAGTCGGGCACGGTGGCGATGATGTCGGTGCCGGTCAGCAGGCTGCCCAGGCCGTTGAATTGCGGTACGGCCAGGACCACATGGCGCTTGCGCCCGACCTTTTCCAGGATCTCGTCCATGAACCCGCCCAGGTCGCCGGCAAACGATACCAGCGCGTGGGGGCGGGCGCAGAAGTCGTCCAGGCTCAGGCTCCCCGGCATGCTGTCGGCCCGCAGCACCTTGGGTTTGCTGCGCCGCAGCACCTTGCGCTTGGCGTTGGCCGGCAGGTCGTTGGTCCAGCTCACGCCCACGGAGATTTCCCCCGAGGCCAGCAGCGCCGGCATCAGCAGGTAGTTGACCCGGCGCACCACCAGGACGATGCCCGGGGCTTCGGCGCGCACGCGCTTGAGCAATTGCGGCAGCAGGGCGAATTCGGCGTCGTCCGACAGGCCGATGCGAAACACCGCGGTGCTGGTGGCTGGATCGAAGTCGGCAGCGCGGCTGACCGCGGTGGAGATCGAATCCAGCGCTGGCGAGAGCAGGGCGAAGATCTCCACCGCCCGCGCCGACGGTTCCATGCTGCGCCCGGTACGCACGAACAACGGGTCGTCGAACAGGTTGCGCAGGCGCGACAGGGCGGCGCTGATGGCCGGCTGGCCAAGAAACAGTTTCTCCGCCGCACGGGTCACGCTACGCTCGTGCATCAGGGTCTCGAAGACGATCAGCAGGTTCAGGTCGACGCGACGCAAGTCGTTACGGTTCATCGGCTCGGCTTCACAAGGCGGTTGGGGCAGGGGTGAATCTTACGGGTAAAGGCTGGTACCCTGCACCGCATAAATTGATGGAGGCTTCATTACCATCAATCAATGACAGGCATGTTGACTATTAATGGCCACTGATGGTCTAACCATCAAAGCCCGGATAGAGTTCAGGGCATTAGAGGTTCAATTGGCGAGGTTTGCGATGTCCCGCATGATCCGTTTCCACAAGTTCGGCCCGGCCGAGGTGCTCAAGATCGAAGAGCAGGCCCAGGCGCAACCGGCGGCTGGCGAGGTGCAGATTCGCGTTGAAGCGATCGGCATCAGCTGGTACGACGTGCTCTGGCGGCAGAACCTGGCACCGTCACAGGCACGCCTGCCTGCCGGTATCGGACACGAGATGGCGGGCGTGGTCACGGCCGTGGGCGAGGGTGTCGACGATCTTGCAGTCGGTGACAAGGTCGCCAGCTTCCCGGCCAGCAGTGCCAATGAGCACCCGGTCTACGGTGAAGTCATCGTCATGCCGCGCAACGCCCTGACCCGTTACCCGGAGATTCTTTCGCCGGTCGAGGCCAGCGTGCACTACACGCCGCTGCTGATCGCCTATTTCGCCTTCGTCGACCTGGCGCGGGCCAAGGCCGGGCAAACGGCGCTGATCACCGATGCCAGCCATTGCGCCGGCCCCGCCTTCGTGCAGCTGGGTAAAGCCCTGGGCCTGAAGGTCATTGCCGCGACCAAAGAGGCCGATCAGCGCGACTACCTGATCAAGCTCGGCGCCGACCGGGTGATCGTCACCGAAGAGCAGGACCTGCTCATGCAGATCAACAAGTACACCGACAACCGTGGTGTCGACATGGTCCTCGACGGCCTCGGCGGCCCGCAAATGGCCCTGCTCGGTGATGCCCTGGCGCCGCGTGGCAGCCTGGTGCTGTATGGCCTGCAAGGCGGCAACCAAACGCCGTTCCCGGCCTGCGCGGCGTTCCAGAAGAACATCCAGTTCTTCGTCCATTGCATCGGCAACTTCACCGGCAAGCCGGAGCTGGGTATCAGCCAGGACCAGGTGGCGCTGCAGCGTGCCTTGCGTGATATCAACCAGTTCACCGCCGACAAGCTGCTGACCCCGCTGATCATCAAGACCTATCCGTTCGAGAAGGTGGTCGAGGCGCACCGCTACATGGACGAATGCCCTTGCGGCGGCAGGCTGGTACTGGACCTGTCGCTGCCGGCGTAACGCCCGGTCAAATAAGCCACAGCCGCCAAGCCCGAGCATTGACTCGGGCTTTTTTGTGGGTATTTCCCAGGCCTGTTTAGGATGTTTCCGGGGTAACTTTTCCCGATGCGTCCGGCATGCTTGCGCTATGTTTGTGCAATAGGAAAAACAAGAACTGCCTGTCTGATTGGCGACTTTATGTTGGTCGAACCTGAATGGTTTTTTTACCCTGATCTGTATCTTTTATTCGCTGGGCAACGCCCGATAATAGTTCGTCAACTGTCGTCTCACGGAGCGAGGCAAGATGGGTCGTAAGCCAGGGGTTAAAGGTGTCGTGCTGCCAGGCTGGAGGAGGGAAGGACGATGATCAGCAAAAGCTTCTGAAGTGGTTTTTCGTAGGAAGTTGTAGGAAGTTTCTTAGGATTAACTCTGTTTGTCCTTACTTTGCTGATTGAAAGTTCTTCAAAGGAATATTTTTCTTTCAGGTGGCCGTTTCTGAATATCGGGTACGCGTTATGAGCAGCATTCACGACCAAGCCATGCAATACATTTATCAGCAAGTCCTGCAACGCTTGCTGGATCACTTGTCACAAGCCCAAAAGGCGTCCTTGCAGTTGCTGATACAGCGCTTGATAGTCGCCGCCGGCGGTATCGAACGCATCAACGGTTTCAAGTTGATGTTCGCCCATGATGGTAGCCAGAACGCCAGCCATGCACTGGCTTGCTTGCGGGCGGCACAACTGAGCATCGCCGCCCGTACGCCGGGCACTTTTCAGCTGCGTGTCGCGGTGGTGCGCCAGCCCGGCATGAGCACCACGGCGCTGAGCAACCTCGAATACGGGTTTTCCGCATTGTTCCTGCATGATGATCCGCGCGTTGAACTGCTGATGCTCGATGACCAGCAGTTGCTGCCTTTCGACAGCCGTCACAGCCCTTCGCCGAACCAGCAACAAGCCGAGCGTCACGAGCTGCTGTTGTTCGGTCACTTGCTGGCCGGATTGCCGCGCGCCGGCTTTGGCAGCCATGGCTACCTGCGCCTGGCCGATCTGTGCCGCCAGGCGCTGGGCTGGCGCGGCGGCGTCGATGCGATCATCAGTGCCCAGCCGCTGCCTGAGCGCAGGCGTTACCTGGCCTGGAGCCGCAGGGCCCTGCGTGAGGAGGACCTGTTCAGCATCCGGCCAATTCACAGCTGCGCCGCCTCGCTGTGCGACGGGCTGAGCGAACTGCGCCGGCGCTACCTTGAGCAGTTGTACGGGCAGGTGCAAGGCGTCAGCTCAACGCCGATCGGCGATTACTGCGCGCCGGCGATGCGTTTCATCACCATCGATGACCTGGTACACGACCCCGAGGTCCCCCATGACGAGCGCCTGAACCGCTTTCTGGGTTGTCGCTTTGACGAGCAGTACTTCGCCTGCGACCGCTCGGGCACGGCAAACCCGCTGTTGCTGGCACATTTGCGCGGGCTGCACGCGCAGTTCATCGAAAACAGTGACTACCGTGAGGGCGTTGATGCCCACCTGCGTCAGGCGCGCCAGCAGATGCAGCGCAAGGGGCTGCCACGGGCCCTGCAAAATCGCGTGCTGGGGCGCTGGCAGAATGCCGAGCAGTTGCAGCAGCGGCGCACCCAGGCGGATGAATTTGCCTTGCAGGCCTATGGCCTGAGCGAAGCGCAGCTGGTGTGCCAGCTGTTTGCGCCGTTCGTCTCCCGCGGCATGCGCCTGGAAATCTTTCTGCGCCGCTGTCATCCGGGCATGCTGGTGGCCTTGCCCTATCTGCACAAGGCATTGCAGCAATTGCCGGCCCCCGAGCCTGTGGTGCAGTGGATGGTCGATATCAGCGGCCTGAGCCTGCCGCTGCTGCAGATGCTGTACCAGCGAGAGCCGCAAATCTGTGCCCGGCCACGCTCGTTGCTGGCGCGAATCCAGGGCCGCGGGGCGGATCTGCGACACCTGCGCCTGCCGCCCACGGCGTGGTCGTGGCTCATGGCCGAGCAGCCTGGCTGGCGCTGATGAAAACCTCGGACAATGGCGAGTTCGCCTATCGGGCGGTGTATCGCTACCTGGTCGAATTGATTGAGCAGATGGCACCGGGTAGCTACAGCAGGTTGCCGTCGTTGCGCGACCTGGCCCAGCGCCTGGATGTGTCGATTTCCACGGTGCAGTACGCCTATTCGTTGCTAGAGCACGAGGGACGGGTGCAGCCGGTGCCCAAGTCGGGCTATTTCGCCAAAGTGCCCAATTCGGACATTCAGCCACGCAGTGGCGGTGATTTGCTTCAGGACCTGCAGCAGCATGGCAACTCACCGCGGATGCTGGTGCTCAGTGGCAGCCAGGCGCAAGCCTTGCAATCGCTTGAATCCGCTCTGTTGGGCATCGAGCGTCAATTGCTGCGTCAGTATCCGCGCCTGGCTGGTGCGCCGCAGCCCTGTGGCGAGCTGGAGCTGCGCACCGCGCTGGCAGCACGTTACACCCGTTCGGCGCAGTTGTACTGGAGTGCCGAGGACGTCTACCTGGCGCTGGATGTGCGCTCGCTGCTGGAAACCACCCTGGCGGCCCTGGAGCTGCACAACAGCGCGGTACTGGTGACCACGCCCTGTTCCTGGCGGTTGTTGCGAGTGTTCCAGGCCGCGCGCATACGGGTCATCGAGCTGCCCCTGGGGCCTGAGGGCGGGCTGGACCTGGAGCGTTTCGCCCGGCTGTTGCGCGACGAGCCGGTGCGTCTGGCCATGCTGGCTTCACGCTTGAGCGTGCCGCACGGCAGCCTGATGCCCGAAGCCGATCGGCAGGCCGTGGCACGGCTGCTTGATCAGCATGGGGTGTGGCTGCTGGAGAACGACCTGGATGCCGAGCTGTGCTATCGGCCAGCCGCTGCAGGCTACCTGCGCGAGCTGGTCGACCCGCAGCGGTTGCTGGTGTTTTCATCGCTGGAGCGCAGTGTCGGTGCCGAGGCGCCGTATGCCTATCTGCTGTCCCGGCAATGGCAGGGCTCCCTGCACCGGCACTTCCTGCTGCGCGGTTTTCGCCTGCCGCCATTGCGCCAGCAAGCGGTGGCACGTTTGTTCAACAAGGGGCGCATCGATCTGCACCTGGAGCAACTGCGCCAGCGTCTGCACGAGCGTTTGAGCCACCTGTACCGGCAAATGCAACTGCACCTGGGCAGCCAGCTCGATTTCCGGATGCCGGCCGGGGGCGCCTGTATCTGGGCGCGGGTGCGGGCACCGGTGGATACCCGGCCATTGTTCCACCGCTTGTTGCAACAAGGCCTAGTGATCGCTCCGGGGGAACTGTTCAGCTTGTCTGGCGACTTCCGCCAGCACCTGCGCCTGGGCTGTCCGGCAGGGCCCCAGGGCGACCTGCAATATGGCCTGAGTGTGCTCAGCGACGAACTGCAGCGCATGCAGAGCGCCTCCTAAACGATCAGCGGTCGCGAGCAGGCTTGCCAAGTAAAGCGATCTGTATGTATAACCAGTGTTTCAGCCCTCTGCCCGTAGCCTGCTGTGATCGCCCATTCCGTCGACGACCCGTTCTATTACCTGCACAACTTCCAGCAAGTGCTCGACTGGATCGAGCTGCGCTATGCCGACCTGCTCGACGATCAGGAGCAGGCCTTCATCAGCCGGTTCCGTCAGCAGCCGCAGGCCGCCCGGGCCTTGCTGGTGCGCATGGTGATGCGCAAGGGCCTGCTGTTTCGCCCAAGCAAGCTCGACTACGCCGAAATCGGCTCGACGCCGGCAGCGCTGGCGCCATTGCTGGCCGAGGGCTGGGTGGTCGATGACAGCCCGCTGAGCCTTGAGCAACTGTTCCAGCTGTTGCGCAAGGACGAGCTGGCCAGCGGCTTTGCCGACCAGCTCGAGCGGCCACGGGCGGCCAAGGGTGAACTGCTGGCCCAGTTGCAGTCGCGCGAGCTGCAACCGCGGCCGTTGCAGGAATGGCTGCCGGGCTTCGCCGAACCGATCATCGAACTGCGCCTGCAGGCCTTGTGCGACCGCCTGCGCCTGCTGTTTTTCGGCAACCTGTACCAGGACTGGTCGGAGTTCGTGCTGGCCGACCTTGGTTTGCTGCGCTACGAACAAGTGGCCTTCAGCGACGACTCGCGGGCCTTGCGCAAGCGCAGCGATATCGATGTGGCGCTGGCCTTGCACCAGTGCGCCGAGCTGCTGGAGCAGGGCGTGGCCCTTGAGCAGGTGGTCGAACACATCGAGTGCCTGGACAGCGACAACCCCTGGTTGCTGCGCCGACGCTCACGGCTGCTGTATCAGCTCGGCCAGCACAGCGAGCGCCTGGCCGACTGGCAACTGGCCTTGCGCATCTACCCGCGTAGCCAGCATCCGCAGGCGCGCATCCGTCATGTGCGGGTGCTGGAGCGTAGCGAGCAGTGGTCGGCGGCGTTCGAGCTGGCCTCACAGATTGCCCGGCAACCGGCCAATGGCCTTGAGGTCCAGGCCCTGGCGCGGATGTTGCCGCGTTTGCAGCGCAAGCTGGGCGGGCCGCCGCAGCCACGGCGAGCCAAGCCGCAGGTCTGCCTGGTCGAGCTGCAGTTGCCGGCCGAACTGGCCGCCCTGGGTGTCGAGCAGGCCGTGCAGTTGCACCTGGGGCAGGGCGGCGGGCAGGTGCATTATGTCGAGAACAGCCTGTTCAACAGCTTGTTCGGCCTGTTGTGCTGGGAGGCGATATTCGCGCCGTTGCCCGGCGCGTTTTTCCACCCGTTCCAGAGCGCACCGCAGGATCTGCATGACGCCGAGTTTCATGGCCGGCGCAGCGCGCTGTTCGCCCGGTGCCTGGGGCAACTGGACGACGGCAGCTACCGGCAGACCATCCGCCGCCACTTCATCAGCAAGCAGGGGCTGCAGTCGCCTTTCGTTTATTGGCAGGTGCTCAGCGAAGAGCTGCTTGAACAAGCCCTGGCCTGCCTGCCAGCAGCGCACCTGAAAAGCTGCTTCGAGCGCCTGCTCGAAGACATCCAGGCCAACCGTTCGGGCATGCCCGACCTGATCCAGTTCTGGCCCGAGCAGCAGCGCTACCGCATGATCGAGGTCAAGGGCCCGGGCGACCGCCTGCAGGACAGCCAGCTGCGCTGGATCGAGTTCTGCGCCGGGCACGGCCTGCCGGTGGAAGTCTGCCACGTGCAATGGGCACCATGAGCTACAGTGTGGCGGTGCGGGCGCTGTGCGAATTCAGCGCCAAGGTCGGCGATCTCGACCTGCGTTTCACCCCGTCGCCCACGGCCCAGGAGGGCATCAGCGGGCACCGTCGGGTGGTGGCCGGGCGCGGCCAGGGCTATGAGGCCGAAGTCAGTCTCGAAGGCCAGTATGCGGCATTGCAGGTGCGCGGCCGCGCCGACGGTTACGACCCGCAGCTCAACCGTCTCGAAGAAATCAAGACCTACCGTGGCGACCTGGCGCGCCAGCCCGACAACCACCGCCAGCTGCACTGGGCCCAGGCCCGGGTTTACGGCTGGTTGCTGTGCCAGCAGCGCCAGTTGCCGGCGCTGCGCCTGGCGCTGGTCTACCTGAATGTCGACAGCGATGAACAGACCCTGGTCGAGGAGCAGCGCAGCGCCCAGGAGCTCGAGCAGTTTTTCAATGCCCAATGCGCGATCTTCCTGCACTGGGCCGAGCAGCAGTTGCAGCGCCAGGCCTTGCGCAATGAGGGCTTGCAGGCCCTGGCATTCCCCCACGGGCAGTTTCGCCACGGACAGCGCGAACTGGCCGAAACCGTGTACAAGTCGGTCAGCACCGGCCGCTGCCTGATGGCCCAGGCCACCACCGGCATCGGCAAGACCCTCGGCACCTTGTTCCCGCTGCTCAAGGCCATGGTCCCGCAGCAACTGGACAAGATTCTCTTCCTCACCGCCAAGACCCCCGGCCGCGCCCTGGGACTTGAGGCGCTGCAGCAGGTGATGGCCAGCGGCACCCAGCCCGCGCTGCGCAGCCTGGAACTGGTGGCGCGCGACAAAGCCTGTGAATACCCCGGTACCGCCTGTCATGGCGATGCCTGTCCGCTGGCCAAGGGCTTTTACGACCGCCTGCCAGCGGCGCGCCAGGCGGCGCACGCCGTGGCGGTGCTGGACAAAGCGGCCCTGCGCGAGGTGGCCCTGGCCCATCAGGTCTGCCCGTATTACCTGGGCCAGGAGATGGCTCGTTGGGTCGACGTGCTGGTGGCCGACTACAACTACTACTTCGACCAGAGCGCCTTGCTGTTCGGCCTGGCGCAGGTCAACCAGTGGCGCCTGGCGCTGTTGGTGGACGAGGCGCACAACCTGGTCGAACGGGCCCGACAGATGTACAGCGCCAGCCTCGACCAAGGCCAGCTGCTGGCCCTGCGCAAACTGAAACCCGCGGGGCTGAGCAACGCCCTGGACCGCCTCAACCGTCAATGGAATGCCCTGCACAAGGAACAGCTGACGCCTTACCGAGTGGTCGACGGCCTGCCTGAAGCCTTGCTCAAAGCCTTGCAGCAGTGCGTCGGGGTGATCCAGGAGCAACTCAACCAGACGCCGAGCGGTATTGATCCGGCGGTGTTGCAGTTCTTCTTTCAGGCGCTGCAGTTCACCCGCGTCAGCGAGTTGTTCGACGAACACTTTCTGTTCGATATCAGCAAGCGCCCGGGCCCGGGCAAACGCGCCTTGTCGACCCTGTGCCTGCGCAATGTGGTGCCCGCAGCGCTGATCGGCCCGCGACTGGCGGCGGCGCGCAGTGCCACGCTGTTTTCCGCCACCCTCAGTCCGCGCCACTACTACGCCGACCTGCTCGGCATGCCGCCCGACTGCGCCTGGCTCGAGGTCGCCTCACCCTTTGCCGCCGAGCAATTGCAGGTGCAGGTGATTAGCAGCGTCTCGACCCGTTACCAGCACCGGGAAGCGTCGCTGGCGCCGATCGTCGAGCTGATTGCCGGGCAGTATGGCCGCGCACCGGGCAATTACCTGGCGTTTTTCAGCAGTTTTGAATACCTGCAGCAGGTCTCGACCCTGTTGGCCGCGCGTTATCCGGCCATCCGCCAATGGAGCCAGGCACCGGGCATGGATGAGTTGCAGCGCCAGGGCTTTCTCGAACGTTTTGCTCCCGAGGGCCAGGGCGTCGGTTTCGCTGTGCTGGGCGGCGCCTTTGCCGAAGGCGTCGACTTGCCGGGTACGCGCCTGATCGGCGCCTTTGTCGCCACCCTCGGGCTGCCCCAGGTCAACCCGGTCAATGAACAGATCAAGCAGCGCATGGCCCGGCTGTTCAGCGCCGGGTTCGACTACACCTACCTGTATCCCGGGGTGCAGAAGGTCATCCAGGCTGCGGGCCGGGTGATCCGTGGCACCGAAGACCGCGGCACAGTGCTGCTGATTGATGACCGCTTCGCCGAAGCCCGGGTACAGCGCATGTTTCCGGCCTGGTGGGCGCCGCAGCAGAAATAATCGCGGCCTTGGGGATAGCCACGGTCGCTTGCTGGTCAAAGTGCCAGTAAACTGCGTGTTTTTATCACCCTGAACATCCTTTCTTGAGGTTTTGCATGAAGCTCAGTCCTTTGGCGGGCAAACCGGCCCCAGCCTCCGTGCTGGTGGATATCCCGCAACTGTTGACCGCCTATTACACCGGCCAGCCCGATGCCAGCGTCGCAACCCAGCGCGTTGCGTTCGGCACCTCCGGGCACCGTGGCAGCTCCCTGGACCTGAGCTTCAACGAAAACCACGTGCTGGCGATCAGTCAGGCGATCTGCCTGTACCGTCAGGCCAAGGGTATCGACGGCCCGTTGTTCATCGGCGCCGACACCCATGCGCTGTCGACCCCGGCAGCGGCCAGCGCCCTGCAGGTGCTGGCCGCCAATGGCGTCGAGGTAATGCTGTCCAAGGATGACGAGTACACCCCGACCCCGGCGGTGTCCCACGCCATCATCTGTTACAACCGCGGCCGCAGCAGCGGCCTGGCCGACGGTATCGTCATCACCCCGTCGCACAACCCGCCGCAAAGCGGTGGCTTCAAGTACAACCCGCCCAATGGCGGCCCGGCCGACAGCGATATCACCAAGTGGATCGAGGCCAAGGCCAACGACCTTCTGGCCGCGGGGCTGGAAGGCGTCAAGCGCATCTCCCATGAACAGGCGCTGGCAGCCAGCACCACCCATCGTCATGACTATGTCGCCAGCTATGTCGCCGATCTGGAAAACGTCATCGATTTCGACGTGATCCGCAGCGCCAACCTGCGCCTGGGCGTCGACCCGCTGGGTGGGGCAGGGGTGCGCTACTGGTCGGCGATTGCCGAGCACTACAAGCTGAACCTGGAAGTGGTCAACACCGAGGTCGATCCGACCTTCCGCTTCATGTGCGTCGACTGGGACGGACAGATCCGCATGGACCCGTCTTCGCCGTATGCCATGCAGGGCCTGATCGGCCTGCGCGAGCGCTTCGACGTGGCCTTCGCCTGCGACCCGGACCACGACCGCCACGGCATCGTTACCCAGAACGGCCTGCTGGCCCCGAACAACTACCTGGCGGTGGCCATCGACTACCTGTTCCAGCACCGTCCGCAGTGGCGCAACGACGCCGCAGTGGGCAAGACTGTGGTCAGCAGCGGCCTGATTGACCGCGTCACCGCGCGTCTGGGGCGTCGCCTGTTTGAGGTGCCGGTGGGCTTCAAGTTCTTCGCCGACGGCCTGTTCGATGGCTCCCTCGGCTTTGGTGGCGAGGAGAGTGCCGGTGCCTCGTTCCTGCGCAAGGACGGCAGTGTCTGGACCACCGACAAGGACGGCCTGATCCCGGCGCTGCTGGCGGCAGAAATCACCGCCCGTACCGGCCGCGACCCGAGCCAGGCCTACGCCGAGCTCACCGCCAAGCTGGGTGAGCCGTTCGCCACCCGCGTCGAGGCCAAGGCCAACCCGCAGCAAAAGGCCCTGCTGAGCAAGCTGGCGCCCGAGCAGGTCAAGTCGACGATGCTGGCCGGCGAGCCGATCGAGCAGATTCTCAGCCATGCACCGGGCAACAACCAGGCCATTGGCGGCCTCAAGGTGATGACTGCCAACGGCTGGTTCGCCGCGCGGCCGTCGGGTACCGAGGATATCTACAAGATCTACGCCGAGAGCTTCATCGATGAAGCGCATTTGCAGCGCCTGGTGGCTGAAGCCCAGGAACTGGTGGATGCGGCGATTGCCTGACCGCTAACAGCATCGCTGGCAAGCCAGCTCCCACAGGTGTTGCAAATATCTGAGAGATATTACCTGACCTGTGGGAGCTGGTCTTGCCAGCGATGGGCCGCATAGCGGCCCTAGGCTACATCGACCAGCACAATCTCACTGTCCTGCACCGCCATCACCCTGAGCACCTGCTCATCCTCGATCGCCACGCCGTCACGGGCTTCGGCGCGCACACCGTTGACTTCAACCAGGCCCTTGGCCGGCACCAGATAGCCACGGCGCCCCGCCTCGAAGCGGTATTCGGCGGTCTCCCCAGCCTGCAAGGTCGCCGCCAGCAGACGAGCATCGGCGCGGATCTGCAAGGCCTGCTCATCGCCCTCACGGCCACTGGCCAGGGTCACGAAGCCTTCGCCGCGCTCGCCTTTGGGGAACGGCCGGGTACCCCAGGACGGCGGCTGGCCAACGCGCTCAGGGATGATCCAGATCTGGAAAATCCGCGTATCGACCTTCTCCAGGTTGTACTCGCTGTGGGTGATGCCGGTACCGGCACTCATCACTTGCACGTCACCGGCCTCGGTACGGCCCTTGTTGCCAAGGTTGTCCTGGTGGCTGATGGCGCCTTCACGCACATAGGTGATGATTTCCATGTCGCGGTGCGGGTGCGGCGGGAAGCCACTGCCGGCGGCGATCAGGTCGTCGTTCCAGACCCGCAGGTTGCCCCAGTGCATGCGCGCCGGGTTGTGGTATTCGGCGAACGAGAAGTGGTGATGGGCGTCGAGCCAACCATGGTTGGCATGGCCAAGGCTCTTGAACGGGCGCAGTTGCAGCATGTTGGCTGTCCTCGAAAGGGAGTGGATGGGGCAGATGATCCATCAAATAATGATCGAAAATAAGCGTAAATTTCGGCTGATTATCATCAGATTTGTCGATATATAGAGCTACGGTGATTTGTGCGCTTCATCGCCTAATTCACTGATCTGCAAGCAATCGGCTGGTGATTTTTGCCCGATGGAGCGAACATGGCCGCTGGTTTTTATTCTGTTGGAGTCGGTGTGTCTGAAGAGCGTCCCAAGCTACCCCTGGAGTTGATTGCGCCTGCGCAGTTGCCGTGGCTGCGTCGCCTCACCGCGCGCCTGCTCGGGCGCAGCCTGAGCCGCTTGCAGGCGCAGCATCGCGATTCCTGGTTCCAGGGCCATGCCAGCGGTCAGCGCACCGGTCACGCCGATGGCCTGCGCGAAGGCTACGAAGAAGGACGGATCGACGGCTACGAGGCCGGGCGCCAGGTCCTGGTGATCCGCGACACTCGCCCCGACGGCCATGGCGTTCCCGGGCTGGACGACGCCCTGTTCGACGACTGGCGCCTGCCGCTGAGCGCCGAGCTCAAAAAGCGTTTCAAGGCCGACGTCGCCCAGCGCCTGCCGGCCCATGCCCAGCCAAGCGCGGCGCAGTGGAAGATGATCTTCAGCGACACGCCGTCGACCTGCGTGATCGCCGGTGCCGGTGCCGGCAAGTCCACCTCGCTGGTGCTGCGCATCCTGTTGCTGCGCCATTACCTGGGCTACGAGCTGGACGCCATGACCGTGGTGACCTTCACCCGCGAATCGCGCAAGGACTTCATCAGCCGCCTGCTGCAGGTGTTTGCCTTGTGGCAGCTCGACCTCAGCCAGGTTCAGGCCCGCGAGCTGGTGCGCACTTTCCATTCACGCATCCTGCCGCTGGTGCGCAGCCTGCCGGGTTTCAGCCAGGTGCGCGCGTTCGAGACCCTGGGCAGCGAAATGCCCGGCGGCAGTGAAGCCAACGCCGAGAGCAACCCGTTCGACCTGCGCATCAACGACGCCCAGCGCCAGCAGCTCAACCTCTGCTACCGCGACCTGCTGGGCAGCAGCCCGCGCTTTGCCGAGCTGATTGCCAGCCTGCGCCGCGAAGCCCTGCAGCTCAAGGCGCTGGACCGCGATCACCCCGATGTGCAAAAACGCGTGGCGGTGACCCAGCTGTCTGCCAGCCGCGACGAAGAGCTCTGCGACACGATCGAAGACCTGTGGTTTGCCGCGGGCGCCTGGCCGATCAAGGGCATCGAGCCGAGCCGCGAAACGGTCGAGATCAACGGCAGCCGTTTTCACTTCCACGGCCATATCGCCGAGCTGGACGCGTACGTGGTGCTCGGCTTCGACCCCAAGGAAAACCAGCAATACAAGCGCCCAGGGGCCAAGCTGCCGGTGTGGGCGGAGTGGGTGATAAAGCGCACCCTGTTTCAAGCTTTCTGCGATAAGCCTGTGATTTGGCTAGAAAATTACTCCGCTGCCAAGCGCCTGACTTCCTCCCTGGCGGGTGATGCCGTGGCCGGCCCCGGCTTCGATTACAAGGTCAAGGGCGAGCTGGCCGCCGCGCCGCTGCTGGATGCCTTTGTCGGCGCCGCCGGCTTTATCGAGAACCTCGGGCTTGAGGTCAACAAGGCGGTCGGCGCCATGAGCTTCCCGGCGGGTGACAGCGATGCGCTGTTCTTCGAAGCCCTGGGCCTGTACTGGAAAGCCCTGGAAGCGCACCTGCTGGGCCAGTCGCCACCGATCATGAGCTACAACCGCATGTTCGCCCTGTTCGGCGAAAACAATCCGGAGAACCTGCAGCTGTTGCCCGACCCGCTGCTGCGCCCGCTCGCGCACCTGATGATCGACGAGTTCCAGGATGTATCACCGCAGATCGTTTCCTGGCTGCGCGCCTGCCTGCGCGAGATCCGCCGCCGTGGCCCGGCCATGCAGGTCGGGCGGGTGGCGCAGCATTCATCGTTGCTGTGCGTGGGCGACGACTGGCAGTCGATCTACGGCTGGCGCGGCAGTTCGCCCAAGTACTTCATGGAGTTCGCCAAGGAGTTCCCGGCGCCGAGCAGCACCCGGGTGATGCTCGCCGACAACTACCGCAGCCACCAGCACATCATCGATGCCGCCGAGCACATCGTGAAGTCGGCGCCGGCCATCAGCGGCAAGAAGGCCAGGGCCTGTGGCCCGGCGGCCGAGACACCGCTGCCGGTCAAGGTGCTCGAGCGCGACGAGGCCAGTCTCGCCGAGACCCTGCTTGAGCACTACCGCAACGGCGAGTCGGTGATGCTGCTGTACCGCAAGAGCAGCGACAAGGCGGCGATTGCCGACCATTTGCAGGCATTGGTCAACCACGAGGCCGGGTTGCCGGCGGCACAACGGCGCCTGCGCCAGCTGACTTATCACAGCGCCAAGGGGCTACAGGCCGATGCGGTGTTCATGCTCGGCGATTGTCAGCACCTGACCAACTCACCCTACAAGAACCAGGTGTATCGCCAGGCAGGTCTAGGCCGCAACGGCGATGCCCAGGCGTTCGACAACGCGCAGAAGGATGAAGTGTTGCGTCTGGCTTACGTCGCCATTACCCGGGCGGCGAAGCATTGTTACTGGTATGTCGAGAAGCCGACGGCAGAGGCGGCCAACCTGCCACGGGCGTCGAGCCAGGTGGATGGGCGCAAGGTGTTCTTCGAGGATGGGCGGGAAATGGCCAGCAGCTGATTCCGGCGCTGCCTGGATTACGACCGCTGCGCGCTCGATCGCTGGCAAGGCCAGCTCCCACAGGTTGTGCAGACACAGATCCAATGTGGGAGCTGGCTTGCCAGCGATGAGGCGTGAATCAGGCCTTCAGTGCCGCATCCGGCGCCACCGCCGGCACCGGCTTGCCGGTGGCGGCCTCGACGCGACGCGCTACTGCCGGGTCGTCGGCGAAGGGGATCAGGCTGGCCTGATCGTCCACTTCGCCGGTGTGCCGCTGCAGGCAGGCGCTGGTGACCAGGTAGAAGAACAGTACGCCGCTCAGGCAGTAAAGCGCATACAACCAGTCATCCATGTCCGTGCCTCCTAGGCCAGGCTGGCGTTGTTCAGCGCCAGTCTTTCATCGGCCACCCGCACGGTGCGCCAGGTGTTATAGGCCATCAGCAGCATGCCGCTCAAGAAGCACACGCCACCGACAAAGCGCACGATAAAGCCCGGATGGCTGGCCACCAGTGCTTCGACGAACGAGTAGGTGAGGGTGCCGTCGTCGTTGGTGGCGCGCCACATCAGGCCCTGGGCGATACCGTTGACCCACATCGAGGCGATGTACAGCACGGTGCCGATGGTCGCCAGCCAGAAGTGCAGGTTGATCAGGCCGACGCTGTACATCTGCTCGCGGCCAAACACTTTCGGGATCATGTGGTACAGCGAGCCGAAGGTGATCATCGCCACCCAGCCCAGGGCGCCGGCGTGGACGTGGCCGATGGTCCAGTCGGTGTAGTGCGACAGGGCGTTGACGGTCTTGATCGCCATCATCGGCCCTTCGAAGGTCGACATGCCGTAGAACGCCAGCGACAGCACCAGAAAGCGCAGGATCGGGTCGCTGCGCAGCTTATGCCAGGCGCCGGAGAGGGTCATCATGCCGTTGATCATGCCGCCCCAGCTTGGCGCCAGGAGGATCAGCGACATGGCCATGCCCAGCGATTGTGCCCAGTCGGGCAGGGCGGTGTAGTGCAGGTGGTGCGGGCCGGCCCAGATGTACAGGGTGATCAGCGCCCAGAAGTGCACGATCGACAGGCGATAGCTGTACACCGGCCGGCCCACTTGCTTGGGCACGAAGTAGTACATCATCCCCAGGAAACCCGTGGTCAGGAAGAAGCCCACGGCGTTGTGGCCGTACCACCATTGCACCATGGCGTCAGTGGCACCGGAGTACACCGGGTACGACTTGAACCAGCTCACCGGAATAGACAGGTGGTTGACCACGTGAAGCATGGCGATCACCACGATGAAGGCACCGAAGAACCAGTTGCCGACGTAGATATGCTTGGCCTTGCGGCGCATCAGGGTGGCGAAGAAGACGATCCCATAGGCGACCCAGACGATGGCCATCCACACCGCGCCGGTAAATTCGATCTCGGCGTATTCCTTGGTGGTGGTCAAGCCCAGGGGCAGGCTCACCAGCATGATCACGATGGTCGCCTGCCAGCCCCAGAAGGTGAAGGCGGCGAGCTTGTCGCTGAACAGCCGCACCTGGCAGGTACGCTGCACGGCGTAATAGCTGGCGGCAAATTGCGCGCTACCGGCAAAGCCGAAGATCACCAGGCTGGTGTGCAAGGGGCGCAGGCGACCGAACGAGGTCCACGGCAGGTCGAGGTTAAGCTCGGGCCAGACCAGTTGCGAGGCGATCCAGACGCCCATGGCCATGCCGACGATACCCCAGACCACCGTCATGATGACGAATTGCCGGACCACCTTGTAGTTATAGGCCTGCGCCTGTTGATGTGTGCTCATGGCTAGTTTCCACAGTTCCTGTATGGCTCGCCCTGCCGTGGGGCAGGGGCACAGGCGCAGACTCTAGGAAGCTGCCGGCATACAAAACAGACTCAGAAACCAGCGTTAACACCGGATCAGATTAAACCCCCGTATTCATTGGCTGATACAGCACCTGTTATGGGCATGGTGTGGCGATTTACCTCTGTTCTGCATTGATCGTGCCGGCAAAAGCGTGTCGCTGTGTCGCACACAAAACCCCGTGGAATTATCTTGACATCACCTTAAACGCGGCCGCAGAATTTCACAAACTTTGCGCGCAAAGTTTTGTGCCGGGCGACAGCACGAGCCCGGCAGTGGTGCGCAACCAACCTTGACGCCATCCCGCTATACGCCCCCCGTGACGGTGCTCTCAAGCCGGGACGGGGTACGCGCGCAGCGGCGGCACACTATAAGAACGAAGGGAGCAACAGATGAAGCTTTCCAAGGAACTGGTCCTCCAGGCAAAAGCGACGTTCGGGACACCGACCTACCTCTACGATGAAGCCGTGCTGCGCAGCAGTTTCAACGAGTTGCGCGATGCATTGCCGGACTGCGTGGACATCTTCTATGCACTGAAGGTCAACCCGAACCTGTCCCTGGTGAAACTGATCCGCTCTTATGGCGGTAACACCGAAGTGTGTTCGCTGGGCGAACTGGAAATTGCCCTCAAGGCCGGCGTCGATCCCCAGGACATCATTTTCCTCGGCCCTTACAAGAAGCCCGAAGAACATCGGCGAGCCCTGGAAGTCGGGGTGTTTGCCATCGTCGTCGAGTCCGAGACCGAACTGCGTAAACTCTCGGCCCTGGCGGGCGAACTGAACTGCGTGGCGCCGGTGGCAATCCGCATCAACCCGAACTTCTCCGCCTCCGGCTCGCCGTGGAAGATGGGCGGGCGGCCGACCCACTTCGGTATCGAAGAAGACACCGCAGTGGCCAACTTCGGCGACTACGCCGCCCTGGCGAACCTGAAGATCAAGGGCATCCACGTCTATAACGGCACCAAGATCCTCGACGCCCAGTCGGTATACGACAACGCCAAGTACATCCTTGGGCTGTACCGCAGCCTGACCCGGCGCTACAACCTGGACATGACCATGGTCGATGTCGGTGGCGGCCTGGGCATCAAGTACTACGAGAACGAGAGCGAGCTCGACACCCGCCACCTCAAGCAACTGCTGGCGCCGCTGTTCGAAGCCTTCAACCAGCAGTTCCCGCAGACCCGCATCATTGTCGAATCCGGGCGCTTCGTCGCCGGCAAGTGCGGCGCCATGCTGGTGACGGTCGACAACATCAAGGAAAACCACGGCAAGACCTTTGCCGTCACCGATGGCGGCACCAACTGCCATGGCGCCGCCGCAGGCAGTGGCCAGGTGCTCAAGCGCAACTTCCGCATTGTGCATGCCACCGGCAGCACCGGCGCACCGCTGCGCGAGTACCATATCTCCGGGCCGCTCTGTAGTCCCGACGACCTGCTGGCCCGTGACCTGCAGATCGAAACCCTGCACGAAGGCGACATCCTCGCCGTCACCGCCTCCGGCGCCTACGGCCCGTCTGCCTCGCCAACCCTGTTCCACAGCCATGGCCACCCGGCCGAGGTGATCGTCAGCAACGGTCAGTTGTTCCTCGCCCGCGCCCGGCAAACCGCCCTGGACATCCGCGACAGCCATGCCGACGTGCCGCTGGCGGCCATGCTCGCTGGCGCACCGGCGGTTGCCGAACCAACGCCGATCGCCCAGGCCGCCACCCAGCGCCAGCTCGGCGAGATCCTGCGGGTGGTGCTCAAGCTGCCGGAGAACACCGTGATCAGTGCCGATTCGCACCTGCGCGATGACCTGGGCCTGGACTCGCTGACCTCCATGGAGCTGCTGGTCAACCTCGAAGACGACATCGAAGGCTTCTTCGTCAACCCCGACACCATCGCTCCGGGCCACTTCAATACCGTGGCGACCCTGGCCGGTTATATCGATGCCCATCGTCAACCGGCGGCTGTGCGTCGGGCACGTCTCGAGGTGCAGCATGAAGGCGTCTGACGTCCTTTTGCAGCACGTGCTGGACGGCCCCAACGGCTTGCACCCGGACAAGGCGGCGGTCATCTACGCCGATGAAACCTATACCTATGCGCAGCTTGACGAAGCCAGTGGGCGCCTGGCCGCCGGCCTGCAGGTCAATGGCCTGCAACGCCAGGAGCGGGTGGTGGTGTGCCTGGGCAACCGGGTAGAAACCGTCTGTGCCTTCTGGGGTGTGCTCAGGGCTGGCGGGGTGATGGTCAACGTCGGCCTGGAAACGCCGGCCGACAGCCTCGATTACATCATTCGCGATGCCGAAGCCTCGGTGCTGATCACCACCTCGGAGAAATTCGCCAGCCTGCCCGCCAGCACCGCCGAGCTGAGTTACCTCAAAGCCATCGTGCTGCTCGACGGCGAAGCCGACTCACCCGATACCCTCACGGTCGAAAGCCTGCTAGGGCAGGGCGCCGGTGTGCCGCTGCCGTGTGGCAACCTCGACCTGGACCTGGCGGCGATCATCTATACCTCCGGCTCCACCGGCGCGCCCAAGGGCGTGATGCTCACCCACCGCAACATGCTCGCGGCGCTCAATTCGCTGCACACCTACCTGGGTTACCAGGCCAGCGACAATGTGCTGTGCTCGCTGCCGCTGTCGTTCGACTACGGCCTTTACCAGATGATCATGGCCCTGAGCACCGGTGCCACCCTGGTGCTGGAGAAGGAGTTCACCTGGCCAATCTTCCTGATCAAGAAGATTCGCCAGTACCAGATCACCGTGATCCCGTTCGTGCCGACCATGCTCATGCTCCTGCACGAGTATGCGCACAAGCGCGAGGCGACCTTCCCCCAGGTGCGCATGGTGACCAACACCGGCGCGGCATTGAAGCCGACCCACATCGCGCAGATGAAGGGCCTGTTCCCCCAGGCGCTGATCTTCTCGATGTACGGCCTGACCGAGTGCAAGCGCTGCACCTACCTGCCACCGGAAGACATCGACGACAAGCCCGGCAGTGTCGGCATCGCCATCCCCAACACCGAACTGTGGCTGGTGGACGACGAGGGCAGGCGCATCAATCAGCCCCACCAGGTCGGCCAGCTGGTGATTCGCGGCGCCACGGTCATGGCCGGTTACTGGCGCAACCCCCAGGCCACGGCGCAGAAGCTCAAGCCAGGCCCGTACCCGGGGGAAAGCGTGCTCTACACCGGCGACTATTGCAGCCTCGATCAGGATGGCTACCTGTACTTCCAGGGACGCATGGACCATGTGATCAAGTCGCGCGGGATGAAGGTCAGCCCCAGCGAGGTCGAGAGCTTCCTCTACGCCATCGATGGCGTCGAAGCGGCGGCTGTGGTCGGTATCGAACATGCATCGGTCGGCGAGGGGCTATGGGCATTCGTGACCTTGGGCCAAGGTGTGACCCTGAGCGTGGAACAGTTGCTCGAACGTTGCCGACAGGGCCTTGAGGCACACAAGGTACCCCTGTCGATCAGCGTTGAAGGCAACTTGCCGCGCACCGCCAACGGCAAGTTCGACCTGCGGCAACTGCAGCAGACGGCGCGTGCTGCGCAACTGGCCCTGGCCGGTTGAGCGGCGCCTTTCATGGGTGATTCAGTCATACAGGATGTACGGATATGAGTCTGGGCAACAGAGGTCGCGATCAATCGTTGGACGTCAACGGCAACCATTTCGCTTTGCGCATCTGGGGCAATGAAAGCGGCCACCCGGTGCTCGCCGTGCATGGCTGGCTGGACAACGCGGCATCGTTCGAGCGGATCGCGCCGCTGCTCGAGGAATGCTTCGTGGTGGCCCCGGACCTGGCCGGCCATGGGCGTTCCGAGCATCGCCGCGGTGACAGCGGCTACTACCTGTGGGAGCACGCCGACGACATGAACGCCCTGGTCGAAAGCCTGGGCTGGAAGCGCTTTTCGGTGTTGGGCCACTCCATGGGTACCGGCGTGGCGTCGATTCTGGCGGCGATGAACAAGTCGATCGATTGCATGGTGTTCATCGATGGAATGGGCGCGCCTTTTACCATCGCCGAGGAAGACACCGTCGAGCACCTGAAAAAGTCCCAGCGCCTGCTGCGCCTGGCCTTGCGCACCCGCCTGCATGGTTTTTCGGCGCCGCAGACGGCGCAGTTCGCAAGCCTTGAAGCGGCAATCAGCGAGCGGCGCAACAGCATCGACGGCGCCCTCTGCGCCGAGGGCGCGCGACTGTTGGCCATGCGCGATCTGCTCAGCGTCGGCGACGGTTACCGCTGGCGCCATGACCCGCGCCTGGTGCTGCCCGAAGCCATGCCACTGACCGAGCGCCAGGCCTGCGATTTCCTGCGCCAGATCACATGCCCGCTGCACCTGCTGCTCGGGCGCCAGGGGCTGTTTGCCGGTACCCCGTTCGATAAACGAAAAAACGCCTTGCCCTGGGCCACCCAGGTGCACTGGCACGATGGCGGTCATCATTTTCACCTGGAGGAGCCCACCACGGCGTTGATCGAGCAGATCAACGCCGCGCTGCTTCAACGTGAAGCGGGGCCGCGGCAACGATTAGTCAATGAGTAATGGAGTACACCCGTGAAAGAGTTCTGGATTGCACCGTCGATTCTGGCAGCCGATTTTGCCCGCCTTGGCGCTGAAGCCGAGCAGGTACTGGCCGCCGGTGCCGATGTCATCCATATCGATGTGATGGATAACCACTATGTGCCCAACCTGACCATGGGGCCGCAGTTCTGCAAGGCACTGCGCAGCCACGGGATTACCGCGCCGATCGATGTGCACCTGATGGTCACCCCGGTGGACGCGATGATCCAGGCCTTCGCCGAGGCCGGCGCCGACTATATCTCGATCCATCCCGAGGCCACCCTGCACCTGGACCGCTCGCTGCAGCTGATCAAGGACCTGGGGTGCAAGGCGGGCCTGGTGTTCAACCCGGCCAGTACCCTGGACGCCGCGAAATACGTGCTCGACAAGCTCGACCTGATCCTGCTGATGTCGGTCAATCCGGGCTTTGGCGGGCAGAAGTTCATCCCTTCGGTATTGCCCAAGATTGCCGCAGCGCGCAAGCTGATCGACGACAGTGGCCGGGCGATCCGTCTGGAGGTGGACGGCGGCGTCAACCTAGAAACCATCGGCCAGGTGGCTGCCGCCGGGGCCGACATGTTCGTCGCCGGAACAGCGATTTTTGCCCAGAGCGATTATCGCGCTACCATCGAGGCCTTGCGCCGCGAGATTGCCCACGCTTTGCCCAACCGCCACTGATAGGCGGTCTTTCCAACGATTCTCGCGAATCCAGTACGAGTTACCTGTCCTTGCACACTACAACCTTAATCAAGGCCTTGCTGCGTCAGCCGACAGCGCATACGCCGGTCTGGCTGATGCGCCAGGCCGGGCGCTACCTGCCCGAGTACCGTGAGCTGCGGGCCCGCGCCGGGTCATTCCTGAGCCTGGCGAAAACCCCGGACTTCGCTACCGAAGCCACCCTGCAACCGTTGCGCCGCTTCAACCTGGACGCGGCAATCGTGTTCTCCGACATCCTCACCGTGCCCGATGCCATGGGCCTGGGCCTGTACTTCGGCGCGGGCGAAGGCCCGCGTTTT
Organism: Pseudomonas sp. JV241A; assembly: GCF_900275665.1. Classification (NCBI taxonomy): domain Bacteria; kingdom Pseudomonadati; phylum Pseudomonadota; class Gammaproteobacteria; order Pseudomonadales; family Pseudomonadaceae; genus Pseudomonas; species Pseudomonas sp. JV241A. The sequence continues at coordinate 180,338 of NZ_OPYO01000016.1, forward strand.
CGTCATCCATTGCGTGACGAACAGGCCATCAAGCGCCTGCGCGTGCCCGAGCCCGAAGCACTGGACTACCTGTACCAGACTGTCGCCCAGGCCCGCCGGGCGCTGGACCCCAAGGTGGCGCTGATCGGCTTTGCCGGCAGCCCCTGGACCCTGGCCTGTTACATGGTCGAAGGCGGTCCGCCGGGTGATTTCCAATTGATCAAGAAGATGCTCTACCGCCGCCCGGAACTGCTCCAGCGCATACTCCAGGTCACCAGCCAGGCAGTGGCGAGCAGCCTCAATGCGCAGATCGAGTCCGGCGCACAGGCAGTGATGATCTTTGACACCTGGGGCGGGGCCCTGGCCGATGGCGCCTACCAGCGTTTTTCGCTGTTCTACCTGCGCGAGGTGCTGGCGCGCCTGCACAAGACCCACCACGGCCAGCGGGTGCCGTCGATCCTCTACACCAAGGGCGGCAGCCCGTGGCTGGCCGAGATGGCCGACAGCGGCGCCGACGCCCTGAGCCTGGACTGGACCTGCGACCTGGGCATGGCCCGACAACTGGTGGGCAACAGCGTGGCTTTGCAGGGTAATCTCGACCCCAGCGTCTTGCTGGGCGATGAAGCCTGTATCCGCCGTGAAGTGCAGCGTACCTTGCAGGCCTTCGGGCCGCCGGCCGCGGGCTTTGGCCATGTGTTCAACCTGGGCCACGGGATCTCGCCGGCCACCTCGCCAGAGGCGGTGGCAACGCTGGTGAATGCCGTGCATGAATTCAGCCGTGTGCGCGGAGGTGCCTATGCTTGACCCGACCTTCGACTTCGACCGGATGTTGTGCTTCTCGTTGTACTCGACGGCCAACGCCATGGTCCGTGACTACGCCGAGCCGCTGAAGAAGCGCGGCGTGACCTACCCGCAACTGCTGGTGATGGCCGGGTTATGGGGCCAGGACGATGTCTCGATCAGCGCCCTGAGCGAGCTGACGCTGTTCGACCTCGGCACCCTGACGCCGATCGTCAAGCGCCTGGCCGACAACGGCTTCCTCACCGTCTACCTCGACCCCAATGACCGCCGCCGGCGCAACCTGCTGCTGACCGACAAGGGCCGCGAGCTCAAGGCCGAGGCCGCACAGGTGTTCAGCAACATGGCCTGCAAGATCGACCTGGGCGAGGGGGAGGTGGAACAGGTGCTGGATGTGTGCCACCGGATCCGGTCGCGGTTGCGCTGAAGCTGGCCTCATCGCGGGGCAAGCCCGCTCCCACAGGACCACACAACCTCTGTGGGAGCGGGCTTGCCCCGCGATGACTAGTTGCGCAAAAACTCCGGAGTATTGAAATTGCTCAGGCGCGGGTCTCCCTCGGCGCACTCCAGCGCCCGCACCGGATGCTGGCGCAAGGTGCGCTGCACGCCCCGATCCCCATCAGCCCAGGCCTGCTGAAAATCAGCGCGCAAGGCACGGGGAATCAGGCTGAACATCGGCTGCCAGTAACCACCCTGGCGAACCATCGCCGGTTGCTGCTGGTCATTGGCCAGGCTCATCAGCTCGAGTATCAACGCACTGTCGATCAACGGCGCGTCACAGGCCAGCACCAGCAGCCAGTCATGCCGTGCCACCGCCAGCCCCGCCAATACCCCGGCCAGGGGCCCGGGAAAGTCCGCTTCGGCATCCCCCACCAACTGGTCGGCATAGGGCCGGTAGCGGTCCTGGTTGCGGTTGCAGGAAATGATCAGGTCGTCGGTCAGGGGCCGCACCACGGCGTGGATGTGGGCGATCAGCGGTTGGCCCTGCCAGTCGAGCAGGCCCTTGTCCTGGCCGCCCATGCGCTGGCCGCGGCCACCGGCAAGGATGAGGATGGAGCAGGGGGGAGGGGCGGCGGGCATGGTCAGGGTTCCTGGCGGTATCAGCCGATCACCTTCCCATGCACGCCGCGGTCTGTCCAGATCAGCTGTCGCTGGCCACTGGCGCAGGCGTCTGGCCCTTGGCCCGGCGCTTACCGGTCAGGCGCATCACCACGACAAAGAACACCGGCACGAACACCACCGCCAGGGTGGCGCTGAGCATGCCGCCGATCACCCCGGTACCGATCGCCTGCTGGCTGGCCGAGCTGGCACCGCTGGCAATCGCCAGGGGCACCACGCCGAGAATGAACGCCAGCGAGGTCATGACGATCGGCCGCAAGCGCAAACGCGCGGCCTTCACGGTGGCGTCGACCAGGTCGTGGCCTTCATCGACCAGGCTCTTGGCGAACTCGATGATGAGGATGGCGTTCTTCGCCGACAGACCGATCAGGGTGATCAGGCCGACCTTGAAGAACACATCATTGGGCATCCCGCGCAGGCTGACCGCAATCACCGCGCCAAGCACGCCCAGCGGCACCACCAGCAGTACCGAGGTCGGGATCGACCAGCTCTCGTACAGCGCCGCGAGGCACAGGAACACCACCAGCAGCGACAGGCCCATGAGGATCGGCGCCTGAGCCCCGGACAGGCGCTCCTGCAGCGACAATCCGGTCCATTCCAGGCCCATGCCCTGAGGCAGTTGATCGACCAGGCGCTGGATCTCGTTCATCGCCTCACCGGAGCTGTGGCCCGGTGCCGGCTCGCCCGACACGGCAATGGCCGGGTAGCCGTTATAGCGGGTCAGTTGCACGGGGCCGGTGATCCACTTGGCCTGGACGAACGCCGACAGGGGCACCATCTTGCCGTTGCTGTTGCGCACGTGAATCTTCAACAGGTCGTCGACCTGGCTGCGCTGGTCGCCTTCGGCCTGCACCACCACGCGCTGCATGCGCCCCTGGTTGGGGAAGTCGTTGACGTAGTTGGAGCCTACCGCGGTGTTGAGCACGTTGCCGATATCGGCAAACGATACGCCCAGGGCGTTGGCCTGTTTGCGGTCGACTTCCAGCTGCACCTGCGGGCTTTCGGCCAGGGCGCTTTCGCGTACGTTGACCAGCACCGGGCTCTTTTCGGCGGCGGCGAGCAACTGGTCACGCGCAGCCATCAGGCCGGCGTGGCCGAGGCCACCACGGTCCTGCAGGCGGAACTCGAAACCGCTGGAGGTACCCAGGCCATCCACCGGCGGTGGCAGCACCGAGTAGGCGATGGCGTCCTTGAGCTGGCTGAAGGCGGCGTTGGCGCGGTCGGCAATGGACTGGGCGCTGTCATCGCTACCGCGCTCGGACCAGTCCTTGAGGGTGGTGAACGCCAGCGCCGCGTTCTGGCCGTTGCCAGAGAAGCTGAAACCGAGAATCAGGGTGCTGTTACCGACGCCAGGTTCCGTAGCGTTATGCGCCTCGATCTGCGCTGCCACCTGTTCGGTGCGGGCACGGCTGGCCCCCGGCGGCAGCTGGATGTCGGTAATGGTGTAACCCTGGTCTTCGGTGGGCAGGAACGAGGAGGGCAGTTGGCTGAAGCCGTACACCAGCCCGGCTACCAGCACCACGTACACCAGCAGATAGCGGCCGCTGCGCTTGAGCGCCTGGATGACCCAGCGCTGGTAGCCATTGGTCAGGCTTTCGAAGCGGCGGTTGAACCAGCCGAAGAAGCCGGTTTTCTCGTGGTGCGAGCCCTTGGCGATCGGCTTGAGCAGGGTCGCGCACAGGGCCGGGGTCAGGCTCAGGGCGAGGAACGCCGAGAACAGGATCGACACCGCCATCGACACCGAGAACTGCTGGTAGATCACCCCCACCGAGCCTTTCATGAAGGCCATCGGAAGGAACACCGCCACCAGCACCAGGGTGATGCCGACGATGGCGCCGCTGATCTGGCTCATGGCCTTTTTCGTCGCCTCGCGCGGCGCCAGGCCTTCCTCGCTCATGATCCGCTCGACGTTCTCCACCACGACGATGGCGTCGTCGACCAGGATACCGATGGCCAGGACCATGCCGAACAGGGTCAGCACGTTGACCGAGAAGCCCAGCGAGAGCATCACCGCGAAGGTCCCCATCAGCGCCACCGGCACCACCAGGGTCGGGATCAGGGTGTAGCGGATGTTCTGCAGGAACAGGAACATCACCGCGAACACCAGGGCCATGGCTTCGAGCAGGGTGGTGATGACCTGCTGGATCGAGACCTTGACGAACGGCGAGGTGTCGTAGGGGATGTCGAACTTGGCCCCCGGCGGCAGGTAGCGCGACAGCTCGTTGAGCTTGGCTTGCACCAGGGTCGCGGTTTCCATGGCGTTGGCACCGGGCGACAGCTGCACGCTGAAGGCGCTGGTCGGCTTGCCGTTGAGGCGGGTGCCGTACTGGTATTCCTGGCTGCCGATCTCGACCCGGGCGACATCGCCGATGGTCACGGTCGAGCCATCCGGGTTGGCGCGCAGGACGATGTCCTTGAACTCCTGCACGGTGCTCAACTGGCCCTTGATCACCACGTTGGCGGTGATTTCCTGGGTGCCGGTACCCGGCAAATCGCCAATGCTGCCTGGCGCCACCTGGGCGTTCTGCGCCGCGATCGCGTCGTTGACGTCATCCGGAGTCAGGTTGAAGCCAATCAGCTTGGCCGGGTCGATCCAGATGCGCATGGCCCGTTCCGAACCATACAGCTGCGCCTTGCCGACACCCTTGAGGCGGCGGATCTCGTTCATCACGTTCCGGGCGAGAAAGTCGCTCAGGGTGACTTCATCGAGGCTGCCGTCCATGGCGGTGAGGGTCACCATCAGCAGGAAGCCGGTGGAGACTTTCTCCACCTGCAGGCCTTGCTGGGTGACCGGGCGCGGCAGGCGCGACTCGACCACTTTCAGGCGGTTCTGCACGTCGACCTGGGCCAGGTCCGGGTTGGTGCCCGGCTCGAAGGTGGCGGTGATGGTGGCGCTGCCCAGGCTGCTTTGCGAGCTGAAGTAGAGCAGGTTGTCGGCACCGTTGAGCTCTTCCTCGATCAGGCTGACCACGCTGTCGTCGATGGTCTGCGCCGAGGCGCCCGGGTACACGGCGTAGATTTCCACCTGCGGCGGCGCCACATCGGGGTACTGGGCCACCGGCAACTGCGGGATGGCCAGGGCGCCGGCAAGCAGGATGAACAAGGCGACCACCCAGGCGAAGACCGGGCGGTCAATGAAAAACTGCGGCATGAATCAGGCCCTCACTGGCCGTTGGACTGAACGATGGGGAGGGCGTCCTTGCCCGCGTTGTCGACCTCTACCTGGTCGCCGGCGCTGATGTGCTGCAGGCCTTCGACCACCACCCGGTCACCGGGGGCCAGGCCGTCGCTGACGATCCAGCGGTCTTCCTGCACGCTGCCCAGGACCACCGAACGCTCGCTGATGCGTTGTTCGGCATCCACCAGCATTACCTTCGGATTGCCGGCGCTGTCACGCAGGATGGCCCGCTGCGGCACACTGATGCCTTGCTGCTTGACCGCCTGCTCCAGGCGCACGCGGATGAAGCTGCCCGGCAACAGGTCGAGGTCCGGGTTGGGGAACTCGCTGCGCAGGGTGATCTGCCCGGTGCTCGGGTCGACGCTGATGTCCGAGAACAACAGCTTGCCCGGCAGCGGGTAGGGGGTGCCGTCGTCCTGGATCAGCGTTGCGCTGGCCTGGTCCTGGCCCACCTGCTGCAGCTCACCTGCACGCAAGGCGCGGCGCAGGGCATTGAGCTCGCGGGTCGACTGGGTAACGTCGGCATGGATCGGGTCCAGTTGCTGGATGGTTGCCAGCGGCGTGGTTTCGTTCTGCCCCACCAGGGCGCCTTCGGTGACCAGGGCACGGCCGATGCGTCCGGAAATCGGCGCGGTGACGGTGGCGTAGCCCAGGTTGAGCTTGGCCCGCTCCAGGGCGGCCTTGGCCGCGGCGACATCGGCGTCGGCCTGCAGGAAGGCGGCGCGGGCGTTGTCATGGTCCTGGCGGCTGATCGCATTGATACCGATCAGTTCGCGATAGCGCTGGTCCTGCAAGCGGGCCTGGAACAGCGTGGCTTCGGCGCGGGCCAGGCTTGCGCGGGCGCTGTCGAAGTCGGCCTGGAACGGCGCCGGGTCGATGCGAAACAGCACATCGCCCTGTTTGACGTCGCTGCCTTCACGGTACACGCGCTTGAGCACCACGCCTGCGACCCGCGCACGCACCTCGGCGGTCCGTGGGGCCAGGATGCGGCCATTGAGCTCGGTGGTGATCGCCAGCGGCTGGACGCGCACGGTCTCGACCTTGACTGCGCTTGGCGGGGCCTTTTCTTCGGCAGGCGATTTATCGTCGCAGGCGCTCAGGGCGAAGGTGATCAACAACAGCGGCACCAGGGCGCGCAGACGGACGGGACTTGTACTGGACATGCGGATCTTCCGAAAATGACCCGGCAATGCTAAGGCAGGCGACCGACGGGCAACAGTTAAGCTGTGTAGGCCAAATGTAAAAAAGTGTGAAGCTTTACCCAGCGAGCGCTTGAGCTCTTATATCCTGCCTGACTTTCCCAGCCTGTCAAACTACCCATGCCCAATATTCTCCTGGTCGAAGATGACTGCGCCCTGTCCGAACTGATCGCCAGCTACCTGCAGCGCAACGACTTCAGCGTCAGCGTGATTGCCCGTGGCGATCATGTCCTGGCCGAAGCCCGGCGCAACAAGCCGGACCTGGTGATCCTCGACCTGATGCTGCCGGGCCTCGATGGCCTGCAGGTATGCCGCTTGCTGCGCGCCGAGTCCCAGGCCCTGCCGATCCTGATGCTGACCGCCCGCGATGACAGCCACGACCAGGTGCTGGGCCTGGAAATGGGCGCCGACGACTACGTGACCAAACCTTGCGAGCCGCGGGTGCTGCTGGCCCGGGTGCGCACCTTGCTGCGCCGCAGTTGCATCAACGAACCGCGACTTGAGAGCGACCTGATCGTGGTCGGAGGCCTGCGCATCGACCTGGCCGAGCGCAACGTGTTCTGGCGCGAACAGCCGGTGGAGCTGTCCAGCGGCGAGTTCAACCTGCTGGTGGTGCTGGCGCGCAATGCCGGCGTGGTGCTCAGCCGCGACCGCATCCTCCAGCAATTGCGCGGCATCGAGTTCAACGGCACCGACCGCTCGGTGGACGTGGCGATTTCCAAGTTGCGGCGCAAGTTTGACGACAGCGCCGGCGAAGCGCGCAAGATCAAGACCGTGTGGGGCAAGGGCTACTTGTTCAGCCGCGTCGAGTGGGAGTTCTAGCGGCCCATGCTGAAGATCCTCATCCGCCTGTACCTGATCACCATCGTTGCCTATGCCGGGGCGATCTTCCTGATCCCGGATGCCATCGTCGGCGCCTTTCACCAGCGCTTCATCGCCTACAACCTCGACCAGGCGCGGGGCGTGCAGCGGTTGATCGTCAAGCAGTTCGAGCAGGTGCCGCCCAGTGAATGGCCGGCCAAGGCCAGGGAGCTGGCGGCGGATTTCGCTCCGCTGCAGATCGAGTTGCGCCGCCAGGATCAGATCGGCCTGTCGTACGAGGAGCGTGACCGTCTCAACGCCGGCCAGAACGTCGTGCGCCTGGGGGATTGGGGCTATTACGAAACCGCCCTGGCGCCGCTGGACGACACCTGGCTGGTGGAGCTGAGCAACCCGCCCGACCCGCTGGACATCAGCCTGCTGTCCTGGGTAGTGACCGTCCTGATTGGCGCCGCCCTGCTCGGTTGCCTGCTGTTCTGGGTCTGGCCGCACTGGCGCGACCTCGAACGGCTCAAGGAAACCGCCCGACGCCTGGGCCAGGGCCAGTTGTCGGAGCGCACCCATATTCCGCCGCGCTCGAACATCGGCGAACTGGCCCAGGTGTTCGACACCATGGCCCAGGACGTCGAGCGCCTGCTGACCCAGCAGCGCGAGCTGCTCAATGCCGTGTCCCATGAACTGCGCACGCCACTGACCCGCCTGGACTTCGGCCTGGTGCTGCTGTTCGACGAGGTGCCGCCGAACTGCCGCAAGCGTCTGCTGGAACTGGTCGGGCATGTGCGCGAGCTGGATGAACTGGTGCTTGAACTGCTGTCCTACAGCCGCCTGCAGAACGTCGATCAGGCCCGCGAGCGGGTCGAGGTTTCGCTGCTGGAACTGGTCGACAGCATCCTCGGCAGCTTTGCCGAGGAACTCGATGGTCGCGGCATCGAGTGGCAGGTGCGCGCCGACGACAACCTGCCGCGTTTCATCCTCGACCCGCGCCTGACCGCCCGCGCTTTACAGAACCTGGTGCGCAACGCCATGCGCTACTGCGACGGGCAGATCCTCCTGCGTCTGAGCCTCGACCCCCAGGGCCATTGCCTGCTGACCGTGGAGGATAACGGCATCGGCATCCCCCACGACCAGCGCGAGCTGATCTTCCAGCCGTTCTACCGCCTGGACCGCAGCCGCGACCGCACCACCGGCGGCTTCGGCCTGGGCCTGGCGATCAGCCGCCGGGCCATTGAAGGCCAGGGTGGCACGCTGACGGTGGGGCAGTCGGCGCTGGGTGGCGCGCAGTTCAAGATCAGGCTGCCACGCGGTTGATGGGATGTCCTGGCCTCAGTGTGGAACAAGGGGTGCTTGCGCAGTGACGATATCGATGCTCGCGGGCAGGGCGTCCAGGTAACCCTGGCGTACCAATGGAGCCAGGCGTGAGCTGCCGAGGCCATCCTGCCACCAGACCCGCAGCTTGAGGCTGGCCAGTTGCTCGAGCCAGCGGGCGTTGACTGCCGGGCTCAAGCGTCCGGTACTGAAAGCGCTGATATGCAGGGGCGCATCGAGGCGGCGGTTGAAGGCCTGCAACTGGGTGTATAGCGCCTGGCGGCGATCAGCACTGTGAAAGTGCAGGTCGTCTACCGTCATCGGTAGGTACCAGCCTGTAACGGGCAGTTGCCACTGTTCGCGCACTGTGCGTTGCTGGGCCAGGGACTTGCCCAGCTGGGTTTGCCAGTAAGCCATCAGGCCGACGCCGTCCAGTTCGTCGATGTGCTGATCGTAGGCCGCGTCCCGGTACAGCCCCAACACCAGCTGCAGGCCTTGTTCGTGGGCCAGGCGCAAGGTGTTGGCCAGCCATCCCTGGGCGCCACCGAAGTCGTTGGCGCCGTAGGCGCTCCATTGCACGATCAGGGTCTTGCCGCCCTGGGGCGCGGCGGCTTTCCACAGCGTGCGCCATTGCGCCTGGCTCAGCTGCGCGTCGCGCTCCAGCGGTTGGTAGAACAGGTGTTCGTCAGCCGTTGCCGACAGGCTCAGGGCGAACAGCAGCACAGCGATCAAGCGGCGCATCAAATGGTCAACTCCGCACCCAGCAACAGGCCGTTGGCATGTTCATAAAGATTGCCGCCCAGCGATTGCTGGTATTCGGCGCGTACTTTCAGCGAGCCGCGATAGGCGTTGTAGCGGTCATCGTCGAACCACCACTGCCAGCGCAGGCCCAGACCCGTGCGCAGGTCCTGTCGCCAGTCGTTGCTCGGATCCTGGCTTGAGAACTCGAGAAAACCGTACGGCATCAGGGTTTGCGCCGTGTCGCTGGGCAGCTTCCAGGTGTGCCCGCGCTGGTAGCGCGACAGCCATTGGTGATCGCCTGCGCGGGTCCACCAGGCGGCGTCGTGGTAAAGGAAGCGCTCGTCCCACTCGTCCTCGTCAGCCCGCCAGTCGTTGCGCCATTTGCCCTGGTCAAGGAACGAGGCGGTCGCGCGCAGCAGCAGGTCGTTACTCGTTTCGGCGTGGCCGCGCAGGTCGCCATAGTTGTCGCCGACCTTGCTCGGGCTGATCAACTGGCCGAGGGTCAGGCCGCCGTACTGGGCATCGTCGATCTGGCGCTGGTGATAAAGCTCGCTGTACAGGTTGATGTTGCGGGTACCGAAGGGCTTGTAGCGCAGGCCGACACCGGTGCCCATGGTGTGCGCGTAGTCGGTGCGGCCAGTGCCTGCGAACAGCACCCGGCCATAGACCGAAAGCGTCCTGCCGTTGCGGCTCGGCTCGTCGCCCAGAGCGTGATCCCACATCGCCATTTGCACGTTCTGCGAGGTGCCACGGCGCTCTTTACGGTCATCGCGAACGTTGTCGTTGGTCGGCATCCCGGCGGGTGCCCAGGTGCTTGCCAGGGTAATACTGTCGCGCCGCGACAATGCCTCGTGAACCCGGCGCTGATGGTACGTGCGTGCGGCCAGGCTGCCGAACACCTGGTCACCGTCGACCAGTTCCTGTTCGACATCCAGTACCCGGCGCAGCGCCTTGCGTGCAGCGCGGTTGTTTTCCACTTCGACATAACGCCAGGCCAGGGCTTCGCCGATCCGGTAGTCCTCGGGAAGGGCGCGGGTGGCGCGCTCAAGGTAGGGGATCGAGCGGGCTCGGGTCGCTTGATCTTCGGCGCCTGCCAGGCGCATGCCGTAGTCGGCGCTGTAGCGCGGCTGCTGCGGTGCCAGGCGCACGGCTTCGGCGAGCCAGGCGGTGCTTTGCTGCAGGTGGCCAGATTGCGCTGCGGTTACCGCTGCGGCGTAGTAACGATCGGCGCGGGGCTGCTGCTTGAGGACCTGGCGCTGGTAGTCCATGGCATCCTGCTCCTGGAGTTCGCGCTGGGCGATGGCGGCGCCTAGCGCCCAGTCATCGGCCGTTACAGGCGTTGCCTGTTTCCAATAGGTGTGCGCCAGGTAAGAATTGTCGGCATTCAGCGCACTGCGCGCGGCAGTAAGGCGGGCACTGGCGGTCCACTCGCTGTCGGCCAGGCTTTTCCAGATCGCCAAGGCGGCAATGGAATCACCCGAGGCTTCCAGGGCTTGGGCCAGCGGCAGGCGGCTGCCGCTGTCGCCGAGGTCTTCGGCGGCCTGGTAGTAGACCACCGCTTCACCGGGGCGCTCGGGCATGGCGCAGTCGCCCAGGGCGCGCAACTGGCTGACGTCGACAGGGTAAGCGGGCGTTGTCTGACGCAGTTGCTCGCACGGGCCGCTGTCGGCCAGGCTGGGAGCGGCGTAAAACCACAGCAGGACGCTGGCCAGTTGCATCGGCCCACGCAGGTGCTGGTTGATAGAGTGATGACTGACCCGCTTAGGTAGCGCGGCATCGTCCTGATGCATGTCGAGAACCGCGAGCATGAGCCGGGTCTCCTCCTTCTGCCAAGGGGCTGGGATAGGGGGGTTGCAAGCCGAGAGGCGCAGCAGGGTAATCAATTTGTGCGCGAGTTTGAACGGATTTAATTCGGTGCGGAGCAAATAGCGCTGCCCAGCCAATCCAGAAACGCCCGCAGCGCAGGCTCGCGCTCGCGGCCCGGCAACCACACCGCGCTGTACTGCGCGGCCGGCAAGCGCACCTCCGCGCGCCACGGTTGCAGCAAACCCTGGCGCACGCTGTCGGCCACCAGCACGTTGCTGGCCAGCACCAACCCATAGCCGGCAGCGGCCGCCTGCAGGGCATGGTGCTCATCGTCATAGTGATGAAAACGCGCCCGCTGCAGCCAGTCTTCACACCCGGCCAATGCACACCAGCGGGCCCAGTCGATGACCACGCCACTGACCGAAATCCACGGCACCTCGATCAACGACAGGGGCCGATTGGCAGGCAGCGGCTGCCAGCCGGGCGGGGTGTATACCGAGAAATGCTCGGCCAGCAACGGCAACCGCTGCAACGCCGGGTCAGGATTGAATTCGGCACGCAAGGCCAGGTCGAAACGGTGCTCGCGCTGCAGGTCGACCACCTCGCTGCCGGTCAGCACCCGCACTTGAATGTCTGCGTGGCGGCGATGGAAATCACCCAGCCGCGGGATCAGCCACGCGCTGGCAAAGGCCGCGGTAGTGGTCAAGGTCAGTTGCTGGCGATCGCACGGCGGTTGCAGGGCATCGACGCTGCGCTGCAGGTTGGCCAGGCCCTGGTGCACCTGCAGGTACAGACGCTCGCCGGCTTCGCTGAGCCTGACACCTTGGCTGCTGCGCTCGAACAGCAGCAGGCCGAGGTGCGACTCCAGGCGTTTGATCTGGTGCGACACCGCCGCCGGGGTGACCGCCAGTTCGTCGCTGGCAGCCTTGAAGCCGCCCAGGCGGGCCGCCGATTCGAAGGTGCGCAGGGCAGTCAGGGGCAGTTTGGCGAACACGGTGCTCAAGCCAATTGAGGGAGGCTCAATTTAGCTCAATTGAACCGGCGCCTCAACGCGGCTAGGGTGGGGCTTCATTGACGCTCAGGGAGCCGGACATGCAAGGCAAGGCGCGCAAGATCGTCCAGGCCATTCTCTACGAAACCATCGCCGTGCTGTGCGTGGCGCCGGTCTTGTCCTGGGCCTTCGATGCCGGCATGGCCCACTCCACGGTGCTGTCGCTGATTCTCTCGGCGGTGGCCCTGGCCTGGAACATGTTCTACAACTGGGCGTTCGAGTACTGGGAGGCGCGCCAGGCCCAACGCCAGCGCACGCTGTGGCGGCGTTTTCTCCACGCGCTGGGCTTTGAAGGCGGGCTGGTGCTGATCCTCTTGCCGGTGGTGGCCGGCTGGCTGCAGATCAGCCTGTGGGCGGCGCTGTTGACCAACCTGGCGCTGTTCGTGTTCTTCTTCGGCTATGCCTTTGTCTTCCAGTGGGCCTTCGACCGGGTGTTCGATGTGCCCGATTCTGCGCGTGAGCCGGCTTGACTTTGCCCGGGCGGCTGCGCTAGTTTCGTGGGCATGAACACATTCCTGCAGTCGTCTCAGCACAGCATTATTACCGCCATTATCGTTTTGGCGGGCTAGCTGACACTTGCACCGAACCCGCCCTGGAGGCGGGTTCTTTCTCTCTCTCCTGGGCACTTAAAAAAACCAGGAGTCACCGATGACCAGCCTTGCCGTTAGCCCCCGTACACCGTCCGCGCCGCTGAGCCTGCTGTCCGACTACGTGCGGCGCATTCTTGCGGCCCCGGTTTACGACCTGGCGATCGAAACGCCCCTGCAAGCGGCGCCGGCCCTGTCGCGCAGCCTGGGCAACCAGGTGCTGCTCAAGCGGGAAGACCTGCAACCGACCTTTTCCTTCAAGATCCGCGGTGCCTATACCCGCCTCAGTCGCCTGAGCCCGGCCCAGCGCCAGCGCGGGGTGATCACCGCTTCGGCCGGCAACCATGCCCAGGGTGTCGCCCTGGCGGCTCGCGAGCTGGGCATGCGCGCCACCATCGTTATGCCGACCACCACCCCTGAACTCAAGGTTGAAGGCGTGCGTTCGCGCGGTGGCCAGGTGGTGTTGCACGGCGAAAGCTTCCCCCACGCCCTGGCCCATGCCCTGAAGCTGGCCGACAGCGAAGGCGCAACCTTCGTGCCGCCGTTCGACGACCCGGACGTGATCGCCGGCCAAGGCACCGTGGCTATGGAGATCCTCCGCCAGCAACCGGGCGAGCTGGATGCGATCTTCGTGCCGGTCGGTGGCGGCGGCTTGATCGCCGGCATCGCTGCCTACGTCAAATACCTGCGCCCCGAGGTCAAGGTGATCGGCGTCGAGCCGCATGATTCCAACTGTCTGCAGGCCGCTATGGCCGCCGGCGAGCGGGTGGTGCTGGCCCAGGTCGGCAGCTTTGCCGAGGGCGTGGCGGTGGCGCAGATCGGCGCGCATTGCTTTGAGCTGTGCCGCCACTATGTCGACGAGGTCATCACCGTCAGCAGCGATGAGCTGTGCGCGGCAATCAAGGACATCTACGACGACACCCGTTCGATCACCGAGCCGTCCGGTGCCCTGGCGGTGGCCGGGATCAAGAAGTACGTGGCCCGCGAAGGCGTGCAGGGGCAGACCCTGGTGGCCATCGACTCCGGTGCCAATGTCAACTTCGACCGCCTGCGTCATGTGGCCGAGCGGGCGGAACTTGGCGAGCAGCGCGAAGCGATCATCGCTGTGACAATCCCAGAGCAGCCGGGCAGTTTTCGCGCCTTTTGCCAGGCCCTGGGCAAGCGCCAGATCACCGAGTTCAACTACCGCTACTACCCGGGCAAAGAGGCGCGGCTGTTCGTTGGCGTGCAGACCCATCCGCAAACCGACCCGCGCGACAAGCTGCTGGCCAGCCTGCGCGAGCAGGGCTACACGGTGCTCGATCTGACCGACAACGAACTGGCCAAGCTGCATGTGCGCCACACCGTGGGCGGGCATGCCGGGCCGGGGGCGGACGAGCGCGTGCTGCGCTTTGAATTCCCCGAGCGTCCGGGGGCTTTGCTGGGCTTTCTCGAGCGCCTGGGCAAACGCTGGAACATCAGCCTGTTCCACTATCGCAACCACGGCGCCGCCGAGGCGCGGGTGTTTGCCGCCCTGGAAGTGCCGCAGGACGAACAGGCCAGCCTGCCCGAGGCGCTGGACGCCATGGGCTACCGCTACTGGGACGAAAGCGACAACCCGGCCTACCGGCTGTTCCTCGGCTGACTCAGATCAACACGGAGCAGGGCAGACAGGCGGATCCTCAAGGCAAAGGTACATTGCATGAGGATCTCGCCATGAGCAGCACGTTTTTCATTCCCGCCGTCAACATCATGGGCATCGATTGCCTCGAAGAGGCGATGGCTGCCATTGCCGGATACGGCCTGCGCAAGGCCCTGATCGTCACCGACGCGGGCCTGGCCAAGGCCGGGATTGCCGAGCGCATTGCCGAAATGCTGGCGATGCGCGACATCGACTCGGCGATCTTCGATGGCGCCAAGCCCAACCCGAGCATCGCCAACGTCGAGCAGGGCCTGGCGCTGTTGCAACGCGAGCGTTGCGACTGCGTGATCTCCCTGGGCGGCGGCTCGCCCCATGACTGCGCCAAGGGCATTGCCCTGTGCGCCACCAACGGCGGGCATATCCGTGACTACGAAGGGGTTGATCAGTCGGCCAAGCCGCAGTTGCCGTTGATTGCCATCAACACCACGGCCGGTACGGCAAGCGAAATGACCCGTTTCTGCATCATCACCGACGAAGCGCGCCACGTGAAAATGGCCATCGTCGACCGCAACGTCACGCCACTGCTGTCGGTCAACGACCCGGCCCTGATGGTCGGCATGCCCAAGGGCCTGACGGCGGCCACCGGCATGGATGCGCTGACCCACGCCATTGAAGCCTACGTCTCGACGGCCGCCACGCCGATCACCGATGCCTGCGCCATCAAGGCCATCGAGCTGATCAGCGCCAACCTGCGCCAGGCCGTGGCCGACGGCAGCGACCTCAAGGCCCGGGAGAACATGGCCTACGCCCAGTTCCTCGCCGGCATGGCCTTCAACAATGCCTCCCTGGGTTACGTGCATGCCATGGCCCACCAGTTGGGCGGTTTCTATGACTTGCCCCATGGTGTCTGCAATGCGGTGCTGTTGCCCCATGTGCAACGCTTCAACGCCAGCGTCAGTGCGGCGCGCCTGCGTGATGTGGCCAAGGCCATGGGCGTGGAGGTCGGCGCCATGAATGCCGAGCAGGGCAGCGCTGCGGCCTTGGCGGCGATCGAGAACCTGTCGCGGGCCATTGATATCCCGGCAGGGTTGGCGGTGCTGGGGGCGAAGGAGGCGGACATTCCGACGTTGGCCAGCAATGCCCTGAAGGACGCCTGCGGCCTGACCAACCCGCGGGTGGCCAGTCAGGGGGAGATCGAGGCGATCTTCAAGGCAGCTTTTTGATCTGATGTACTAGCAAGGCGTTGCCTTGCATCGCTGGCAAGCCAGCTCCCACACCGAACCTGTGGGAGCTGGCTTGCCAGCGATGGGCTGCGCAGCAGCCCGCAGATATTCAGACCACCAACGACAGCAGCATGATAAAGATGATCCCGACCACCGACAGGATGGTCTCCATCATGCTCCAGGTCTTGAAGGTCTCGGCCACGGTCATGTTGAAGTACTGCTTCACCAGCCAGAAGCCGGCATCGTTGACGTGCGACAGAATCAACGATCCCGCGCCGGTCGCCAGTACCAGCAACTCACGGTTGACCCCCGGAATCATGCCGATCACCGGCGCGACGATCCCGGCCCCGGTGATGGTTGCCACCGTCGCCGAGCCCGTGGCGATACGAATCACCGCCGCCACCAGCCAGGCCAGCATGATCGGTGAAATCTCGGCCTGCACGGCCATCTGCCCGATCACATTACCCACGCCGGTATCCACCAGCATCTGCTTGAAGCCACCACCGGCACCGACGATCAGGATAATCGCCGCGGTGGGCGCAAGGCTTTGATCGAGCAGCTTCATGATCTGCTGCCGAGAAAACCCGCGCGCCGCGCCAAAGGTGTAGAACGCCAGCAGCAGGGCCGCCAGCAGGGCGCTGATCGGGTGGCCGATCAGGTCCATCCACTGACGGACGATATGCTCGGCCGGCAGTACCACGTCGGCGAAAGTTTTCAGCAGCATCAGGAACACCGGCAGCAGCACGGTGATCAGGGTGATGCTGAAGCTTGGCAGGTTCTGCTGGTCGGACTCGCGGGCGATCTGGTCCATCAGCTCCTTGTTCGGATTGCCCGGGATGTACTTGGAGATGAAGTTACCGTACAGGGGACCTGCGATGATCGCCGTGGGCAGGGCGACGATCAGCCCGTAGAAGATGGTCTTGCCGATGTCGGCATTGAAGATGCCGATGGCCAGCAGCGGCCCCGGGTGCGGCGGCACCAGCCCGTGGACCACCGACAACCCGGCCAGCAGCGGAATGCCGATCTTGATCAGCGACACCCCGGAACGCCGGGCGACGATGAACACCAATGGAATCAGCAATACGAAGCCGATTTCGAAGAACAGCGGAATGCCGACCAGGAAGGCGGCGAACATCATTGCCCAGTGCACTTTCTGTTTGCCGAAAGCGCGGATCAGCGTCTGGGCGATCTGGTCGGCGCCGCCAGAGTCGGCCATCAGCTTGCCGAGCATGGTGCCCAGGGCCAGGACGATGCCGACAAAGCCGAGCACGCCGCCGAAACCGTCCTGGAACGATTTCATCACCTTGGCCACCGGCATGCCGGAGGTCAGGCCGAGAAAGCCGGCGGCCAGGGTCAGGGCGACAAAAGGGTGGACCTTGAAGTGGGTAATCAGCAGCACCAGGCCGATGATAGTGACGACTGCATCGAGCAGCAGGTAGGTATCAGTTGCCAAACCAAACATGGTTCAGTGCCTCGTATTGTCATTTTTGTGGGCGGAACATTTGTAGCGTTTACGGGTCGAGACAGCGCTATCTTGGGTGAGCCGAGAAAACAGCCAGGGTCAGGCCGTTCGCGCCAGCAGCGGTTCACCGCAGGGCTTTAGCCACTGGTCTACCTCGATGGCCAGCTTGTCCACCGGCAGGGTGGCGTCCAGGGGCAGGGTCAGCGGCTCGCCATGAGGCGGTTCGAGGGCGGCGAACTGGCTTTCGATCAGGCTGGCGGGCATGAAGTGGCCGGGGCGGGCCAGTACCCGGCGTTCGGCTTCTTGCGGGGTGAGTTCGAGGAACACGAAGCCCAGGTCCGGCACGGCGTGGCGCAGGGCATCGCGGTAGCGCTTCTTCAGCGCCGAGCACGTGAGGACCGGCCGTGCGCCGCTTTTGAGGGTCCGTTGCAGTTCTTCACCGAGGAGGATCAACCAGCCAGCGCGGTCGTCGTCGTCCAGGGGAATGCCGGCGCTCATTTTCTGGATGTTGGCAGCAGGGTGAAAGGCATCGCCTTCGATCAGGCGGCCGCCGCTATGGCTGGCGATGGCGGCACCGACGCAGCTCTTGCCGCAGCCAGCTACGCCCATTACCACGATTGCGGACAAGGGGGGATTCATCGGTACCTCCTGCAGGGCAAGATAGCGCTATCTTGAAGCGAGACGGCTAATGTCTCGAGCGCTTCCCACCCAGATGTTATTGATCTTGTAAAAGCAGTCTGGATGCTCATTCCTGGGCTCATGCAGTTTTGCATTGCCTGTGGTCTGAGACAGCGCTACCTTAGTGCCCGTTCCCCATTCTTTGCAAGTCGAAAATAAAACCTGTCATGACCCGCATCGGCTCCCGTACTACCGGTCGTCCCACCCTGGCTGAAGTGGCCAGGCTTTCCGGGGTTTCCCCGATTACTGCTTCGCGTGCGTTGCGCGGGGTCAGCACGGTGGCACCGGAGCTGGTCGAGAAGGTCCAGGTCGCCGCCGCCAGCCTTGGCTACGTGGCCAACCCGGCAGCACGGGCGCTGGCCTCGGCACAAAGCCAGTCGATCGTGGTATTGATCCCGTCGTTGTCCAACCACCTGTTCATCGACACCCTGGAGGCCATCCACGAGGTGATGCGGCCCCGTGGGCTTGAGGTGCTGATCGGTAACTATCACTACGATATCGCCGAAGAAGAGAACTTGATCCGCAACTACCTGGCTTACCAGCCGCGTGGCATCCTGCTCACCGGTTTTGATCGCAGCGACGTGGCCAAGCAGATGCTGGCCGCCAGCGGCGTGCCCTGTGTGCACATGATGGAGCTGGGCGGTGAGGCCCAGGCCATGTCGGTGGGTTTCTCTCAGCAGGAAGCGGGCAGGGCGGCGGCGCGGCATCTGCTTGAGCGCGGCTGCAAGCGCCCGGGCTTCATCGCCGCGCAGCTTGATCCGCGGGTAATGCAGCGCGCCGAGGGCTTTCGCCAGGCCCTTGCCGAGGCCGGTATGGATGCCCACGCCCGGGAAATGCTGGCGCCGCAGCCTTCTTCAATCGGCCTGGGTGGTGAGCTGTTCGCGCAGTTGCTGCAGCGCCATGCCGACGTCGACGGCATCTTCTTCTGCAACGACGACCTGGCCCAGGGCGCCATTCTCGAAGCCCTGCGCCAGGGCATCAAAGTGCCGCAGCAAGTGGCGATGGTCGGGTTCAACGACTTGCCTGCCTCGGCGCACATGGTCCCGCGCCTGACCTCGATTCGCACCCCGCGCGCCGCCATTGGCCGTTGCGCCGCGCAGGCGCTGTTGGGCCTGCTCGATGGCAAACGTGGGCAAGTGCAAAGCCAGGACCTGGGCTTTGAGCTGATGGTTCGCGAAAGCAGCTGAAACCGCCAGTCGGCGGGCGTTGCACGGTGATGTCATAGTGCTTGCATGGCGCCAATCGCCATCTATGCTCAGCAAATCCCGAGCATGGAGTGTTGCAAAATGTTTGATTTGCATCGTAAGTCCGATCTGGCTGAAATCGAGCGTTGCACCCAGGCCTTGGGCCATATGACTGCCAAGTTGGCGGCGATCAGCCGCTCGATGGCGATGATCGAGTTCAGCCCCGACGGGATCATCCTCGACGCCAACGTGCACTTCTGCAAGACCATGGGCTACGGCGTCGAAGAGATTCGCGGCAAGCACCATCGGATGTTCTGCGACGAAGCCTTCAGCAAGAGCGAGGAGTACCGCCAGCTATGGCGCGATTTGGGTCGTGGTGAAGCGCGCAGCGGCACCTTTGCCCGTGTTGACAAGCGGGGCCGCGAAGTCTGGCTCGAGGCCAGCTACATGCCGGTGCTGGGTGCCCAGCAACAGGTCACCAGCGTGATCAAGGTCGCCTCCGATATCACCCAGCGGGTGCAGCACGAGCACGAGACCGAAAGCCTGATCAACGCGATCAGCCGCTCCATGGCGATGGTCGCGTTCACTCCGGATGGCAAGGTTATCGAAGCCAACCAGAATTTCCTCGACACCATGCATTACCGCCTCGACGAAGTGGTCGGCAAGCACCACAGCCTGTTCTGCCACAAAAGCGAAAGCGAGTCAGCGGCCTACAAGGCATTCTGGGCGTCGCTCAACCGTGGCGAGTACCATTCCCACCGTTTTGAACGGATCAACAAACTGGGGCAGATGGTCTACCTGGAGGCTTCCTACAACCCGATCTTCGACACCCGTGGGCGCCTGTACAAGGTGGTCAAGTTCGCCAGCGATATCACCCGCCAGGTCAGCACCCAGCAGACCGCCGCCGAATCGGCCCACGCCACCTCGGTGCAGAACGACGCCTGCGCACGCAAAGGCTCGCAGGTGGTGCAGCAAACCGTGCAGGTGATCGAGGAAATCTCCCAGGACCTCAACGCCGCAGCGCGCAGCATCGATGCGGTGAGCAAGCAGTCGGAGCTGATCGGGCAGATCGTCCAGACCATCCGCAGCATTGCCGATCAGACCAACCTGCTGGCGCTCAACGCCGCCATCGAGGCAGCCCGGGCCGGCGAGCACGGGCGCGGGTTTGCGGTGGTGGCCGATGAGGTGCGTAACCTCGCGGCGCGCACCAGCAAGGCGACCCTGGAGATTGTCGAGGTGGTGCGGCAGAACCACGACCTGTCGTTGACCGCCGTGGCCAGCATGCAGTCGAGCCTGAGCCGCACCGGCCTTGGCGTGGAGCTGGCCAATGAAGCCGGCGAGGTGATCCTGGAAATCCAGCAGGGCTCGCAGCACGTGGTCGATGCGATCAGCCAGATCAACTCGACCTTGCAGTTGCACTGACCCGCTGGACGAGCTGGCCGTCGAGAGTCTGCAGGCTCAGTTCCAGGTCGTTGGCCAGTGCCTGCAGTTGCTCGATGCCGGCGTCGCCGATGCAGGCTTGCTCGAGCGCTTCGCAGCGCTGCACCACGCCACGAGCCTTGAGCATCTTGGCACCGCCCTTGATGCGGTGGGCCAGGCTGCGCAAGGCATCGCGCGCAGGTGCCGGGCCGAGGGCGCGCAGGGCCTTGAGGTCTTCGCTGTTGCTCAGGGCCAGTTCCCGTAGCAAGCGCTCGACCAGCTGCGGATCACCCAGGGTCAGGTACCTGAGGTTGTCGACGTCGAAGCCGCTGGCATGCGCTTCAAGGGCATCATTGGCCAGCGGCTTCGACGTCGACAACCTCA